>NZ_CP012024.1:3060000-3368778 GCF_001050115.1 Bacillus smithii | reverse complement strand
TGCCGTCCCCTCCTTAGGGCATGATCAACTTTCATATTTTCATAGTAGGTTTCAAAATAAAATTTATAAATATGCATACCATGCATAGTGGATAACTATATAATAAAGATAAAAATAGCTTTTCGACAAAATCCGCAATATGTGGATAATTTTTTTGCAAGCCTGTGGAATAATTTTTCCACAGGTTATTCACAATTGTGGATAAGTGTATATATTCCGAAAAGCTATCCAGAGTGAAAACACATTAATAATAGCAAATAATATAAGCAGTTGCAACGACTTTCTCTATTTATCCACAATATCGAAAATATGTTCAAAAAAGTTTTCCACAAGCAGGGGATGTGTTAAAAACATGTTAGTATCCTATGTGGATAAGAAAAAATCTGTCGAAAGATATCCACAAAGTAATGAAGATGTCTTTTTGGATAAAATGTTAAGGAGCATTTTTTTCATTTTCAAATTTGAAAACTGATAGAAATCGTCGGCGGGTGTTTCAAAGATTTTGGGAAACGAGTTGACAATGAAGCTGCGACATCTTTATAATGAATTAGACTGTCTATTATTGTTGACTAACCGATCCTCAGGGAGGTGTTATCAAAATGAAAAGAACTTATCAACCAAATAAACGGAGAAGAAGCAAAGTTCATGGTTTTCGCAAACGCATGAGTACGAAAAACGGACGAAAAGTGTTGGCTCGCCGTCGTAGCAAAGGAAGAAAAGTATTGTCTGCATAGGCCACTGAAAACCTCAGTGGTCTTTTTTCACATTTAGGCTAGACGGAACAGCTTACGAAAAAGCGCAGTAAAGAAGCAAATAGGTGGGCTGAGAAAAATGAAAAAGGCTTTTCGAATTAAGAAAAATAAAGAATTTCAAAGGGTGTTTAAAGGCGGAAATTCAGTGGCGAACCGTCAGTTTGTTTTGTACTATTTTCCAAAAGAGCAGAAGGTGCCCTTTCGGATCGGGTTATCCGTCAGTAAAAAAGTAGGGAAAGCGGTCATTAGAAATCGGATTAAACGATACATAAGGCAAACATTCACTGACTTGAAAGAGGATATTAAACCTGGGTTCGACTTTGTGGTGATTGCGAGAAAGCCTACGGCGGAAATGGATTTTCATGAAACCAAAAAAAGTTTGCTTCATGTCTTAAAAAAAGCGAAGGTTTTAAACAAGAATTCAAGTGAATGTTAGTCCTAAAGTAGGATGGCAGACATCCATTGATTGATAAAGGTATGCATTGCTGACTTTTTCGTGCTTTTCATTTTTCAGACAGAGGTCCGTTTTTTTGCGGAATCAGCATAGAGAATACAGTCAGGTACAGGAAGAAAAATATGAAAGAACATACGGTGATCGGACAAATCGTTAAAGAAGCCGTGCAAACAGTTTTTGGCACGATTGAGAGTGAAACGGGACGCCGTTGAATAAGGAGTTTTGCAGAAAGCGAAAAAAGGGATTTCGCTGATAGAATCAAATCATTTAAAGGGAGATCGTCCATTTTCGCTTGTATGATGACTCATTCAGAATAAGCGGAACGCCATCTCTTTGTCGTCATTTCTCTCAAATAAAAGAAAATTTTCACCGTTCCGTCTCCAAAAATCGGGTGGAAATTAATATTTGGAGCGTGAAAAAGAAGCTCTAATTTCAAGAAAAGTTCATAACTATATAATATAGGAAAATTTTAAGTATAAATTTGTTGATTTCTATAAACGAAAAACACAAGCTAGAAGGCTTGTGTCGTTTTTTGTGAAAGTTTTCTCCTTATCCCTCATTTCAATCCTTTCTCTTTCCCGCTCACTTAATTCTCTTCGTTTTACTTTGATAACTTTCTTTTCTTCCGAAGATATTCACATGTTTATAATGCCCCTGTTCGAAGGTCGATTTGATTATTGTTATTCACATGTGAATAAGTTAAAATAATACCATTATCCGTTTATACTGTGGATATTTTTTGATACACTTATGGGTAGAAAATCATAAAATGAGATCTGAGCCAAGCCTTGACAAAAAGCAAGGTTCTTTTTTTGAAATACCTTATGTGGTAACCTAATAATTTAGAGGATTTAAAACTAATCCAATTTATTTATATAGATCAAAAGTTTGAGACGAAAAGAGGTGAGTCGATATGGATATCGACACGATTGCGGCTATTTCGACACCGCTTGGGGAGGGAGCGATCGCAATCGTTCGTTTAAGCGGCCCCGATGCTGTTTCTATTGCTGATCGAGTGTTTCACAGCCCCAATGGAAAAAAATTGGCGGACGTTCCTACCCATACGATCCATTACGGACAACTGCATGATCCACAAACCGGAAATGTTGTCGAAGAAGTAATGGTATCGGTCATGAGGGCTCCCAAAACGTTTACAAGGGAAGACGTGGTGGAAATTAACTGCCACGGAGGCCTTGTTTCGGTGAATCGTGTATTGCAGCTAGTACTAAATTCGGGAGCCCGGATGGCAGAACCGGGTGAATTTACAAAAAGAGCCTTTTTAAATGGACGTATTGACTTGTCGCAGGCAGAAGCAGTGATGGATTTAATCCGCGCCAAAACCGATAAAGCGATGAATGTCGCTCTTAATCAAATGGAAGGACGCCTTTCCAAGTTGATCCGTAAACTTCGTCAGGAAATTTTAGAAGTGCTCGCTCACGTGGAAGTGAATATTGACTATCCGGAATATGATGACGTGGAAGAAATGACCCACGAGCTGCTTTTGAAAAAATCTTTATACGTCAAACAAGAAATTGAAAAACTGTTACGGACGTCTCAGCAAGGAAAAATTTTAAGAGAAGGATTGTCAACGGTTATTATTGGCCGGCCGAATGTAGGAAAATCATCGCTGTTGAATGCTCTTGTTCATGAAAATAAAGCGATCGTCACCAATATTCCGGGAACAACGCGCGATGTAATTGAGGAATTTGTAAATGTAAGAGGCGTGCCTCTTCGATTAGTGGATACAGCGGGGATCCGGGAAACGGAAGATATCGTCGAACGTATAGGGGTAGAACGGTCGCGGCAAGTACTAAAAGAAGCAGATTTAATTCTACTCGTATTAAATTATTCAGAAGAGCTGACGCCGGAAGATGAAAAATTGTTTGAAGCGGCAAAAGGAATGGACGTCATTGTCATCGTCAACAAAACCGATCTTCCCCAAAAAATTGATATGGAACGGGTACAGAAACTGGCAAACAACCATAAGATCGTAACGACATCTCTGTTGGAAGAACAAGGAATTGATGAATTGGAGGAGGCGATTGCTTCACTATTTTTCGAGGGATCGATCGAATCGCAGGACGCTACTTATGTATCCAACAGTCGCCATATCGCTTTGCTGAACCAAGCGCTTAATGCGATCAATGATGCGATTGCAGGAGTGGAAGCGTCTATGCCGGTCGACATGGTGCAAATCGACTTAACAAGAACGTGGGAATTGCTCGGTGAAATCATTGGGGATAGCGTCCATGAAAGTTTAATCAATCAGCTGTTTTCACAATTCTGTCTTGGAAAATAATGATCAGTACTTTTTAGAGGAGGAATATTACGATGCAGCAATATGAAGCAGGCCAATATGATGTCATTGTCGTCGGTGCCGGACATGCTGGAGTCGAAGCAGGCCTGGCTGCTGCCAGAATGGGTGCTAAGACGTTAATGATTACCATCAACTTGGATATGATCGCATTTATGCCTTGCAACCCGTCAATCGGCGGTCCGGCAAAAGGAATTGTTGTCCGCGAAATTGACGCATTGGGCGGGGAAATGGGAAAAAATATTGATAAAACCTATATCCAAATGAGAATGTTAAATACAGGTAAAGGTCCGGCCGTCCGTGCGCTAAGAGCGCAAGCGGATAAAGTTTTATATCAGCGGGAAATGAAAAAAACGCTGGAAAACGAACCGAATTTAACATTAGTTCAAGGAATGGTTGAAAAATTAATTGTCGAAAATGATGAATGTAAAGGGGTTATAACGAAAACAGGTGCGGTGTATCGTTCAAAAACAGTCGTTTTAACGACAGGAACCTATTTGCGCGGGGAAATTATCATCGGAGACTTGAAATATTCGAGCGGCCCGAATAATCAACAACCTTCGATAGGCCTTGCTGAGCATTTAAAAGAACTTGGATTTGACATTGTTCGATTTAAAACGGGTACACCACCGCGCGTCAATAGCAAAACTATCGATTACAGCAAAACGGAAATTCAACCGGGCGATGAAGAACCAAGAGCTTTCAGTTATGAAACGACCAAATTTATCACCGACCAGCTCCCTTGCTGGCTGACATATACCAATGAGGAAACACACAAAATCATTAATGCCAACTTGGACCGGTCTCCAATGTATTCCGGTATGATTAAAGGGACTGGACCGCGTTATTGTCCGTCCATTGAAGATAAAGTCGTTCGTTTCCATGACAAACCACGTCATCAAATTTTCTTGGAACCAGAAGGACGAAATACTGAGGAAGTATATGTTCAAGGTTTGTCTACGAGTCTGCCGGAAGATGTGCAACATCGTATTTTGCAAACTATCCCCGGTCTTGAAAAAGCACAATTAATGCGTGCTGGCTATGCCATCGAATATGATGCGATCGTGCCAACACAACTGTGGCCAACTCTAGAAACGAAAAAAATTAAGAATTTGTATACTGCAGGCCAAATTAATGGAACATCCGGCTATGAAGAAGCAGCTGGACAAGGGATTATGGCAGGTATTAATGCAGCATGTCGGGTTCTTGGAAAAGAAGAAGTGATTTTAAGCAGATCCGATGCTTATATTGGAGTGCTTATCGACGACTTGGTGACAAAAGGAACGAACGAACCGTATCGTTTGCTGACATCGCGGGCTGAATACCGCTTGCTACTCCGTCATGATAATGCCGATCTTCGTTTAACGGAAATTGGCTACAAGCTTGGATTAATTAAAGAAGAACGCTATCAAGCCTTTTTAAATAAAAAGCAAGACATTGAAAATGAAATGAAGCGGCTGAAATCCACTATCATCAAGCCGAATGAAGAGGTACAGCAGCTGATTTCAGAAGCAGGAGGAAGCCCGCTTAAGGATGGGATCCGAGCTTCAGACTTGCTGAAAAGACCGGAAATGACATATGACCATATCAAAAAAATCGTTCCGGCCGAAAAAGAGTTAAGCCCAGAAGTCGAAGAACAAGTTGAAATTCAGATTAAATATGAAGGATATATTCAAAAATCGCTGCAGCAAGTTGATAAGTTAAAAAAAATGGAAAATAAAAAGATTCCGGAAGATATTGATTATGATGCCATCAACGGTCTTGCCACAGAAGCTCGACAAAAATTAAAAAAAGTGCGGCCGTTGTCGATTGCTCAAGCGTCACGTATTTCCGGCGTCAATCCGGCGGATATTTCCATTTTGCTTGTTTATATTGAACAAGGAAAAATTGCACGCATCGCTAATTAAAATGAATATGGATCGGATCATTTTCCCGGAAGCGTCAAGCTGAACGAATGCGTTAGCATGTGGGAGAAAGGTTCCATAAAAGACACTGCAAATAGTTTTTTTCAAAAAATGTCCCCCACTTTTTGTCGATTTGAACAAGTGGGGGATGACTGCCTATAAGTGAGAGAATCAAAATAGGGAATGATGAAGTCATGAACATTGATCAATTTCAAGAAAAACTTAAAGAAAAAGGAATTATATTGACTTCTTTTCAGCTTGAGCAATTCGAACGCTATTACGAAATGCTTGTGGACTGGAACGAGCGAATGAATTTGACTGCCATAACCGATCGGGAAGAAGTCTATTTAAAACATTTTTATGATTCGATTTCCGCTGCTTTTTATTACGATTTTCGCAAAGAATGGTCGGTATGTGACGTGGGAGCGGGGGCCGGTTTTCCAAGCATTCCTTTAAAAATCGTATTTCCATCGTTAAAAATAACCATTGTCGATTCTTTGAAAAAACGAATTACCTTTTTGGAGGAATTAGCCAAAACATTGAAATTGGAAAATACGTCCTTTTACCATGACCGCGCAGAAAGTTTTGGACAAAAGAAAGAGCATCGCGAGCATTACGATGTGGTCACGGCTAGAGCCGTTGCCAGAATGTCGGTGTTGAGCGAACTGTGTTTGCCGCTTGTGAAAGAAAATGGAGCCTTTTTGGCGATGAAAGCTGCCCATGCCCAAGAAGAACTGCGTGCGGCTGAAAAAGCCATCTCCACTTTGGGAGGCAAAATCAAAGAAATTGGATCGTTTCTGTTGCCGTACGAACAAAGCGAAAGAAATATTATCTGGATTGAAAAAGTAAAACAAACGCCTAAAAAATATCCGCGCAAGCCTGGAGTGCCTAATAAAATGCCGTTGGAATAACGTTCCATAATAAGGAGAAAAAAGTTATTATAGAGAGGGAAAAGTCCGGACCGTCAAAATATTTTCCGGGAAATATATAAAAATATGTCGAAAGAAGATTATTGAAAAACACGAATTGACCATTGGTTTTGCAGGAACTTGTCGTCAAGATAAAGAATATGTAATAAGGGAGTTTCCTAAAGGTGGTGGAGGACGATGAAGCATCCTTTCTCTCGTTTTTTTGGTTTGGGTGAAAAAGAAGTTGATGAAACGCAAGAAATAACGAGTGAGAGAGAAGAAGTAAAACACATCCCCATATCCCAAATTATCCCCAATCGTTTTCAGCCGAGAACGATTTTTGATGATGAAAAAATAATAGAATTATCCAGAACAATTCATACGCATGGGATTATTCAGCCGATTGTTGTCAGGGAATTTGAGCAAGGAAAATATGAAATCATTGCTGGCGAGAGACGTTGGCGGGCTGTCCAGAAATTAGGATGGGAAACGGTACCGGCTATTATAAAGAATTTAAATGATACGGAAACAGCTTCTGTGGCCTTAATCGAAAACTTACAGAGGGAAGAGCTTTCACCCATAGAAGAGGCAATGGCTTACGGCAAGCTGTTAGAGCTTCATAATTTAACTCAAGAGGCTTTAGCTCAAAGGCTGGGAAAAGGTCAATCCACTGTGGCCAATAAGCTTCGTCTCCTAAAACTGCCTCAAGAAATCCAAGAGTCTTTATTGAAAAAAAACATTACAGAAAGACATGCGAGGGCGCTCATTCCTCTCAAAGATCCTGAAAAACAAATTCAGCTGTTGAATGAAATTATCGAGAAAAATTTGAATGTCAAACAAACCGAAGAACGAGTTGCCAAAATGTTAGACAAAACACCGGCAAAACCGAAACCGAGAAAAAAAGCAATCAGCAAAGATATGAGAATTGCGGTTAATACGATCAGACAGTCCCTTACCATGGTTGCAAAAAGTGGAATCAAGCTGGATTCAGAAGAAAAAGATTTAGGAGAGTTTTATCAAATTACCATTCGAATCCCGAAAAAAAAATCATAGATTACGTGAGTGAGAAGCATTCAATTTCATAAATGTTTCTCACTTTTTCATGGACTTTTCACATTTGTCTTCATTGCATCGATACAACCAGTCTCCTCTTAATCTTTCTCCCTCTTAAATAAACAAAAAAATTTGATTTTAAAAAATTAATTTAGATTAATTTAGATTTAAGAATCTTTTAAAAAAGTAAGTTTCGCTTTATTCTATCGTGGTTAAATCTGCACTGTACTTTAACACAGCCTTTGATAAAATAGATTACATAATTGGTAGAGCAAAAAGGTAGGTGAAAACCGTGGGCAAGGTCATAGCAATTGCAAATCAAAAAGGAGGAGTGGGGAAAACAACGACATCCGTCAATTTGGGCGCTTGTCTTGCTTACATAGGAAAAAAGGTTCTGCTCGTAGATATCGATCCTCAAGGAAATGCAACGAGCGGTGCCGGTATTGAAAAGGGAGAAATTCAGCAATGCATTTATGATGTTTTAGTTGATGATGCTGATATAGCCAAAATAGTGAACCCGACCGCTGTTGAAAATTTGTATGTTGTTCCGGCAACGATCAATCTTGCAGGTGCTGAGATTGAACTCGTCCCCACTATTTCCCGGGAAGTGCGATTGAAAAGCGCATTGGATAAAATCAAGCATGAATATGATTTCATTATTATAGATTGTCCCCCTTCATTAGGTTTGTTAACGATTAATGCATTGGCAGCAGCTGATTCCGTAATTATTCCCGTTCAATGCGAATATTATGCTCTCGAGGGGCTGAGCCAACTTTTAAATACCGTTCGTCTTGTCCAAAAACATTTAAACCATGATCTTACTATTGACGGCGTTCTTCTTACCATGCTGGATGCTCGGACGAATCTGGGTATTCAAGTCATTGAAGAAGTCAAAAAATATTTTCAGGATAAAGTCTATCGAACGATCATTCCCCGCAATGTCCGGCTGAGTGAAGCGCCTAGCCATGGGAAGCCTATTATACTTTATGATCCCAAATCAAGGGGAGCAGATGTTTATTTAGATTTTGCCAAGGAGGTGGCCATGAATGGCTAAGGGACTCGGGAAAGGAATAGACGCCCTATTTAAAAATTTGGAACCGGCCAATGAAGAAGTCATCAAAGAAGTAAAATTAAAAGAACTGCGCCCTAATCCTTATCAGCCACGGAAAATTTTCCATAAAGAAAAAATTAAAGAATTAGAGCAATCCATAGCAGAACATGGAGTGCTGCAGCCGTTGATTGTCAGAAAGAGTATAAAGGGATATGAGATTGTTGCAGGGGAAAGACGTTTTCGAGCGGCAAAAGAAGCGGGATTGGAAAAAGTCCCGGTGATTGTACGAGAAATGAAAGATGAGCAAATGATGGAACTGGCTGTTCTTGAAAACCTGCAGCGGGAGGATTTAACACCTATTGAAGAAGCAGCCGCCTATCAAATGCTAATGGATAAACTTGGTTTAACTCAGGAAGAATTAGCGAATAGATTAGGAAAAAGCCGTCCACATATAGCCAATCATCTTCGTCTTCTTTCTCTACCACCTGAAATTCAAGCTTATATTTCGGACGGGAAAATCTCCATGGGACATGGGAGAGCGTTGCTGGGGTTAAAGAAAAAAGAAAAGCTGCCTTATTTAGTCGAAAAAGTGATGAAAGAACATCTCAATGTCCGCCAGCTTGAAAAATTAATTCAGCAATTAAACGAAAATGTTTCACGTGAAACAAAAAAGAAAAAAGAAGAAAAAGATGTCTTTCTGAAA
The DNA here is from genome assembly GCF_001050115.1 of Bacillus smithii. Taxonomy (NCBI): domain Bacteria; kingdom Bacillati; phylum Bacillota; class Bacilli; order Caryophanales; family Bacillaceae; genus Bacillus; species Bacillus smithii. Next base: position 3,359,639 of record NZ_CP012024.1, on the reverse strand, counting down.
GAGCAAGAAAGCATTTTACGAGATCGACTGGGAACCAATGTGGTGATTCGCCAAGGAAAAAATAAAGAAAAGGGAAAAATCGAGATTGAATTTTTTTCAAAAGAGGATTTAAATCGAATCCTTCAGCTGCTCGATCAGCAAGAAAGATAAAAAACCATCCAACGATGGTTTATTTTTTGGGCTTTGTTTTAAATCGAGATTTCCTGCGAATTCTTATCGATATCATCGAAAACGCAAGATAATGACAATGCCGCTTCAAGATTGTAACAACTTCGGAAGTATTGGAGGAAATTGGAATGGTGCTTTTGGGCTCGTTGGTTAACGGATTGAGCATTTTAGCCGGCTCGATTATAGGGAAATTTTTACACAATATACCGGAAGGCATTAAAAATGCGGTAATGCATGCGATCGGATTGGCTGTATTAGTGCTTGGTCTGCAAATGGGATTGAAGAGCGAAAATTTTTTGGCCGTTGTGATCAGTTTAGTTGCCGGTGTTGTCATCGGAGAATGGATGGCGTTGGAAGACAAATTAAATCAGTTAGGCATATGGATCGAAAGAAAAATAGGCAATCATTCAAACCGTAGTGGGAGCATTTCTGAAGGATTTGTGACCGCTACGCTCATTTTTGTTATTGGCGCCATGGGCATTGTGGGTGCTTTAGACAGCGGTATAAGGGGAAATCATCAAGTGCTGTTTACGAAGTCCATTCTGGATGGATTTACGGCGCTTATTTTAAGCTCCACTCTCGGAATGGGAGTTTTATTTTCGGCTATACCTGTTTTTCTATATGAAGGTTTGATCGCTTTGTTTGCCACACAAATTAACCATTTCGTCCCAAAAGAAATGATAGATTCCTTTATTACCGAAATGACATCGGTTGGAGGAATTATGATCTTCGCGATTGGCTTAAACGTTCTTGGGTTAACGAAAATCAAAGTGGCCAATTTTTTGCCAAGCCTTGTGGTGACGGTCATTCTTGTAATTTTTTACTATTTTGTTTGATAACTGCTAATGATATGATCATAGTAAAGTGGGCAGCCAGTATTTTTATGGGAGCTGTTGCCTTTCTTTCAGTTCCAATGGATAAAAAGATTTTTTGACGGGATAAAGGTAGGACGCCTCTAAAATGCCTCGCGATATGATTTTGGCCATTTTCATCACTAAATTTAAACGGGTATTTTGAAGAACAAAAAACTCCATGAATCCGCTGACGTTCACGATGCCAGTTAAATGGGCATCGCCTACAGGGGGCAGATCTTTTTGAACACCCGCTCCAGGTTTGACGGGCCCTAGATCGATTTGGATACATCCAATGCTTTTTAAGCGGCCCAGGCATGCGTCGATTCCAATAATAAACGGATTGTCAAAAGTGCTGTGTACTTTATGTAATTTTTCCTGTAAATTTACCGCATGAACCGGATCGTCCAACGTTCCCAAAACATGAAAAGAAGAAAGCTGTTTTTCTTCCAGCAATGTCCCAACTAAAGGCCCTAATGAATCGCCAGTAGACCGATCGGTTCCGATACATATGAATACGATCGGCCGATTTTGTTTAGGCAGAAGTGAGACAAGCTGTTTTGAAATGATTTGGACGGCGTTTTCATCTTCATAGTAAATTTTTACAGGCTCTATTTTCTTGTCCAGCCAATTTTTTATATTCATTTATACCGCTCCCTTCCGGATGTATTATAGTATACGGATAAACCAATTTTTCTATACGTGGGAATGCACAATCTTGCCAAAATATCTATCTGCAATATCCATTACTGGATAAAAAAGGAATGTTCGTTTCGAAAATAGATCAATGTTTTCGTTAAATGATAACCAAAAGGGGGGGACCGACTTGAAAACTTGGGATAGATTGATTGAGCGGTTATGGGAAAGATTGACCAATGAAGATTTATGGCTGTCCATTGGTGAAGGAGCGCTGAAAATCACCGTAACGATATTGCTGGCAGCTATTGTGATTCGAATCGGAAAAGTGATGATCCGTAATATCTTTAAATTGCGTGCGAAATCTCCTTTAAACTTTTCGGAAAGAAGGGAAAACACCTTATTAAGGCTGCTGGAAAATGTTCTTACCTATGTGGTGTATTTTATCGCTTTTGTTAATATACTGTCGATTATGACATTTGATATAAAAGGTTTGATCGCGGGTGCTGGAGTAGTTGGTCTGGCTGTTGGTTTTGGAGCGCAAAGTTTAGTTAAAGATGTCATTACGGGATTTTTCATTATTTTTGAGGATCAATTCTCAGTAGGCGACTATATCCGTATTGGCAAATATGAAGGATATGTGGAAGAAATCGGGCTGCGGACGACAAAAATCAAAAGCTGGACAGGAGAGCTTCATATTTTGCCTAATGGCAGTATAACAGAAGTGACGAACTTTTCTTTGCACAACAGTTTAGCGATTGTCGACGTTACCGTTGCTTATGAAGAAAATATTGAGGAAGTGGAGCAAACGATTGAAGAGCTCTTAAAGACCCTTCCCGATAAATACGAAGAGTTAGTTGCTCCACCACAGCTGCTTGGCATCCAAAACATGGGGGCAACGGAAGTAGTATTGAGAATTGTTGCCGAAACAACTCCCATGAACCATATGTATATTGCCCGGATGATAAGAAAAGAAGTAAAATTGTGTCTAGATGAAAAAGGCATCGAAATCCCATTTCCGCGTCTTGTCATGTATTCGCGTGAAGAAAAAGAAAACATGATTGGAAGAAAAGACACGGAGACGAGTTAGGAGGGTGATCGTGTATGGACACCAAAACTTTTCAGCTGCATGATATTGTAGAAATGAAAAAGCAGCATCCATGTGGAACGAACCGTTGGCAAATCATCCGAATGGGGATGGACATCCGTATAAAATGCCAGGGCTGCGGTCATAGTGTGTTGATTCCAAGAAAAGAGTTTGTGAAAAAAATGAAAAGGGTATTGGAATCGGCTGATCAGGAAAACTAGACGAAAATGAGGCCATTTTCAGAGGATTGTTCCCTCTATCAAAATTGGCCTCTTATTTGTCCATTGAAAAAATGGAGAAATCTTACAATCTTTGATGAGAACCACTAAGTCTTTTTCTTTGTCAAAAAAGTTTTCCTTTGCCACACAGCTGTTTTGTAATGTTTCCACGATATGACAATGGTTTGTCATTTGAGATGCTTCTTGAATCACAAAAAAGCCTATCTCTTGATGACAAAGACGTTCACTCTTTTTCATTGGAAGTATTCGGAACAGGATTAAAAGAGATGCCAAGACGCGGTTCTTGTCATTTTTCTTTCTTATCTCTATAATTGGAAAAGGTTTTATTGTAGACTGACAATTTTTTATTCTTTTTTCAAGAGGAAAGAGGCTCATTTATAAATATCCTTTTCTTTGTTGCAGCCGTTTTTAGAAAGCAGAACAGTTATGGATGAAAGTTATATAAATAGAGGAGTGACTATTTATGGCTTTAACAGCCGGAATTGTCGGCTTGCCGAACGTTGGAAAATCTACCTTATTTAATGCGATTACAAAGGCGGGAGCGGAATCAGCGAACTATCCATTTTGTACGATTGATCCCAATGTAGGAATGGTGGAAGTTCCGGATCAACGTCTTAATCGATTGGCAGAGATCGTTCATCCCAAAAAAATCGTTCCGACCACTTTTGAATTCACAGATATTGCCGGAATTGTAAAAGGTGCCAGCAAAGGGGAAGGATTAGGAAATAAATTTCTTTCCCATATTCGCCAAGTGGATGCGATTTGTCATGTCGTAAGATGTTTTGCCGATGAAAATATTACCCATGTTGCTGGAAAAGTAGATCCGATTGCCGATATAGAAACGATCAATTTAGAATTAATTTTAGCGGACTTGGAAACAGTAGAAAAGCGAATTGGAAAAGTGGAAAAGATCGCGAAGCAAAAAGATAAAGCAGCTATGGCTGAATTTGAAGTGTTGAGCAAATTAAAAGAAGCCTTTGAAGCGGAAAAACCGGCTCGTACGGTAGAATTCACCGAAGAACAAGAAAAACTTGTGAAAGGTTTCCAATTGTTGACGATGAAACCGGTTCTTTATGTCGCCAATGTAGGAGAAGACGATGCAGCGGACGCCTCCAACAACCAATATGTACAGCAAGTACGTGAATTTGCAGAAAAAGACAATGCTGAAGTCATCGTGGTATGTGCAAAGATTGAGGAAGAGATCGCCGAATTGGAGGATGAAGAAAAAGCGATGTTCCTTCAAGAACTAGGCATCGAAGAATCAGGGCTTGATCAATTGATTCGCGCTGCTTATCATTTGCTTGGTTTGGCGACGTATTTTACGGCGGGTGAGCCGGAAGTGCGTGCTTGGACGTTTAAAAAAGGAATGAAAGCACCGGAATGCGCCGGTATTATCCATTCGGATTTTGAACGAGGATTTATCCGGGCGGAAGTGGTTTCTTATGAAGACTTAATCGAAGCAGGTTCTATGGTTGGGGCCCGCGAAGCCGGCAAAGTGCGACTGGAAGGAAAAGATTATGTCGTGCAGGATGGAGATGTCATTCATTTCCGTTTCAACGTATAATGAAGTTGATGGGAAAATCCGCTGTGTTTTTAGCGGATTTTTTCTTTTCAGTGTATATTAAGGAAACAAATTATTTTGTAACAGTTGAAAATACAAGATTCAGTTGAAAAGCGATCTTTTTTTCAGATTTTAAAAAATAATCAGGAACATTCGTTCTGTTTATGGTATAATAAACAAGACAATGATAGATACACATTACCATCGTTTTTTTATACTGCACAACATTTATGGGAAATTGCTTTTTCGTTAAAACTATGGTATACTATCAAATTGTGAGTAATGAAAGATTGTTACTCCTTGCTCTTTTATGTGAAAAAGAGCCGCATAGACCATGAGGAGGTGAAAGAAAGATGAGAAAGTACGAACTTATGTATATTATCCGCCCAAACGTTGACGATGAAACGAAAAAATCAATCGTAGAACGTTTTGACAATATTTTGTCTTCCAAAGGTGCGGAAATCATCGATTCGAAAGAGTGGGGAAAACGTCGTTTAGCCTACGAAATTAACGACTTCCGCGAAGGAATTTACCACATTGTTCATGTGAAGTCGAATCCGGAAGCTGTTCAAGAATTTGACCGTTTGGCAAAAATCAACGACGATATTCTTCGCCACATTGTTGTAAAAGAAGATGAATAATTTGATGAAAATGAAATTTGAATCATATATGTTTCACGTGGAACACGTGTAAAAAAGGGGTTGATTCTGATGATGAACCGTGTCGTTTTGGTCGGTCGGTTAACAAGGGATCCTGAGCTTCGATATACACCGAATGGAGTAGCGGTTGCTACCTTTACTCTTGCTGTCAATCGAAATTATACGAATCAACAGGGCGAAAGAGAAGCTGACTTTATTAATTGTGTAGTATGGCGGCGCCCGGCTGAAAACGTGGCAAACTACTTAAAAAAAGGTAGTTTAGCTGGCGTTGACGGCCGTTTGCAAACACGAAACTATGAAGCACAAGATGGAAGACGTGTATATGTAACAGAAGTTCTAGCCGAAAGCGTTCAATTTTTAGAGCCACGCAGCGTTACCAATAATCGCGGCGGTGAAAACGGATTTTATAGCGGCCAGAAATCTCAGGATTTTCCGTTTAGCCCAAATCAGAATCAACAAAGAAATGAAAATTATACACGTGTAGATGAAGATCCATTTGCCAACGATGGACAACAAATTGATATTTCCGATGATGATCTTCCATTTTAAGCGAATAAAGAAAAGGAGGGAATCACATGGCTGGACGCAGAGGCGGACGCAGACGCCGGAAAGTGTGCTATTTTACAGCTAACGGCATTACACACATTGACTATAAAGATGTAGATCTTCTGAAAAAGTTCATTTCTGAACGTGGAAAAATTCTTCCGCGCCGTGTAACTGGAACAAGTGCGAAATATCAACGCCAATTAACTCGTGCCATCAAACGAGCACGTCAAATGGCACTTCTGCCATATGTAGCGGAAGATAAATAAGGTTTTCTTAGTAAGCAGCAGGGAATGGAATCCTTGCTGCTTTTGCTTATTTGTAAAATAAGCGCCATCTGTTTAATAGGATGAAATCTGTGTTTCTTCTGCACATTCCATAAAACAGAGCGATTTCAACAGTCTGCCAAGAATATTGAATCATCGTGATATGAAAGCTAAAATGGTAAGTGATGAACTTAAGCAACTTACCATGACATAGAGAGGTGTTTTTGTGAAAAATACGCGAATATTAACGGAAGGAGCGATGATGCTCGCTCTCTATGCAGTCCTGTTACTCATCACTCTTTACATACCGGTACTTTGGATTGCATCAAGCTTTTTTCTTATATTGCCGTTTTTCATATACAGCGCAAAATACCCTGCCAAAAACTCAGTCATGCTCATCATTGCAGCCATTATCATATCTATGATAACGGGAAATATTGCCGCTGTTTCGATTGGGTTTGCCTATGGAACAACAGGCGCGGCGATGGGTTATTTTCTTTATCGAAAAAAAGGGAAGTTCTCTGTTTATATGGCGGGAAGTTTGGTCTTTTTGGCCAATACGATCATTCAATACGTGGTCGCTGTTCTTTTCTTCCATTTTAATTTAATTGATGATTCCATGAAAATGTTGAGAGAATCGTTTGAGCGATCCGTTCATATGATGGATCAACTGGGAGAGCCCGTTCCTGACAAAGCAATGGAGCAATTCGAATTTGGCATGGACTATTTCCGTGCTCTTGTGCCAAGTATATTTGTCGTTTCTTCGTTTGTCATGGTTTTCCTGTTTACAGTCATCCATTTTCCGATTTTGAAAAGATTAGGGGTTGAGGTTCCCTCTTGGAAGCCTATCCGTGAATGGCAAATGCCGAAAAGCGTATTATGGTATTATATCATCGTTTTAATCGCAGCCATTATCTTTGTTCCTGAAAATGGGAGTATGTGGTATATGATTTATATAAATTTGTTATTTATGCTGCAAATCTGTCTCACCATTCAAGGGATCTCGTTTCTTTACTTTTTCGGGAACTTAAAAAATTGGCCGAAAGCGGTCCCAACAGCGCTGACAGTTCTTTCTTTTCTCTTTTTTCCGGTGCTTTATCTTGTCCGGATATTAGGTATAATGGATTTAGGTTTTGATTTAAAACAGCGCCTCCAACAAAAACCATGACTTAGGAGCTGAAGTTATGCTTTCTTATTATAACAGGCGGAACATAAGGTATCCGTTGATCGGATTAATCATTATGTCCATTGCTTTGTTATCTGTGCTAGCGCTATTTTACTGGTGGTTAAGCCTCATTGGGTTTATCATTATAGCTGCTCTATTTTTTCAAATTTTCCGTTCAGAGCGATTGATTTCCCACGAAATTGAAGAGTATATCTCAACGCTTTCTTATCGTGTCAAACGAGTGGGAGAAGAAGCTTTGATGGAAATGCCGATTGGGATCTTGCTTTTTAACGAGGATCTCTACATTGAATGGACAAATCCTTTTTTTGCTTCTTATTTTAAGGAAGAAACGTTAATAGGACGGTCACTTTATGAAGTAGCGGAAGAACTCGTACCGATGATCAAACAGGAATCAAGGGAAGAGATTGTGACTTTACATGACAGGCAGTTTCGGGTGGTGTTTAAGCCGGAAGAACGGCTTATGTATCTGTTTGATGAAACGGACCATCAAGAAATGGTCAGGATATTTAAAGACGCTAAAACGGTGATTGCAATTATATATTTGGATAATTATGATGATCTTACACAAGGAATGGATGATCAAACTCGAAGCAGCCTAAATAGTATGGTGACTTCTCAATTAAATAAGTGGGCAAAAGAGTTTGGAATTTTTCTGAAGAGAACTTCTACGGAAAGATTTGTTGCCGTTTTCAATGAGGGGATTTTAAAAAAACTTGAAAAAGAAAAATTTTCTGTATTAGATGAAGTACGGGAATTGACTTCTAAGCATAATGTTCCGCTAACTTTGAGTTTTGGAATTGGAACGGGCGCAATGTCTCTGCCGGAACTGGGGACGTTGGCACAATCCAGTTTGGACTTAGCCCTTGGGCGTGGAGGCGACCAAGTTGCCATTAAAGAATCGAGTGGAAAAGTCAAGTTTTACGGTGGAAAAACCAATCCAATGGAAAAAAGGACTAGAGTTCGCGCGCGAGTGATTTCTCACGCGTTAAAGGAATTGATGATTGCCAGCGATAAAGTAATGGTGATGGGCCATAAATATCCGGATATGGACGCTATCGGCGCGGCCATAGGGATAAGCAAAATGGCTCGTATGAATCAGAAGGAAGGCTATGTCGTATTAAATTTTTCTCAAATGGATAAGGGTGTGAAACGGCTGCTGGCGGAAGTGAAGAAAGACCCTGACCTCTATTCGCGCTTTATTACTCCGGATGAGGCGTTGGAAATGGTCACAGAAAAAACGTTGCTGGTAGTAGTGGATACTCATAAGCCTTCGCTCGTGATTGATGAGAAATTATTGAGTAAAATAGAGAAGATAGTGGTAGTCGATCATCATCGCCGAGGGGAGGATTTCGTCCAAAATCCGATGCTCGTCTATATGGAACCATACTCCTCCTCTACTTCAGAGTTGGTAACGGAATTACTAGAGTACCAGCCAAAAGAAGAAAAAATCTCCATGCTGGAGGCGACGGCTCTGCTTGCCGGAATTACGGTGGACACCAAAAGCTTCTCATTGAGAACCGGATCACGGACATTTGATGCAGCTTCCTACTTGAGGGCACAAGGAGCTGATACCGTTCTAGTTCAAAAATTTTTAAAAGAAAATATTGATATGTATATTCAGCGTTCGAAACTAATTGAAACTGTATCCATCCAGCCAAATGGAATTGCGGTTGCCGTGGGAAGCGAAGAAGAGGAATACGATCCCGTTTTGATCGCGCAGGCAGCCGACACGTTGCTTATGATGGACGGCGTGAGAGCCTCCTTTGTCATTGCCAAGCGGAAAGATAACAAAGTGGGAGTCAGCGCCCGTTCTCTTGGTGACGTCAATGTACAGCTAATTATGGAGGAATTGGAAGGCGGAGGACATTTGACCAACGCCGCAACACAACTGGAGGATACGACCATCGAGGAAGTCGAAGTTCGACTTTGGAAAGCTATTCAAAAATATGTAGAAGGGGGAATGGAATCATGAAAGTAATATTCCTTCAAGATGTAAAAGGCAAAGGAAAAAAAGGAGAAATTAAAAATGTGGCCGATGGATACGCCCACAATTTCTTATTCAAAAAGAATTTGGCGATCGAAGCGACGCCAGCCAATTTAAAAGCTTTGGAAGCACAAAAGAAAAAAGAAGCGGAATTGGCAAAGCAAGAACTGGAAAATGCTAAAAAATTAAAAGAAGTTCTTGAAAACACGACGGTGGAATTAAAAGCAAAAGCTGGAGAAGGCGGGCGATTGTTCGGCTCTGTCACAAGCAAACAAATCGCGGAAGAATTAAACAAAACCCATAAAATTAAACTGGATAAACGGAAAATTGAATTGGACGATGCCATTCGTTCATTGGGATATACGAACGTTCCGGTTAAGCTTCATCCTGACGTTACGGCCGTGTTAAAAGTTCATGTTTCAGAAGACAACTAATTTTACCAAACCGTTCGGCTTGTTTTCATGATAAAATAGTTAAAAGAAAAGGGCTGATTCAGAGGGTTAAGATCCCTTTGACAATATATAGATAAACTATATCCATCATCCTTGTCTATATATTGTGAATTTGGAGGGCGAACTCTGTGAGTCGGCCTTCTTTTCATGAGGGACTCTGAATACCTTCTAACCATTTGGGAGTGGTTATGATGAGTGATCTATTGATGGATAGAATTCCACCGCAAAATATAGAAGCGGAACAAGCCGTTTTAGGGGCTATATTTTTAGAACCTTCTGCTTTGATCACCGCGTCGGAGATTTTAAGTCCTACTGATTTTTACCGAAGCGCCAACCAAAAAATTTTCAGTGTGATGCTGAAGTTAAGTGATGAAGGAAAAGCGGTGGATGTGATTACCGTTACAGAAGAATTGGCTGCTTCCAACAATTTGGAGGATGTCGGCGGGGTAGCGTATTTGACGGAACTTGCCGGAAGCGTACCGACAGCCGCCAATATTGAATATTACGCTAAAATTGTTGAAGAAAAATCGTTATTGAGAAGGTTAATTCGAACAGCGACAGAGATTGCCCAAGAAGGCTACACACGAGAAGACGATGTTGACGATCTGTTAAACGATGCGGAAAAAAGAATTATGGAAGTTGCCCAGAGAAAAAATACTTCTGGGTTTCACAATATAAAAGACGTACTCGTCCGGACGTATGACAATATTGAGATGCTTCATAATCGCAAAGGTGATGTAACCGGAATTCCGACTGGATTCGCTGAATTGGATCGGATGACCGCGGGATTCCAGCGCAGCGATTTAATTATTGTCGCCGCCCGTCCATCTGTCGGGAAAACGGCTTTTGCACTCAATATTGCCCAAAATGTCGCTACAAAGACCGATGAAAATGTAGCCATTTTCAGTTTGGAAATGGGGGCTGAGCAGCTCGTCATGCGGATGTTGTGTGCGGAAGGGAATATCAATGCCCAAAACTTGCGGACAGGGACTTTGACGGAAGAAGATTGGCGAAAATTAACGATGGCAATGGGAAGCTTGTCCAATGCCGGCATTTTTATAGACGATACACCGGGCATTCGCATCAACGAAATTAGGGCCAAGTGTCGCCGTTTAAAACAAGAACATGGACTTGGCATGATCGTCATTGATTATTTGCAGCTGATTCAAGGCAGCGGACGCTCTGGAGAAAACCGCCAGCAAGAAGTGTCGGAAATCTCCCGATCGTTAAAAGCGTTGGCAAGAGAATTGGAAGTCCCTGTCATTGCTTTATCTCAGCTGTCTCGTGGAGTGGAACAGCGCCAGGATAAACGGCCGATGATGTCGGATATCCGTGAATCGGGAGCTATAGAGCAAGATGCCGATATTGTAGCTTTTTTGTATCGGGATGATTATTATGATAAAGAATCTGAGAATAAGAACATTATTGAAATCATCATTGCAAAGCAAAGAAACGGTCCTGTCGGCACTGTTCAACTGGCTTTTATAAAAGAATACAATAAATTTGTCAATTTGGAACGGCGGTATGATGAAGCTTCCATTCCGCCGGGAGCATAAGAGAGGCATATCTTCTGAAAAAATGCCTCTCTTTTTTAGGCGGTTAAACAATCCCATGTCGAGATTTGTGAATCATTAGGTATTGAAGGAATAAAACGAAATTAGCCAAAAGGGGCCTTTTCGCTTGCTCTCTATTGTCATCACGGAATTTTTTTGCTCGTGAAAAATGATTTTTACGAACGAAAACAATTTATATAAAAATAAATGTTCGGATTTTGAATTGACTAACAAGAGAAGATATTGGTAAAATAAAAAAGGTGCCAAAACTGAAAAGTTCATCTTCCAAGTGATGGTGGTATCTTGAACATGGAAGTTGTTCAGACCGGGATCTCAAACATGACTTTTGAGTTTTCTGCCGGTTTAAACAATAGAAACGATTAAAGGACCTTGCGGAGGTGCGGAGAATGTCATCAGTAGTTGTGGTTGGAACCCAGTGGGGGGACGAAGGAAAAGGAAAAATAACGGACTTTTTGTCCGAGCATGCTGAAGTGGTTGCTCGCTACCAAGGAGGCAATAATGCCGGTCACACAGTCCGTGTGAATGGAGTGACATATAAACTTCATTTAATTCCCTCAGGGATTTTTTATAAAGAAAAAATATGCGTGATTGGAAACGGTGTGGTGATTGATCCCAAAGCGCTTGTTGAAGAGCTCAATTACTTGCGAGACCACGGTGTATCCACAGAAAATTTGCGTATTAGCGACCGGGCTCATGTGATCCTTCCTTATCATTTGAAGCTGGATGAAGTGGAAGAAGAGCGTAAAGGAGCCAACAAAATCGGTACGACGAAAAAAGGAATTGGCCCTGCTTACATGGATAAGGCGGCGCGAGTCGGCATTCGCATTGCGGATTTGCTGGATAGAGAAATATTTGAAGAAAAGCTTGCCCACAATTTAAAAGAAAAAAATCGTCTATTGGAACGTTTTTATGAAACAGAAGGCTTTAAATTGGAAGACATTTTAGATGAGTATTACGAATACGGACAGCAGATCAAAAAGTATGTGTGTGATACGTCCGTAGTATTAAACGATGCGATTGATGAAGGACGCCGTGTGCTTTTTGAAGGGGCTCAAGGAGTCATGCTCGATATCGACCAAGGTACATATCCGTTTGTGACATCTTCTAACCCGGTTGCTGGCGGTGTGACTATTGGATCTGGCGTAGGTCCGACTAAAATCAATCATGTTGTCGGTGTGTGCAAAGCCTATACATCCCGTGTTGGAGACGGTCCTTTTCCAACAGAACTGCATGATGAAATAGGCGACCATATTCGTGAAGTTGGCCGCGAGTATGGAACCACAACCGGCCGTCCGCGTCGTGTCGGCTGGTTTGATAGCGTAGTGGTACGTCATGCTCGCCGTGTCAGTGGCATAACGGATTTATCACTGAATTCGATCGATGTGCTGACAGGGTTAAAGACGGTAAAAATTTGCACTGCTTACCGGTATAAAGACCAAATATTGAGCCATTATCCTGCCAATTTGCGCGTGCTGTCAGAATGCGAACCTGTTTATGAAGAATTGCCAGGATGGACAGAAGATATTACCGGTTGTAAAACGTTGGATGAACTTCCGGAAAATGCTCGCCATTATGTGGAACGTATTTCGCAGTTGACCGGTATTCCTCTTTCCCTCTTTTCGGTCGGTCCAGATCGTTCGCAAACAAATGTGGTGCGCAGCGTCTGGTCGCAAAATTAAACAAAAATAGGCTGACTTCTTAAAGATTGGACTCCTCCGAAGTTTACGATATATGGAGATGATCAAAGCAGATTATCGAGTATATTGTGAAGGAGGAGTTCAAACTTTAGATGAGGTCAGCTTTTTTTACATCCCATTCTTTTTTTCGACAAATCTTTTAAAAAGGTGTTGTCTAATTATCAAATGTTGTGTTATTATTAACAACGTCGCCGCTAATCATATCTTGAAAGATCATGCTCCCGGTGCGATTTCAGATACACAGTACAAACACCTATTGAAATTAGTCATTCGAGAGCCGGCGGCAAAAGGATGTTGGCAGCTTGAGCTGTTCATTGATGAAAAGACAGGACAAGCGGTTCTAGCCGTAATGATTAGATTAGTTCCTTTGTCCAAACTTCTTTATACATAAGAAGCATTAACATTTAATAATGAGCCATTAGCTCAGTCGGTAGAGCATCTGACTTTTAATCAGAGGGTCGGAGGTTCGAATCCTCCATGGCTCACCATTTCGGCCCGTTGGTCAAGTGGTTAAGACACCGCCCTTTCACGGCGGTAACACGGGTTCGAATCCCGTACGGGTCACTTGCCAGAAGAAAAGCTTCTTGCTGCCAACTTCCTTTCATGATGAATATTGGTCCCGTAGTGTAGCGGTTATCACGCCTGCCTGTCACGCAGGAGATCGCGGGTTCGATTCCCGTCGGGACCGCCATTTTCAACAATTGAACTTTTGCTTTGTTCCGTCAAAATTTGGTGCGGCAATCGTTGAATGAATGCATTGGACGAATGAATAAGCAGGTCGAATTTTTTATTGCGGCTTGGTAGCTCAGTCGGTAGAGCAAAGGACTGAAAATCCTTGTGTCGGCGGTTCGATTCCGTCCCAAGCCACTCAAAGAAGCATTGCGATGACATATTGCTCTCGCAGTGCTTCTTTTTTCATATACCGCCGATGTCCATTTGACAACATTCAGAAATGACGAATAGCGTTGATTTTTCTATCAACAGGTCGGATGAAAAGGCATCAAGAAAGTGTTAAAGTAATAAAAGACCTGTTCTATTTTACATTGAAATGATTTGATAATATATAAATAGTAGGATTCTCAATAAAAGAGGAGAGTAAGTATGCAAAAGAAAATTCTTGTTGTAGACGATGAAAAACCGATTGCAGATATATTGGAGTTTAATTTAAAAAAAGAAGGTTATGAAGTACATTGTGCTTATGATGGGGAAACAGCCATGCAAATGGTGGAGGATATCCAACCAGATATGATATTGCTTGATATTATGCTTCCGGGACGAGACGGCATAGAAGTTTGCCGGGAAGTGCGGAAAAAATACGAAATGCCGATAATCATGTTGACGGCAAAGGATTCTGAGATTGACAAAGTTCTCGGTTTGGAATTGGGAGCCGATGACTATGTGACAAAACCGTTCAGTACACGGGAATTATTAGCTCGTGTAAAAGCAAATCTGCGTCGCCATCAAAATGTGTCGACACAATCAAATGAAGAAGAGAATAACAGTGAGATTACGATTGGACCATTAGTCATTCATCCTGATGCATATGTCGTTTCAAAACGTGGAGAAACCATTGAATTGACACATCGCGAGTTTGAACTGCTCCATTATTTGGCAAAACATATCGGCCAAGTTATGACCCGAGAGCATTTGCTTCAAACGGTTTGGGGATACGATTATTACGGGGATGTTCGGACAGTAGACGTCACCATCCGACGCTTGCGTGAAAAAATTGAAGATAATCCAAGCCATCCGACATGGATTGTAACACGTCGTGGAGTAGGTTATTATTTGCGTACTCCGGATCAGGAGTAGAATTCGATGAAAAAAGTTGGTTTTTTTCGCTCAATCCGGGTCAAATTTGTTGTGATCTATGTCCTCTTGATTTTGTTTGCCACGCAGGTGATCGGGGTTTATTTTGTCCGTGAACTGGAAACAAAACTTGTCACCAATTTTAAAAACTCATTGAAAGAACGAGTCAACTTACTAGAGTATAATTTGCGCGAAGAAATGCTCAAAGACCGGAATGAAAATTCGGCGACATTAGAAAAAGACATTCGCAAAATTTTGGGGGATTTTGCAGCTTCTGACGTGTCAGAAGTGCGAGTGATTGATAACCACAATCGGATTATCGGGACTTCTGATCCTAACAACCAAGGAATTGTCGGACAAAGAACAACAGAGCTGGCGGTCAAGAGAACGCTTGCTGTCGGTTCGGAAGAAGACAAGATATATTTGGATCAGCAGACCCACAACCGCATTTGGGTGTATACTTCCCCCATTGTCTCCAATAAAGAGGTAATCGGGGCCGTCTATCTGGTTGCCAAAATTGAAAATGTCTTTAAACAAATGAATGAAATTAATCAAATCTTTATATCAGGAACCATCATTGCTTTATTGATAACTGCTTTTCTCGGTATTTTGATTGCCAATACGATTACAAAACCGATTACTGAAATGAGGCGGCAGGCCCTTGCAATGGGAAAAGGGAATTTTTCGAGAAAAGTAAAAGTATATGGCAATGATGAAATCGGTCAGCTAGCGATAACGTTTAATAATATGACAAAACGTTTGCAAGAAGCCCAAGCTTCCACTGAAAGCGAGAGAAGAAAATTATCTTCCGTATTATCTTATATGACAGACGGCGTCATTGCGACCGACAGAAGAGGGCGCGTTATTTTAATCAACAAGCCGGCTACTGAAATGTTGAATGTTTCACGTGAAACAGTAATGTCCGAATCGATTGTCACTCTGCTTCATTTAGAGGGCCAATATGAATTCGAGGACTTGCTGAATATGAAAGATTCCATTAATCTCGATTTCAGCACGAAAGATCGCCCTTATATTTTAAGAGCCAATTTTTCGATTTTACAAAAAGAAACCGGGTTTTTAAACGGACTGATTGTCGTTCTGCATGATATTACAGAACAAGAAGAAATCGAAATGGAACGTAAAGAGTTTGTCGCCAATGTGTCCCATGAACTGAGGACTCCATTAACCACGATGCGAAGCTATTTAGAAGCGCTGGCAGATGGAGCGTGGAAAGATCCGGAAATTGCACCGCGGTTTTTAGAAGTCGCGCAAAATGAAACAGAACGAATGATTCGTCTTGTCAATGATCTTCTTCAGCTTTCCAAAATGGACAACACCGATTTCAAACTGGAAAAAGAAGAATTAGATTTTGTGAAGTTTTTCCATAGAATTATTGATCGTTTTGAAATGACGAAAGAGCAGCATGTCGTTTTTGAAAGAAAACTTCCAAACTATCCGTTATATGTCGAGTTTGATCCGGACAAACTGACTCAAGTTCTGGACAACATTATTTCCAACGCCTTGAAATATTCTCCGGAAGGCGGTCAAATTACTTTCAAGGCGGAAGAAAAGAATCATTATATTGAGGTCAGCATTAAAGACCAAGGAATGGGTATACCGAAAAAGAACTTGGATAAGATTTTTGAGCGTTTTTACCGGGTGGATAAAGCACGTTCTCGTAAAATGGGAGGAACAGGACTGGGACTGGCAATCGCTAAACAGTTGATCACTGCTCATGGCGGAAAAATTTGGGCGACCAGTGTGGAAGGAAAAGGTACGACTATTTATTTGACGTTGCCATATGAACCATCAGAAGAGGAAGATTGGTCATGAAGAAGTACGAAAAAATCAAATCCGTCATTTTAGCAGTGTTGGTGGTTGCCAGCGCGATTTTAACGTGGAACATATGGACGTATCAGCCGGATTATGAGACGATTAACAATCACTATTTATATGAAGTAGAGATCAGCGAAAATCGCGATGCTTCCAGTTTAATTAAACCTGTCAAGATCATCTTCCATAAAGAGGGTGCACATTACGGCACTGTGAATGAGCGAGATATCGATACCATGATGAAGGAATTGATGAAGTGGAAATTTTATGATTTCCGCAATGTATCTCGCTATTTCAACCAGAAGGAACTGCAAAGGCTGGTCAATGGAAACGGCCGAGTGGATATTGAATATTCGGCACAAGTTCCGCTCAAAATGTATCAAAATGTACTGCACTTTGAAGATAAGAAATTGCCCAACGGCACTTTTGATCATATTATTTTGAACGATATGAACACGGCTGGAAGTGAGGCAACGGTCTATTTCGTATCTGTTCATAACAAAGCTGTTTATAAAACCACAATCGCTTCCAGTCAACTGAAAGAATGGAAAAAAATTTATCTAACCAAAGTCAATGACAAGAAGGAATACAGCGCCTATAAGTTTAAAACCGGCACCGTTTACTTGCCGAAAGAAAAAACAACGATGATTCGTTATAAATATATTCCCGATTTTATAGAAACCGAAAAATTTAAAGATGCCCTCTTTAGCGATCCCCATTTTGTGAAAAAGAATGTCAATTCCGAAGGGGAAGAATATACGGATGGTTCGAGTTTGATGAGGGTCAATTACACCAATAATATGATGTTTTATGTCAACCCTGCCCAGGAAGCGGAACTGGGCCATATATCCGATCTGAATGATTTAATGGGGAAAAGCATTCAATTTGTGAATGAACATGGCGGCTGGACAGATAAATATCGTTATTTTGACAGCGACTTGAAGGAGTCAAAGATTGTGTATCGGCTTTTCGTGAATGGGTATCCCGTTTTTAATGAAAATGGAATGGCGGAAATTCAGCAATATTGGGGAAAAGAGAAAATTTATAAATATGAGCGCCCTTACTTTACTCTTAATATTTCGCTGCCATCGGAAACTGTGGAAATCACGTTGCCGTCTGCTCAGGAGGCATTGGATTTTATTTCCAAACAGCCGGATTTTAATCCGGATTTACTGGAGGATATGGAAATTGGATACCAATTAATCCGTAGTCCACAAACCCCTAAAATATTGATCTTGGAGCCGGCTTGGTACTATAAGTACGGCGAGTCATGGTTCCCGCTCACGAATAAAAATTCGGGAGGAGGGAATCAAAGTGGATTGGAGTAAAACGAAAACCATTTTTATTTTTGTTTTTTTCATACTCGATATTTTTTTGCTGACGGTTTTTTTGAACAAACATTCGGCCAGCCAATTTGATATTATCGAAGAATCGTCTATTCAAGACAAACTAAAAAACGATGATATTAAATACGATAAGCTGCCGGGCGAGGTGGGGAAAACTCCTCTGATTACTGCCAAAGCCAAAACATTTACCAAAAAAGAAGTAGCTGGATTGAATAAACAAAAAGCAGCGTTGACGAGCGATCAAACGATGATCGTTTCCCATTTGGATAAATCGATTCCTTTAGATAAAGATTGGAAGGAAAATCTAAAGAAGTTTGTAAAAGAAGAAGTGTTGTATGGAGATCATTATGAATATTGGGGTTACGACAAGGATCAAAACCAAATCATTTTTTCTCAAGTATTCAAAGGAAATAAGCTTTTTAAAAACGGCAGCGGGCAGATATTGTTTGAAGTAAATAACAACAATGAAATTGATTCTTATGAACAGACCATGCTGGAAGAAATCGAAGAAAATAATAAAGAAAGCGTCCTTCCGGCAACGCAAGCAGTCAATAATTTATATAAAAATGGAATGCTGAAGCCGAACAGTACGATTAAAAAAGCCGAACTCGGCTATTATACGTTGGTTCAGCTAACGGAATCTCAAGTTCTTTCCCCTACTTGGCATTTTGCCATCGAACATAGAGGAAAAGTGAACCATCTATTTGTCAACGCTTTTGATGGCTCTATTCAGCAAACAGATAAAGAATGAATTGGGAGAGGATACCATGGCCATTCAATTTAGTGTACTTGCCAGCGGAAGCACTGGAAATGCCATTTACGTAGAAACAGATAAGCATTCGTTTTTAGTCGATGCAGGTTTAAGCGGAAAGCAAATGGAAGGATTATTTTCGAAAATAGGCCGCAATATTCGCGATTTGACCGGTATTTTGGTCACGCATGAACACAGCGACCATATTAAAGGCTTGGGAGTGCTGGCCCGCAAATACCAGCTTCCGATTTATGCGAATGAAAAAACATGGAGAGCGATGGAAGGGCTGGTCGGGGAAATCCCTACTGACCAAAAATTTGTGTTTGAAATGGAATCGGTTCAGACATTCGGAGACTGCGACATTGAGTCTTTTGGGGTATCCCACGACGCAGCGGAGCCGATGTTTTATATTTTCCATCATGAAGGAAAAAAACTAGCTTTAATTACCGATACCGGATATGTAAGCGACCGCATGAAAGGAACGATCCGGAATGCCGATGTGTTTGTTTTTGAAAGCAATCATGATGTGGAAATGCTGCGGATGGGGAAATATCCTTGGAACATTAAACGGAGAATTTTGAGCGATGTGGGACACGTATCCAACGAAGACGCCGCTTTGGCTATGAGTGAAGTCATCGGCGATCGGACAAAACAAATCTATCTTGCTCACCTCAGTCAAGACAATAACATGAAAGAACTGGCAAGAATGAGCGTTTCTCAAACACTGGAACAGCGCGGGATCGTTGTTGGAGAGCAAGTGAGGCTGATGGATACCGATCCTAAAATCCCGACGACTTTGACGGCAGTATAAAGCAACACTTTTCATAGCGTCAGTTGTATAAGATTCTATTTCACTTCCTTGTTTTGTACATTTTTCTTTATAACCGATGATAGGGTTCTGTCGGCAAAGAACTTTTTCATTGAAACGGTGCTTCGAGAAGCAAGCTTATTGCCTAGTGTGAACGGCTTCTTTATAGATTCCTGGTCAAGAAATAGATCTGGATCAGCTTATGAGCATATCATAAGCCGCAAAGATTCCGTTGCCTTTTTCGACAGCTAGAGCCTAATACATAACGACCCGTCATATTTTTGGGATGGGAAAGGCAAATCGCTTTGTGAATATTCCGATATTGTTTAAAATAAAAGCGGATGTTTTCATCCTTTTTTCACTATGAGGGGTTATTCTTATAGGAAAAAAGGAAGAATAAACTAACAGGTGAAAGCGATAAGAGAAAGGATGATAGGCAATGGGCTTTTACGATGAGGACCCGGCTCAAAAAAGACAGGCCGAGGAAAAGGAGGCTATTTTTTAGCCAGCCTAGCTGGGCTTATTGTGGGAGCGCTCTTGGTCCTTATAGCGCTGCCGAGATTAACGGATCAATCTATTTTGAACAGTGGCACGGGTACAGACAATACCGAAACGAATCAAACAGTCCGTCATGAAAAAGTATCGGTGAATGTGACAACGGATGTGACGAAAGCGGTCAGCAAGGCAAAGGATGCCGTTGTTGGAATTAGCAACATTCAATCAACCAGCTTTTGGGATACAGGAGAAACGAAATCAGAAGAAGCTGGATCTGGTTCAGGTGTGATTTATAAAAAAGTGGGAAACCGTGCTTTTATCGTCACCAACTATCACGTCATTGAAGGGGCTGAAAAATTGGAAGTCACCCTGGCAGACGGCACAAAAGTTCCAGCCAAAGTCCGCGGCGGGGATATATGGACGGATTTGGCCGTTCTTGAAATTGACGGTTCGCACGTGAAGAAAGTGGCGGAATTTGGCGATTCCAGTGCTTTAAAACAAGGAGAACCGGTTATCGCTATCGGAAACCCGCTTGGACTGGAATTTTCCGGTTCTGTTACCGAAGGAATTGTGTCTGGGCTTGAACGAACCGTTCCGGTCGATATCGATCAAGACGGCGTAGAAGATTGGCAAGCAGAAGTTATTCAAACGGATGCAGCCATCAACCCAGGAAACAGCGGCGGCGCTTTGATCAATCTAGCTGGTCAAGTGGTGGGAATCAATTCGATGAAAATTTCCCAAGAAGCAGTGGAAGGCATCGGATTTTCCATTCCAATCAATTACGCTGAGCCAATTATAAACTCCCTTGAAAAGTACGGGAAAATACAACGTCCGGCAATGGGTGTAACCTTAAGGAATGTAAACGAAATTTCCGCCTACCATCAACAAGAAACATTGAAATTGCCGAGCAATGTGAAAGATGGCGTCATGATCGAACAAGTCTTGCCTAATTCACCGGCAGATAAAGCTGGATTAAAGGAATTAGATGTCATTGTTCAGCTGGATGATCAAAAGATCCATGACATTCTCGGACTACGCAAATACCTGTATAACAATAAGAAAACGGGAGACACCATCACAGTCAAATTTTATCGGGAAGGAAAACTGAAAACGACAACTGTAAAATTAACAAGTGAGAATTCCTTCTAAATTCTGAAGCAAAGGGGCGGAATCCATTTCCGCTCTTTTTTACTGATAATGGACTTTCCGGCACTTCATGAGTTTTGATCGGGTTATTAGAAGGGGGATACTATTGTTTCGCACAGCTTTTATTCGATAGGACGCTCATTCTTTTTTTCGTTTGTTGAAGTGAAAGGCCTGTCGAAAAAGGTTTTTGGACACGCCGGCAATGGTTTAAACTATGGACAAAAAGCATTTTTAGAGGAGGGGATTCAAATGATTTATTGTTGTGAAGAACATGTGGAATTGGCATTAGAAATTGCCATTGACGAGCATGGAACGGCTCCGAACATGGAGAAACTGCCGGAGGAGCAACAATTGTCAACAACCTGTGAATATTGTCAAAACCGGGCGATATATGTTGTGGCAAACTAATATTCCCCTACAATATGTGGATAAAAAATGTGGATATGTGGATAAGTGCTGTGAATAACTTGTTTGTAAAGTGAGGAGAAAGTGTGAATATCTCAATTGTCACGGTCGGTAAATTAAAGGAAAAGTATTTAAAACAAGGAATCGAAGAATATTTAAAACGGCTGTCCGCTTATGCAAAAGTGGAAATCATCGAAGTAGCGGACGAGAAAGCTCCGGAAACATTAAGTGAATCGGAAATGGAGCAAGTCAAACAAAAAGAAGGCGAACGCATCTTGGCAAAACTTCATCCGGACACTCATGTCATCGCTCTTGCCATCGAGGGGAAAATGTACACATCGGAACAATTTTCTGCCCACATCGATCAGCTCACTACATACGGTAAAAGCAAAATCGCTTTTATCATCGGAGGCTCTCTTGGATTAAGCAGCCAAGTGCTAAAAAGAGCCGACGAAACCCTCTCCTTTTCTAAAATGACCTTCCCTCATCAGCTCATGCGCCTCATTTTACTCGAACAAGTGTATCGAGCATTTCGGATTATGAGAGGGGAACCGTACCATAAATAGTGGTAAATCCAAAGTATATAGGTAACTGTAAATAAGGAGAAATGGAAAAGGTTATTGGATAGGGTTATATTTATTTGGGAACTTCGGAGCAATAAAAGTTCTCTGCTTATTCAACTAAAGATCCTTGTTACTTCAATAATTATTCATATATAAATAGTATTCGGAATTCGTCGTGATAATGGTTGCTTATTCAATATCGGTCAAGAAATCTATTACTAAGAATGAAAATTAGAAAGATCATTAATAAAAATCTTAAGAACATCCATTTCTTGCAAACAGGAAAATTTTAAAAGCGTGAATTGAAAAAACGCCAAAGAAATAATGATTCTTTGGCGTTTCAGAGTGTAGACAAAAGGCATCCGAATGTGCGCTTTCGGATGCCTTTTGTCACTTTTATGCTTTCAAAGGTTGGGATTAGACCCCTCTAAGGGGTCTATTTTATGCCATTATTGGACTTTTCCATGCCCAGCAGGCCATCTTTTTCAAATTCATTGCAGCAAAAGTTAGCATCGCCTGCATGGACAATTTTTTTAAACCTCTTAAAGTTGTCCAACGCATACCATGCTTTTCCTTTGCATCAGCAAAAACACGTTCAATGGTTTCTTTCCGTCTTGCATAAATGCTCTTATTCTCTTGTGTATGCCGAAGATGATCAGCTTCCTCTAATGTTTTTTTATGCCGTTTGCATTCAGAATAATCAATTTATTGATATTTGGACTGGTTGACCAGTTTCGATTCTTGAGTTTTCAATATGTTTGGTCATTCCAATTAAATTGAATCTTTTCATTTTAATTTTTTTGAGGGCTATTGTTATCAAATTATACAAGTATACCTGTCATACTAGATTGAGATTTTCCATAATGGCTAATATCATTAGTCAAACGTCAGTTCCTTTATATGCAAGGGTTTTTGATTTAAAGGGAATTTTGTTTTTTTTTCTGCCCGTCTCTTTCAACATTTAAGTCTGAAGATGATAACTCTGCAAATAGAAAAAGTTCAAATTAAATTCACAAATAAATGTGAAATATTTCACAAAGTAATGGTATATTAACATTGTAGAATTGATTGTGAAATATTTCACAATAATATTTAGACTAAGTTTATTTTTACAGGCAAGAATAAAAAGGAATTACTGATTAGGAGTTGAAAGGTCATGAGTGTATGGGAGCAATTATATAATCCATTGAACAACATTTGGTTGTCAGCTGCTATAGCAGCCATTCCAATCATCCTTTTTATTGTTATGTTAGTCTTTATTAAGTTAAAAGGATATGTCGCAGGTGGCTTAAGCGTTCTAGCAGCAGGAGCTGTGGCTCTTTTCGTCTATAAAATGCCGGCTGCTATGGTTGCCGCATCTGCCGTATACGGTGTTCTTGCCG
This sequence comes from Bacillus smithii, assembly GCF_001050115.1. NCBI lineage: Bacteria > Bacillati > Bacillota > Bacilli > Caryophanales > Bacillaceae > Bacillus > Bacillus smithii. Next base: position 3,336,198 of record NZ_CP012024.1, on the reverse strand, counting down.
GGATATGGCCGGTGGCATCCATTGTATTAGCTGCTATCTTTTTATATAAAATAACGGTAAAAACGGGACAATTTACGATTATCAAGAATAGTATTTCATCTGTAACGGAAGACCAGCGAATTCAAGTGTTGCTTGTAGCTTTTTCATTTGGAGCCTTTTTGGAAGGAGCTGCAGGGTTTGGAGCGCCCGTAGCCATCACTGCTGCGATTCTTGTTGGTCTTGGATTTCGTCCTTTGTATGCCGCAGGACTTTGCTTGATAGCCAATATTGCAGGCGGGGCTTACGGTGCAATGGGAATACCGGTAACCATCCCTGCACTGCTTACCGGTTTAAATGGCCTTTCTGTTGCAAGATACACTGCTTTGGTTCTGCCTTTGGTGAGCTTTATGATTGCCTTTTTGCTTATCTTCATTGTGGATGGCGTTAAAGGAATACGCCAAACTTTCCCTGCCATACTGGTAAGCGGTGGCTCATTCAGTCTTACACAGGCTTTCGTATTGTATTTCTTGGGAGCTGAACTGGCAGATATTTTTTCTGCGATTGTTAGTTTACTTGCACTCATTCTTTTGTTAAGAGTATGGAAACCAAAAGAAATCTATCAGGTGAAACGCTCTGAAAACAACTCGGAAACAGCAACAGAAGAGACGGAAGCAACAGAAGCAATGGAAGCAAAGGAAGTATATCCTATTAATAAAATTATATTTGCCTGGCTGCCATTCATATTATTAACTGTATTCGTAACGTTGTTTAATCTATCTTTCATAAAAAAATTGTTTGAAGCGGGCGGTCCGTTGAATAAACTTGTTCTTCTTTTTCCGATTCCTGGGCTAAATAACCTAGTGATTCGGCATGCGCCGGTGGTGCCTGAAAAGAGCCCGTATCCTGCTGTTTTTAAACTTGATTTATTCTCATCTACAACGACAGCTATTGTATTAGCGATCATTTTTACTTTGCTGATACTACACTGCGATTGGAAGTTGATAAAAGAAACGGCTGTCGAAACAGGAAAGGAACTCATTTCACCTATATTAACCATTTGCAGTGTACTGGCATTCGCCTATATTTGTATGTATTCAGGCATGTCATCGACGCTTGGTCTTGCTTTTGCTTCTAGCGGAAAGATTTTCCCGCTATTTTCACCCATTCTTGGTTGGCTAGGGGTATTTTTAACCGGTTCTGTCGTGAATAGTGGATCATTATTTGCTCCTCTTCAATCTGTAACGGCAACACAAATCGGAATTCCGCCGGAAACAATGGTTGCTGTTAACGTCATGGGGGGAACAATGGCGAAAATGATTTCTCCGCAGTCTATCGCTGTGGCTGCTGCGGCTGTAGGACTGGTAGGAAAAGACAACGAATTGTTCAAGTTTACAATAAAGTACAGTTTAGTTTTACTGATTTTAATTGGTTTCATTAGCTGGTTTATTTTCTAATCTTTCACATTTGAAAAGAGCAACATCATCATGATGAAAGAAAAAATAAATTAGGTTGGCAAGGAATAGTGATATAAAAAAGAATGTTTAGGTGATATTTTTGGTACAGCCTCACACTGATCCAATTAAGATATATGCGATTATATGAATAATATTTGAGGAAAATTTATTCGAGAAATTTATATACGTTGCAGAAAACCGTATCATAAGCGAATGAGATGATTAGAAATGTTCGCTAGCGGAATGGTTAATAGAGCTGGATGATTCTCGTATCATCCAGCTCTTTTGTGCGCCTGGCATGGGTGCAGTCTATAGGGTGAAAGTCCTGAACTGCGAAGACAGTAGTAGCAGTTAGCTTAACGCAAGGGTGTCCGTGGTGACGCGGAATCTGAAGGAAGCGAGCGGCAAACTTAGGGTCTCTCGGAACACGAACTTCATAGAAGGCTAGGTAACATTGGATGAGTCTGCAAAACAAGATAAAGTCCATACTGCCTTACCCAGGGAGGTCTGACGGACACGCCAACTGAGTTGGTAACCCATCTAGCGATGGATGGCTGAACCGTCAGAAGTCAGCAGACGTCATAGTACAAATAAGGTCGCTCCTTTGAGAGCTTCTGGTCAGCATCGGTTCCATCTGCTTCCGGCAACATCCAATCTGTTGTCAATAATGAACGGTTATTCTTTTGCTTCGAATATCCCATCTTATCCGTTTTTGCCGTTACGTTTCAAATCCTTCTACATTCTAAAAAGGTTTCATTAATGCAATGACATTTTCTTCGTCATCCACAAGGACTATTATTCAGCATTCTATCAAATCTCCTTTAAAGTATTAGACTTATTTTTCATCAAAACCGTAATCTTTCGTCATAAGTTCACAACATTTTGTTAGTAATATGTATTTGAATAACAAATGAAAATTCGGTAGCGAAGTGAGTAAACAGTCGTTTTTTTCGTTCGTTGGCAAATTTAATCAATACAGAAAAAGAGTGGTCTATAGGCAGTAAAGGTGTTTGAGAATTGAAAGAGCATATTGAGAAAAATGTGCATCTTTTTTAAGGAACTAGACAAACCTTATTCGAAAAGCAGAAAGAACCAGATTTTTATGAAAAATATGGTAGTACCATTACCCTATATGATTTACGTCATTTTTATCATACTTTTGCAATTACCCAATGGAGTTAGCTGGAAATTGATCCTCCGCATTCATCAATAAAAAGAAGAAAAGAGAAGGCAAGTACCCCTCTAAAAAGTTCCACTGTACATTTAACAGCAGCGCTAATATAATAGAATCTTGCGTAACAATGAGATAAACCTTTCAACAACGACTCTTTCTTCCTGCTGAAAAGTATACCTGATTCGTCATTCATGGACGGATTTACCGAAAAGGGAGTTCCAATAAATAATATCAACAAAAAATAGCAAAAATTTTTCATTCATATCTCATGCTTATAAAAAGATAATGGGTATCGTTCGATTCAATTTAAGTGAAACCTATCTCATTCAAAGGTGCAAACTTAAGAAAAGTAGGTGACCTCTTTGTTTTACTACAACCAGTTGAAAATACTCAATCAAAAGAAGGGGGATTATGGGGACATGATCGTAATAGATGGAGTGGTAGGTGTTGGAAAGAGTACATTGATGGAAATTCTGGAGAAAAACGGGTACATAGCTTTTAAAGAGCCTGTCACTAATAATCCCATTTTGGATAAATTTTATTATGACAGAGAAAGATATAGCTTTCCCTTGCAAATTTATTTTTTAAATGAAAGGTTTAAACAAATTAAAAAAGCTTCTCAATATCCAAATTCGGTTTTAGACCGAAGTATATATGGCGACGTCATTTTTGCCAAAATGTTGCGCGACAATGGTGAAATGAGCGAGGTTGAATTTCAAATATACTTAGATTTATTCGGAAATATGATGGAGCATTTAAAAGCGCCTAAACTCTTGGTATACTTAGAAATTTCAACGGATGAAGCCATAAAGAGGATTAAAAAAAGAGGGAGAGAGTATGAACAAGTAGTAGAAAGAGAATATTGGGAAAGACTCAATCAAAATTATCGTGAGTATTTTGAGCAATATTCGTTTTCTCCTGTTTTAAAAATCAATGTGGATCAAATCGATTTTGAAAATAATCTTGAAGATAGAGAATATGTATTGAATTTAATTGAGAAATCACTACATACTGAATGATTGAAGATATGGATAAAAATCGCCGGAACATTATTGCATCTTATATTGTATATTTAAATACGTTTTGAGCCATGGATGTGCTCCTTCTCATTATTGTAAAAGGATCATTTTACAAAGAGGACGCAGCATACGGCTCTTTATTTATTACGTAATTATAAGGACAATGATGAATAAAATGAGGGAATTGCAAGCGGTTCTTATAGGGGAAGAAATATTATTTGCTTCCCTTTGTTTTTTATGTTATTTGCCTCGGGAGATGTTGCGGTGAGCCGTACCATAAATATATTAGCTTCTTGATAGAGTCTCGGATCCGCATCGATTCATAGTTAATATTTGTTGAGTCAGAAAAATGTACAATCTTGTTTTTGTTCAATGCTGATTTATAGATGCAACGGGGGTTGCGGTGCTTTGCAACTACGGCTATCTTTACTTTTTAAATCTAATGTATTATTAAGTAAGGATTAGGAGAATTTATTTCTATCGTTGGATCTTTTGGTTGTGGCAAGTCCGCTTTTGCTCAATTTAATAGAATGATTATTTTGAAAAAAGTAAGCATCAAGGTTCTTTTTATAGTTTTCGATTTACATCATCATCTTATGACTAGGCTTTAGTAAGAGGGTGATCATATGAACATTATTCAACTGTTTAATTGCTTTTATAGAGAAGATGTGGTTACGGATCTGATGGCAAATTTAATCAATACAGAAAAGAAGTTTGCGAACTGGTTTGTGGAAGATGTATGTCAGGTTTCTGGTTCATATAGGGTGGTGAACGCACATACGCGTGTGGGATTAGGAAAGGGCATTGGAACTCCGGATTTAATTATTGAATTGAAAAATGATTCAGCAGCTGAAAAAATTTTGGTTATTGAAAATAAACTAGGTGCTTTAGAAGGCTATGAGCAAACAAATCGGTATGCATCCGACCAGGGAAAGGAAAAGCTTTTTAAAGCTCTTAAGATTTCCCCGGTGCCTATTGAGTTTTTCTTTCTTACTTTAGATCCTTTTACGCTGCCAAAGAATACGCAATTTCATAAAAGAGATTATCAACAATTTGTTGACATGAAATGGGATACACTGATCCAAGATCCGACAGCTGTTCTAGTCATGAAAGATTTTTCTTCTTACTTAAAATCGTTTTATGCCCCTATTTTAAATGTAGACTTAAAAGATCAGATTGAAAAAGCGACGACTGGCTTAGATTCTTTGCAAAGAAAACTTTTATGGATCCAAGTTTTTCAACAAAGTCAAAGTCAGTTTCCTGAATCGTTAAAAATGCATTTCGGAGAAGTAGAAGGATATGGAAGGAATTCTGCTGTGTTTTTATTTCAAAAAGAAGAATGGAAGCAAAATGAATTTAACGGAAAAGAGCTCCAAGCAAACTCAATCAATATTCATTTCGAAGTTACGGTCAATTTGGTAGGAAGTTCGCCCGGTAAAGTATCTAGCTTTTCGGTCCATTATGAACCCAATCCATACAAATCGAAAAAGACGTATGAAGGTATTCCCGGTTATGAAAAATACACCATGCTCCGCTCAAAACGTACAAAAGCTTTTCATCAATCCGTGTTGAATTCGGATTTTTCAAATGAAGTATCACTGCGAAATGGCAGTAATTCGATTTTATTTGTTCCGTTAAATGACCATACGACGTTTGAAGGACTAATCGAAGAATTGCTGCAAAAAATGAAAAATATTGAACCATATATAGATCGTATGTTGCAAATAAAATGAAACAAGCAGAAACACTTTTCTTTTCTGCTTGTTTTATGCAAGTAGAACACGTTGAGATGGCTTGATACACCTGCTGATTAAATTTGCGGTGGATAGTGGTATAAAAAATGATTTTATTGGTAGACATTATAATTCATTAAAATACCTTTTTAGTTTGTCATTTTACAAATTTCGAGTTTGGATGAATTCTTCTAGTTCCTGTTTTAAACGATCCATATTTTCCTTCAGGTGAATTTCATCTTGCAGATTATAATGGCTGATGATCTTTCTTACGTCGGAATTCAATAAAAATAAAGGCCCATGGTGTTCTCGCAAGTTATGGAACCATAATTGTTGTTTCAGTATTTTTATATTCTGATTCGTTCTTCTTTGTTTTTTTGAAGGTATTGAAGTTATACATAACCAAACGACGATATCGAAGAATGCAGCAATCAAAAGAAAGCCCCCTTTTTTATTTTTCGCTTCAAAAGAAGAATTGGAAAAAAGCATATAAAAAGAAAGCACCGCATTCTTATGATTGAAAAAATTGGACATATCCGTAAAAATTCAGTACGTGACATGGCCTTATCTTAGTGCTAAAATTCATACGAAGGATGCTAGCCAATCTCTGTACAGGATGATTTAATATAATGATATTGGAAGATTTAGCCTTGTTTTCATCTCTATGTAACGAGGCTTTTTCCTTTTTTGAAGTTTTTGGAGTGCATCTTTGCAAAAAGTTTTAAGCGACGGTGTCAAAAGCGTAAAGGATTCCATAAAACTCCATGAGTAGGAGAAAATTTTGTTCTTCACAATAAACATGTGTTGGGAAATGGAGTTTCTATATGGAATTTTTATAATGAGTTTTGAATTTTAGATTTTGAATTTATGACAACAAGGAGTTTGGCTTATGTACTGGTCAGATCGAAAAGAAAACGCCATTTATTTTTTGCTGGCCCTGATCTTGTTATCTGTTGCTTGCTATAATATCTTTTTCAATTTAGGCAAATTTCCTATTTATAGTTGGGATGAAGCAAGACACGGAGTAAATGCTTATGAGATGTTAAGACAAGGAAATTTTATCGTCAATACTTATCGTTATAAGATGGATTATTGGAATTTAAAACCGCCTCTTAGTTATTGGGCCATCATGCTTGGCTATAAAACGGCGGGATTCAATGCTTTAGGATTAAGATTAATCTCAGGCATTTGTGCTATGTTGACGATTATCATCGTAGGCATTTTTGTGAAAAAGAATTTCGGAAATGCAGCTTCCTTATTATCGATGCTAACATTGTCGACAAGCACTCAATTTTTAATTAATCATAGTGCACGAACCGGTGACGCAGATTCTCTTTATGTCTTTTTATTTACAGTGGCTATTCTGTCTTTGCTGCTTAGCGAGAAAAAGGATTATTGGCTGTATGTATCGGGACTGGCCTTTGCTTTGGCTTTTTTAACAAAAAGTTGGCATGCAGGGAATATAGCCGTCATTATGGGATTGTACCTCTTTATTACTGGAAAATACAAAAAATTATCCTTTAAAAAATGGATGATGTTATGTTTGTGCATGATCGTGCCCATTTTGATTTGGGCGGTTATACGATATCAATATGACGGCTTTGCTTTTTTCCAAAATATGATTTCGTATGACTTGCTGCATAGATCAACGGTTCCCATTGAAGGTCATGTAGGCGATGAATCTTACTATGGAGTCATATTATCCCATTTTTACTTTTTGTGGTTCGCTGTTTTATTGGGAATGATTTTAGTCTATCATTTTCATCAAAATCTTTCGATTAATCTATCCAAGCATGAAAAACGATCTTATATAATAGGGCTCTGTTTATGGGTGATTGTTCCTTTCATCCTGTATACGTTAGCTAAAACGAAGATAAGATGGTATATTTTGCCTGTTTATCCTCCGCTAGCCATCATGATAGGGATTTTGGCCAGCAGAATTTTGTTGAAAGGTAAATGGCTGGTCAAAATAGTTCTTTTATCGACCATTCTTTTTGTTGCTCATTATTATGAAGGGGAAATTCTAATGTATGTCAACAACCCCATACCGAATGATCAATTAAGTTTGATTGAAAAAACGAAGTCATTGGATGGAGTAAGGGGATACAGCTTATTTAAATACCATCCAAAAAGACATAAGGCGGTATGGGCTCAAAGTGCGGTTCTAACGGCTGAATTAGTGAATGATTTGAAAGTGCAAGGCGGAGATTTTCATGCCTTCTTAAAAAATGATAGAGCCTTGCTTTTAGTGAAAAAAAGGTTTTATACAAAACAATTGGCCGCTTCGAATCATTTAAACATCGTCGCCTCCAATCACTGGGGCTACATTCTTAGTAAAGAGAAGATTCGGATGAAACATCAATTGAATTGAATCAGAGAATGACACATGTGGGATTGGACACCATTTATCGAAGGAGCAGGCAAGAATTTATGGATTCATTCTTGCCTGCTTTGTTCAATTCAAAAGTGATTGGTGACAAATATTTTCTATTCTTTAGGTCTTTAAAATGCCGAAATGCCCCATATATTATCCGCATGTCCTTTTTCAATACTTATATCTGCACTCTCTAATCCCCAAATCTTCCATTTCAAACGTTGTGAAAAAACAAAGTTCCATTATTTCCTCTATAATCCTATTTCTTTATTCATTGTTAAAAAATTTAACATATCGTGTTAAGAACATAATGTCAAAACCATCGAAAATGGGAGAAATAATCTGAAGTACAGATTTATATTTCAGAAAATTTAGTATTGACAAAAAATTAAGTTATATTTTATATTTATTTTGTGTTAAGTTATATAACATTTGTTTGAATTCTAACATTACCATCATATTAAAGGAGGGATAGAATGTTATCATCGAGTGTCGGGTATCTCATATTGCTTATCTTTGGAATTGTTTTTACAGTGATTACAGTTTTGATCCAACGTCGTCAAGGAGAAGTCATGACGGCAGAACAATTTAGCACCGCAGGCAGGAGTGTCGGAGTGGGTTTAGCGAGTGCTTCCATTATTGCCGCTTGGACATGGGCAGCGACATTAATGATGTCTTCTTCTACCGGATATCAATATGGAATTAGTGGCCCTTATTGGTATGCTGCTGGCGCTACTATTCAAATTTTACTATTTGCGATAGTGGCCATTCATTTGAAACGGAAAGCACCGAATGCTCATACATTTTTAGAATTTATCGCTCAGCGATTTGATAAGAAAAATCACCGATTGATGCTCGTATTCGCTTTAATGACCAATATCATCGTAACGGCAATGGTCATTTTGGGTGGAGCGGTTTCTTTACACTCTTTAACGGGAATGAATGTATATATTGCAGCGCTTTTAATTCCTATCACTTTCACGATTTTCACGGTGATCGGTGGATTAAAAGCTTCCTTTATTGCAGACTACTTAAATACAGTTATTATCTTTGCCATTCTTGCGATTTTTGCAGCGGCTGTTTATTACAAATTCGGTGTTACGGATATTTATGAAGGATTACGTAAAATCCCTGAATCCAAACAAATGATCACAATGGCTTCGATACCGGGACTGTTTTTTGGAATGATCAATATTATTGGTAATTTTGGAACCGTATTTGTGGATCAATCTTATTGGCAGCGCGCCATTGCAAGTACAGAAAGAGCGGCAGCGAAAGCCTATATTTATGGAGGGATTGCTTGGTTTTCAATTCCGTTTACCATAGCCACTTTTCTAGGTGTGGGTGCAGCCGGGTTAGGAATTTCTGTTGACTCGCCGGACTCTGTTGCCCCTATTATGGCGGCCCACGTCATGGGGACTGTTGGATCTATCTTATTTTTAATTATGCTTTTTATGGCTGTGATGTCTACGGGTGTTGCGGAACTGACGGCTATTACAAACATCATCGTTACGGACATTTACCTTCACTCCATCCATCCACAAGCAAACAGTCAAAAAATATTAAGTGTTTCCCGCCAAGTAACCTTATGTGCCGGATTGGCAATGGGGCTATTGTCCATTTTGCTTTTTAAAGTAGGGATAAGCCTTAGTTTCGTTTATATGGCAATGGGAATTTTTATAAGCAGTGCCGTGATTCCTGTTACCCTTGGGTTGTTATGGAAACGGGCAACGAATGAAGGATCTTTTTATGGAGCTTTATTGGGAATGATCAGCGGACTCATCGCATGGGTTTCATCTGCCTATGCCACATCAGGAGAAATTACGATCGAATCGTTAGGCGGGCTTTATCCTATGTTGATTGGAAATTTAACGGTTTTTGTTATTAGTGGTGTTATTTCCATTGGTCATGGATTGCTGTCCAGTCAGGAATTTGATTTTGATTCTTTAAAAGATAAGTTTAAAAGCTACGATGATGACTTATCTGAATATGGAAAGGAAGTTAGCTATGGAGAAACAGCCAATAAATAAAGACGCCAAGTTGTGCATACAGTGGGCTATTTGGTTAACCGTTATTTTGATATTTGTGTGGCCCGGGATTATGTTTATCACAGGATATCAGTATAGTTTATCGTTTTTTAAAGGTTGGACTGTACTTGCTTTCGTATGGTTAATGGTAGCCGGTATTTTTATCACGATCAGACCGTTGATGGAGCTTTTTAAGAAAGATCAATAATATATCGCAAAAAATATTTTAAAAAATCGCAGTTGCTAGCGGGTTTGTAAAATGAGTGAGAATCTGTTGGATGTATTAGAAGGAAATTTGATATAATTATTAGACGAAAAATTCTAAATATTCGATCTTGTGAATGGAGATTTACAAGATCAATTTCATAGTTTGGAACAAGCACTTAAAATAGGAGGTTATCCATGAAACTGACTTCACGTGAAATGGAAAAGCTCATGATTGTAGTGGCGGCTGACTTGGCCCGCCGTCGTAAAGAGCGGGGCTTAAAATTAAATTATCCTGAAGCTGTCGCAATGATTACATATGAAGTGCTGGAGGGGGCGCGGGATGGAAAAACGGTAGCTCAGTTAATGCAATACGGTGCAACGATTCTTACAAAAGAAGATGTAATGGAAGGGGTTGCCGAAATGATCCCGGATATTCAAATTGAGGCAACCTTTCCTGATGGAACAAAGCTTGTCACGGTTCATGACCCGATCCGTTAAATGAGGAGGACGTACGATGATACCAGGGGAGTATGTATTAAAAAAAGAACCTATTTTATGCAATCAAAATAAGCAGAGCATCAAGATTCGCGTGTTAAACCGGGGCGATCGACCTGTTCAGGTTGGTTCCCATTTTCATTTTTTTGAAGTGAATCAATCGCTTCAATTTCATCGTGAAAAAGCATTTGGCATGCGTTTGAATATTCCGGCTGGAACGGCGGTTCGCTTCGAGCCCGGAGATGCGAAAGAAGTAGAAATAATTCCATTTTCAGGTGAACGCAAAGTGTATGGTTTAAATAATTTAACGAATGGATCAGTTGAAATGGGGAAAAGAAAATGAGTTTTTCGATGTCTCGAAAGCAATATGCAGATATGTTTGGACCGACTGTCGGCGATGCTATTCGTTTGGCGGATTCAGAATTGTTTATCGAAATTGAAAAAGACTATACAACCTATGGAGATGAAGTAAAGTTTGGCGGCGGCAAGGTGATCCGAGACGGAATGGGGCAGCATCCTTTGGCGACAAGCGATGAATGCGTCGATCTCATATTAACAAACGCGATTATTGTTGACTATACAGGTATTTACAAAGCGGATATCGGCATAAAAGATGGAATGATTGCCTCCATAGGCAAAGCGGGGAACCCGCTGTTAATGGATGGGGTCGATATGGTGATTGGAGCGGCAACGGAAGTCATAGCCGCAGAAGGGATGATTGTGACAGCCGGAGGAATAGATGCTCATATTCACTTTATTTGCCCTCAGCAAATCGAAACCGCTCTTGCATCGGGTGTGACCACTATGATTGGCGGAGGAACAGGACCCGCTACAGGCACAAATGCCACTACTTGTACACCGGGGCCTTGGAATATCCATCGTATGCTTCAAGCAGCCGAAGAGTTCCCGATGAACTTGGGTTTTTTAGGAAAGGGAAACTGTTCAGATGAGGCTCCTTTAAAGGAACAAATAGAAGCGGGAGCAGTGGGATTAAAGCTTCACGAAGATTGGGGATCGACAGCGGCGGCTATTGATACATGTTTGAAAGTGGCGGATCTATATGATGTGCAAGTAGCGATTCATACCGACACTTTAAATGAAGGTGGATTTGTCGAGGATACATTGAAAGCCATAGACGGTCGAGTGATTCATACCTATCATACAGAAGGAGCTGGAGGCGGGCATGCTCCGGATATTATAAAAGCGGCCGGCTTCCCGAATATTTTGCCTTCTTCTACGAATCCAACTCGACCTTATACTATCAATACTTTGGAAGAGCATTTAGATATGTTAATGGTTTGCCATCACCTAGACGCCAATATTCCGGAGGATATTGCCTTTGCCGATTCACGCATTCGGAAAGAAACCATCGCGGCGGAAGATATTTTACATGATTTAGGCGTATTCAGCATGATTTCGTCCGATTCACAAGCGATGGGGCGCGTAGGAGAAGTGATCATTCGTACGTGGCAAACAGCTGACAAGATGAAAAAGCAAAGAGGGAAGTTACAAGAAGACAAAGGTGTGGGAGACAACTTTCGTGTGAAACGTTATATTGCCAAATATACGATCAATCCAGCAATCGCTCATGGTATTGCGGATTATGTGGGTTCTGTTGAAGTGGGGAAATTAGCTGATTTAGTGGTGTGGAATCCTGCTTTTTTTGGTGTGAAACCTGAACTGGTTTTAAAAGGAGGAATGATTGCTTACAGCACTATGGGAGATCCCAATGCCAGCATTCCGACACCGCAGCCGGTTTTATATCGTCCGATGTTTGCAGCGAAAGGAGATGCCAAATATCAAACGTCTATCACCTTTGTTTCAAAGGCAGCGTATGAAAAAGGCATTCATGAACAGTTGGGTTTGAAGAAAAAGGTGAAACCGGTCTATGGAATTCGAAAATTGACGAAAAAAGATTTAATTTTGAATGATAAAACCCCAAAAATTGACGTCGATCCTCAAACATATGAAGTGAGGGTAGACGGTCAATTAGTGACATGTGAACCGGCAGAAATCGTCCCGATGGCACAACGGTATTTCTTATTTTGAGGTGAGAAAAACATGATGGTTGAAAAAGTAGTCGGAAACATCACGACATTAGAGAAAAGAGTTCCACATATAGAACGGGTTTATATGCGAAGCGATGATTTAGTCAAACGGGTGAAACGGGTTGTGACAGATCATGGCAAAGAGATTGGCATTCGCTTAAAAGAACATCAGGAATTACAAGATGGAGATATTTTATACATGGACGATCACAATATGATTGTGATATCGGTCTTAGAAGATGATGTATTAACGATCAAACCAACATCCATGCAGCAAATGGGGGAAATTGCGCATCAACTTGGCAATCGGCATTTGCCGGCGCAATTTGAAGGAAATGAAATGATTGTGCAATATGACTATTTAGTAGAAGAACTGCTTCAGAAGCTATCGATTCCATTTACACGTGAAAAAAGAAAAATGAAACAAGCATTTCGCCCAATAGGACATCGTCATGAATAGATTATTTTCACTTTTTCAGTTGTGTGATTCCAACTTTCCATCGGGATCGTTTTCTCACTCTTTTGGATTGGAAACATACATTCAAGAAAAAGTGATCACGGATAAAGAAAGCTTTAAGAATGCTATTTCCGTTTATATTCGGAAACAGCTGTTTTTCACAGAAGGCCTTGCTTGCAGACTGGCTTATGAAGCAATGGAACAAAATGAACCATCCACATTGGAGGAGCTTGATCACATTTTATTTGCATCGAACGTTGCGCAAGAAACAAGAAGCGGGAATCAAAGGATGGGGGAACGGATGGCCAAGCTATGTGTGGATCTGTATCCATCTCCTATTTTAATAGAATATACAAACCGGATAAAAGAAAAGAAAGCGTATGGTCATTCTGCCATAGTGTTTGCGATTGTCGCTTACCACTTAAAGGTGACAAAGGAAACGGCAGTTGGAGCCTATTTATTTGCCAATGTATCTGCTCTTGTGCAAAATGCGGTGCGTGGAATTCCGATTGGTCAAACAGACGGTCAAAAGATCTTAGTTGAAATTCAACCTCTTTTAGAGGAAGGGGTAAGAACGATTTCACAATTGCCTAAAGAGGATTTAGGAGCGGTAAGTCCCGGGATGGAAATTGCTCAAATGCGCCATGAACGTTTAAATGTGCGCTTATTTATGTCTTAAAATTCGGAATATAAGGAGTGAGAAACGTGGAACCAATACGTATTGGAATCGGAGGGCCTGTTGGAGCGGGAAAAACGATGCTTGTGGAAAAATTGACGAGAGCCATGCATAAAGAATTGAGCATCGCCGTTGTGACAAATGATATCTATACGAAAGAAGATGCTCAATTTCTTCTGAAGCATGGTGTGCTGCCGGCAGATCGCGTCATTGGTGTGGAAACAGGAGGGTGTCCGCATACAGCTATTCGTGAAGATGCATCCATGAATTTTGCCGCCATTGATGAACTAAAAGAAAGGCATCCCGATCTTGAGTTGATATTTATCGAAAGCGGCGGGGATAATCTAGCCGCTACATTCAGCCCGGAACTAGTCGATTTCTCTATTTACATTATTGATGTAGCGCAAGGGGAAAAAATTCCGCGTAAAGGTGGACAAGGGATGATTAAATCTGATCTTTTTATCATCAATAAAATTGATCTCGCTCCGTACGTTGGAGCCAGTTTAGAGGTTATGGAGCGCGATACTCTGGCAGCGAGAGGGGATAAGCCATATATTTTTACCAATTTAAAAGATGAAATCGGTCTTGCAGAAGTATTGGAATGGATTAAAACCAATGCACTTTTGTACGGATTGGAATCATGAAATATACAGGAGTATTACAAGTATCTGCCGCCAAAAAACGGCAAAAAACCATTATCTCATCTTGCTATCATGAAGGGGCCTTAAAAGTGAGCCGTCCCATTTATCTTGAAAAGGATCTACCTTTCTTATATCTCATTCATGTTGGCGGAGGTTATGTAGACGGGGATGTCTATTTAACCAATCTCAACGTGGAAGAAGAAGCTGAGCTGGCGGTTACAACGCAATCCGCCACAAAAGTATATAAAACACCAAAGAAGCCTGTTGTTCAGAAAACGAACATCCACTTAAAAAAAGGAAGCGTTCTTGAATACTTGCCGGATTCTTTAATTGCTTATAAAGAAGCACGTTTTATACAAGAAACGACCGTTCATATAGAAGAGGATTCCGGTTTTTTTTACAGCGATGTCATTACACCAGGTTGGGCGGAAGATGGGAGTTTGTTTCCTTATGATTGGATTCGTTCGAAATTAAAAGTATATAAAAAAGACCGGCTTGTGTTGTTTGATCATTTACGGCTTGAGCCGGATGAAGATATGTCCGGAATGTTGCAAATGGACGGATATACTCATATCGGCACTTTTTTGATCTTTCATCAGAAAGCAGATAAAACATTTCTTGACCGTTTATATGATGAAATGGAGGCTTTTGATTCCGACGTTCGATTTGGTATGACATCATTGCCGGCTAGCGGCATTATTTTACGTATACTTGCACGTAGTACGGGTATCATTGAGAACATGATTTCTCGCGCTCATTCATTTGCCAGACGAGAGTTATTAGGCAAGAATGGTGTCACTTGGCGAAAGTATTGAAAGATAGGGTGAGGAATAAACGATATTAGGAGGCTTATAGATGGACCAAGTAGACTTGCTTTCCGTTTTAACTTTAGGATTCGTTCTTGGAATAAAACATGCTATGGAGCCGGATCATGTGATAGCTGTATCAACGATTGTTTGTCAAAGCAAAAAACTTTGGAGATCCTCTTTAGCCGGAGTCTTTTGGGGGATCGGGCATACATCCACATTACTTATATTTGGAATGACTATTATTTTGATGAAGAAAAAAATTTCACAAGAATGGTCGATGTCATTAGAGTTTTTAGTCGGAATCATACTCGTTTATTTTGGAATTTCAGCCATTCTTTCTCTTAAGAAAACGCATGAACATTCTCATTCACGTCTTCATCTTCATACAGATCATCCTATTTATACATATAAAGGGATTCCCTATGTTAAATCTCTTTTTATTGGGATCATTCATGGACTTGCCGGTAGTGCAGCCATGGTATTGTTGACAATGAGTACAGTAGAAAAGGCATGGGAAGGTCTTCTTTATATTCTGTTTTTTGGCGCCGGAACGGTTTTGGGCATGCTTTGCTTTACGACTTTAATTGGGATCCCATTCACACTGAGTGCCAAAAAGATTCGTATTCACAATGCCTTCATTCAAATAACAGGCTTTATCAGCACGGTATTCGGAATTCATTATATGTATAATTTAGGTGTAACCGAAGGCTTATTTAAACTTTGGATACGGTAAATGGGAACAAGAAAATGTTTTTTGCTGCATCATGATAAGATCATTCGTTCCATCATAATGGCGAACGGTATTAAAAACTATTGGCAGGATGATGGGTGGTTTGACAGATGCTTGGAGATCTTTTTTCTAAGCCAAAAACAAGGGCGGGGTCTTTACCGTTTTTGGTTAGGAAATAAAAAAACAAGGGAATCGTGATTAGACGAAAGATTCCCTTGTTTTTCTTTTCTGCGCTTGCTAAGTGTTCCTACACTCTTTTCTTTTGAAAGGCTGCAATACTTTCATATTCTTCTTTTAACAGTCGAGAAAGACGAATGTAGATAGGAATTAATTCTTTATAGACGGATACATGTTCTGGATTCGGTACATGATGATGGGTGGCGCCTACCATTTCCGATACTACGTGTAATGAATGAATTTCACCTAGACTATATAAGCCAAGGATAGCAGCTCCCAAACAAGAACTTTCAAAACTTTCCGGTATATATACCTCTTGATCGAAGATGTCCGCCATCATTTGACGCCAGAGTGGGGATCTGGCAAAGCCTCCGGTGGCTTGAATTTTTTTCGGCTCACCGATTAATTCTTCTAAGGCAAGCAGAACGGTGTATAAGTTGAAAATAACTCCTTCCAAAACAGCACGAATTAGATGTTCTTTTTTATGATGCAAACCTAATCCAAAGAAAGAGCCTCTTGCATTGGCATCCCACAATGGAGCCCGTTCTCCGGCTAAATACGGATGAAATAATAATCCGTCCGATCCGGGATTGACTTTTGCCGCTATCTCTGTCAACACTTCATATGGATCTTTCCCTAAACGCTTCGCTGTTTCGACCTCTGAAGAACCTAGTTGATCGCGAACCCATCGGAAAATCATGCCTCCGTTGTTGACCGGGCCTCCAATGACCCAATGGTTTTCAGTCAATGCATAACAAAAGATTCTTTCTTTAGGATCGGTTACAGGGCGGTTCGTTACGGTTCGGATAGCACCGCTTGTCCCAATGGTGACAGCCACAACTCCGGGATCTATTGCATTTACTCCTAAATTGGATAATACGCCATCACTGGCTCCTACCACAAAAGGAGTGGACGGGTGCAAATTCATTTCTTTTGCAAACGTTTCATCCAATCCTGTTAAACGATAAGTAGTTGGAACAGGACGTGACAACTGTTCTTCTGATATACCGGCGATATGTAGAGCCTCTTCATCCCATTTTAAGGAATTTAAATGAAACATTCCTGTTGCGGAGGCAATCGAATAATCAATCACATATTCCTTAAATAGCTTATAAAAGATATATTCTTTTATTGATATGAATTTATAGCTGCGTGCAAATATTTCGGGATGCTCATTTCGAAGCCATGTCAACTTAGAAAGAGGAGACATCGGATGGATAGGCGTTCCGGTCCGCCGATAAATCTCATGGCCATTCATTTCCTTTTTTATTTTTTCGGCCCATTTTGCGCTTCTGTTATCCGCCCAGGTGATGCAATTCGTTAAAGGCTTGCCTTCTTTGTCTACAGCAATGACGCTGTGCATGGCGGAACTAAAGGAAACGCAAAGAATATCAGATGGCTGAACATGGCTATCTTGTATCGTTCTCTTAATGGTGTTGACCACAGCGCGGAAAATTTCTTCCGGATCTTGTTCTGCCGTTTCTGGTGTAGGGGAGAATAAAGAATATTCAATTCCATGTCTTGAAATAACGGATCCTTCTGCGGAAAACAAAACGGATTTTGTACTGGTTGTTCCAATATCTACACCGATTACATATTTTGAACTCATGATTTTTTCCTCCTTACAAATACCTGACAACCTAAGTGCTCTCTTTTCCGATAAGCGCCTTTCTTTCTTTAGCAACAAGCTATTATCAGTAAGGTCCAGTCCTGTTTTCATCGGTTCTTTTCTTTACACAGGTTGATGACATGAACCGTTTTAAGCCACTCCATCTCTTAAGGATTAAAAATTTTTCCATCATTTCCTTTTTACAATCTTCTGCCATCGTTTGCATCATACCATATTCTGTCCTATTTTGTTTTCATCAGCTCATGTTGTTGAATTCTCAAAGAGATAAACTCCCTCTACGGATGTGTAGAAGGAGTTTTGTTTTTATACAAACATATTAAGCAGCAAAGCGCCTGCAAAAGCGGTAAATGAAAGGATTGTTTCCAATACGGTCCATGTTTTAAACGTTTCTTTCATGGATAATCCTAAATATTCTTTTACCATCCAGAATCCGGCATCGTTTACGTGTGAGAACATTAAGGAACCTGCACCCGTTGCGATCACGAGCAATTCCAGATTGACACCGGACATATGTTCAATAATAGGTGAAACGATGCCAGCCGCTGTGGTTAAGGCGACGGTTGCTGAACCTGTAGCAATACGAATTAATCCTGATATCATAAAGGCTAAAACAAGGGGAGACAGAGATAGATGTTGGGACATATGACCAATGGTCGTACCAACACCGCTATCGATAAGGATTTGTTTAAATCCACCGCCGGCTCCAATGATTAAAATGATGGAACCAACAGGCAGCAAGCATTGATCTGTTAATTTCTTAATGTCTTTTTTACTCATTCCTTGACGAATTCCAAGGAAGTAGAATGCTGCGAAACAAGCGATCAGAAGCGCAATGATAGGGCTTCCAATGAATTCGAAAAATTTCATGAAGCCTTTAGGCAGTGGCAAATATGGTGCAACGGCCGATAAAATCATTAACAATACAGGCAATAAAATGATGAAGAACGAAAGTCCTGTACTAGGTAATGTTTTCGCTGTCATATTGACGCGAATTAACTCCGGTTCGCTTTCAGGAATGACGCGTTTATGAACCCATTTTGCAAATAATGGTCCTGCGATAATGGCTGCAGGAAGCGCAATAATCAAGGAATAAAGAAGCACTTTTCCAAGATTGGCATTGTAAATCTGGATCGCGGCAATCGCTCCCGGATGCGGCGGCACAAGACCGTGTACGATCGATAAACCGGCAATGACAGGCAAAGCGATTAATAAAATGTTTTGTTTCGTCGTTTTATGAATAGAAATGACTAATGGCAATACAATCAAAATTCCGACTTCAAAGAACACAGGAATTCCAATAATAAACCCTGAAAGAAGCATGGCCCAGGGCAATTTCTTTACACCGAAAAGCCGAACGAAGAAATTGGCCACTTGCATTCCAGCGCCTGATTCTGACATCATCTGTCCTAAAATGATGCCTAATGCCAAAATTCCGACTAAATGGCCTAATACACCCCCAACTCCGGTTTCATAGGCAGTTACGATTTTATCCAAGGACATTCCGGACATGATCGCTAAGAACAAACTGGCGACAAGCAAGCTGATAAACGCATGCCATTTCCACCATGATACTCCTAAAATAACAATGAGAATGGCCAAAAATGTAATGGTCAACAAATATAGATCCATACTTCATTTCACCTTCCTTTTATACGGTAATCGTTTTCAAAAAAGTTGAAAACGATACTGTCATGTTTTTGTTGTGTTAGGGGGTCACAAATTTCCTTTTCGGATGGGACTGAATGTAATCACTGCAGCACAACTAATAATTGAAAGCATTTTCATTTTGTAAGTAAATTATATGAAAAAATTTTTCGTAAATCAATAGAATTTTATTTAAAAAAAAACCGTTTTTGTTTTTTTTTTAAATAAAATTCTATTGATTTACAAAAAATTTTTTGTAAACAAGAGAAAAATTACGAGAAATATCATAAGAAATCGAAATCATTATATTCCTATAGAAAGTGAAAATGGGTATTTATAACTCTTATCCTGAATCCGTGACAAAACATCTTTACAATGGTCGCAAACCGTTGATACGATAAGGAAAAACGACGTTGACGATTCTTCATCAAGTAGGTGATGTGATGAAAGATTTCCCGATTCGGTTTGTATTGACAGATGAAGCGATTACCCCAAGTGCTGGGCTTGCTCTCGTTGGCTACTTACTCCATCGAACGAAACTGGATAAACGGGTAAACGCACTTCGGCTTCCAACGGTTCGTCGAGAAGTGCACATTTCCCATAGCGATGTCATTCGCTCGATGATTGGCTTGCTTGCCACAGGAAAAACGGATTTCGATCATATCGAAGCGTATCGTCAGGACGATATCTTTTCGGCATCGATGGGGATTCAGCACGTGCCTTCCTCTCCAACCTTGCGACAACGACTCGATCAGCTCGCTTGTCTTCCGATGACCGAAACGATTCTTTGGGAGGAGTCCATACGTCTGTTGATTCAACGACATGCCACTTTGTCCCCTTGTTGGACCAAAGGAAAGACGACATGGCTTCCCCTTGATATAGATGGTTCCCCATTTGACAACTCCGATACGAAAAAAGAAGGAGTCAGTCGAACGTATAAAGGATTTGACGGTTTTACACCGTTGTTTGCGTATGCAGGGAAGGAAGGGGATCTCGTTCATGCCGAGTTGCGTCCAGGGAAACAACATGTGCAAGACAACATGCCCTCGTTTTTAGTCACCGCTATCCGTCGAGCTCGTCAACTGACTTCATCTCGTCTGCTTGTTCGCATGGATGCAGGAAACGATGCAGAAGCGAATGGGCACGTATGCCTAAAGGAAGACGTGGACTTTGTCATCAAGCGAAACTTACGCCGAGAATCGAAAGCGCTTTGGTTCCAGATCGCTTCGCAAAAGGGCAAACGTGTCGATGATGGACAAAGCGAAGGAGTACAAACCTATGAGCTATGCCTTCCACAGAAGGCAGCGATCGATGGAAACACGTATACGTACGTTCAAGTCACCCAAGTGACGGAACGGACGATGGAACGCAATGGACAGCTGATGCTCGTTCCTGATTATGAAGTGGAAAGCTATTGGGTGCGGCTCAAAGGATACGAGCATGTTCGAATGAGCGATGTGCTCGCGTTGTATCATGACCATGCGACAGGCGAACAGTTTCATAGCGAACTGAAGAGCGACTTAGATTTAGAGCGGCTTCCATCTGGGAAGATGAAAACGAATGCGCTCGTGTTGGTCATGGGAGCCTTCGTTTACAATCTTCTTCGTCTGATTGGACAAGATCTATTAAGCGATCCGAGACATCCGTTGCACCACAAAGTGAAACGCCGCCGCATCAAGACGATTATTCAGACGGTGATCACGATGGCAGGGCGACTCGTCCGTCGATCACGACAGATCTGGATGAAACGGACGCGAAGGAGTGGCTATAGCGAGCCCCTACTGAACGTCTATCAGAAATGGAGAGAGGCAAGATAACGAACGAATGTTCGGGCACTGATGTCCAACGTCACTCCCTGTGCTTTTTTGTCTATTTTTTTGGTTCGTATACCTAAAAAAAGAGATTTGTTCCATTTTCGGAAATAGAGATGACATAGGTCATAAGCATAAAAAGGGTTTTATGGATTATCAATCCATCAAAATTACAACAAAATCAAAGTCGATTTCAATTCATCACGGATTCAGGTTAAATTTAATGATAGGATTTTTGAGAATATATGAACTTTTTATTTGTACAATGAAAATGCCATGAACATTGAAGCTTGAAATTCTAAGTCAAGAAGCCGCACAGGTCATCGATTCATGGCGTTCAGTTTCTTCCGTTCATATGAAATCATTTAGATAATCCGAAGATCTTCAAAGAAAAGGATTTTTTCAATTAGACGGAGTTTATTTACACGGGAACTGTTATTTTTGCAAAAAATTAGTTATCTATTACTTCGCCAAACGAAAAAAAGAAGCTATCCAAATGGACGGCTTCTTTTTCGCATGGCTGTTGCTAAGAAAAGATGGAACTTGTTATATTGAAATCATTGCAAACAGCCCTTTGATGAATGATATTTTCGTTCATTTAATTCGAATTGGTAGCAACGACTTTTTTTCTATTTTTCAGTTTCGATTCTTTTTCACCTTTTTTGTTCGACAAGTGGATTTGTTTTAAGAAAAGGGTACACGCTGCTCCAGCTACGACAAACCATAAACCTACAAAAAACACGCTATGCAAGGAATCCATTAAGGATGTTTTTAAAATCGGCACCATTTGATTGGACAATTCAGGAGGCATCTGTTTCAACGTTTTTGGATTAAAGAGCATTTGGAACAAACCTTCTGGATTGTCTGCTATCATCTGTTTAAATTTTGATACGATAGGTCCCGCCTGTGCAGGCAATGTATTTAAAAATGGAACTAGTTTGTCTGTCAATAATGTTCCGGATGTGCTATTCATGACAGCTCCTAAAACGGTAATGCCAAAAGTACCTCCAATAGAACGGAAAAATTGGCTGGAAGAGGTGACAACCCCCAGTTCTTGCTTTGAAAAACTTTCTTGAAGAGCCAAAGTAATTGTTGGCATCACGAACCCTAACCCTAAACCTATCACAACCATATAAGATGTTGCGACTAACTTGCTTGTATCCATATCTAAAGTAGTTAATAAAAAGAGTCCACCGGCCATAATGAACATCCCTATCATGATTTGCAGTTTGATGCCCATCTTGTAAACGAACTGGCCGCCGATAATGCTTGTAATAATCATGGAAATCATCATCGGTGTCATGATCGTTCCGGATTGAGTAGCACTGACTCCAATAATGCCTTGCATAAAAAACGGAACAAACGTAACGGCTCCAAACATTCCAATCGTCATAAAGAATCCAATTAAATTCAAGAAAACGAATGTTCTATTTCTGAACAAATGCAAAGGAAGAATCGGTTCTTTCGCTTTCCTTTCCACGATCACGAAACTCACTAAACCGATGGCTGCCAATGCAAACAGACCGATAATTTGCCATGAATTCCAATCGTAGTCTTTTCCGCCTAAACTAAGCGCAAGAAGCAAGCTGACGGTTCCGACCATCATCGTAAACATACCGGCAATGTCAAAGTGAATAGGGCCTGTATGTTTGTGTTTTTGTAATCCTAAGGCGATAAAGATGGTGGCTAAAATTCCAACAGGGAGGTTGATATAAAATACCCATTTCCAGTTTAATGAGTCGACAATCCATCCGCCGATTTGCGGACCAATGACAGAAGCGAGGCCATAAATTCCGCCAAAAATTCCTTGGAATTTGGCGCGCTGCTCTCCCGTAAATGTATCCCCGATGACAATCATAGCCATCGGCATCATGATTCCGCCGCCAATTCCTTGTATACCACGATAGATAATTAGCTCTGTCATGTTATGGGCCATTCCGCAAAGTGCTGATGCCCCCATAAAAATAATCAGTCCTGCAACATATACCACTCTGCGGCCTAATAAATCCGATAATTTTCCTGCGATCGGAACAATAGTAGTAGAAGTAAGCAAATAAGCGGTAGTAAGCCATGTCATCATACTTAATCCGCCTAGGTCTCCTACGATTTTTGGCATAGCGGTTCCCACAATGGTTCCGTCAAGCGCAGAAAAGAACATCGCAATAATAAGACCAATCAATAATATCGTACGATTATGATTTGTATCCATCGTTTTATCCATATCCATAGCTCCTTTTTTCTTTTGTATCATCTATAAACGGGATGTTTCGTTATCTTAAGTTAACGAAACAACATGTTGATCCTTTATCCTTCAGTCTGTTCGTTCTTCTATTTGTTCTTTTTCTGTGTAATTTGCAAGTTTTTCGGCGGTCTCCGCCATAAACGAAAGTTCATCTTCTGTCAAATAGGAAAGGTATTTGGTTATGGTGGCTTTTCTACTTTCCAAAATGGTTTCCAACATATTTTCTCCTTGTTTGGTCAGTCTAATATTGACCACTCTTCTATCCTTTTGATCATGCTCGCGCATAATGAGTTTGTTCTGTTCAAGGCGATCCATCATAAATGTTACGGCACTTGGTTTTACACCCAGGTGATCGGCTAATTGAGAAATGTTGCATCTTCCTTGTGTTTTTAATAAAGACAGAACAAATAGTTGTGTAGGTGTTATCCCATGATCATGTAGACTTTCCGACATTTCCGGATGTATTTTTTGGTAAACGAAGTGACTGGCCGATTGAATTCGTGCAATGTAGTCGCAAACATCCCTCATAATAGGATTCCCCTTATTAATTAATGGAGATAAATATAAACTTTATAAATATTTATTTTATATAAAATTCCATTCCATTAAATATAAAGGGTATTTAAATAAAAATCAATGGTTTTTTTTAATACTAACGAGTTATATTCACTCATTTATGGAAACATCCTCTATTTATCGTTCTTTTTTCATGTCAAAAAAATCTGCAGGATGAACCTTTTCATACAAACGGTATTTTTTTCACAAAACTTTATATGATATTCCGATCAAGTTTTGAACATTCCTCTTGAGGATAGGATGCATCAGGAAATTTCATTTTATATTCTATTGACCTAATTGGTCAATAGGTTATGATGAAATTGACCAAATCGGTCAATAACGGTAAATAAATGGGGGGATCATCATTTGTTTTCCAATTTCTTTCAAATAAATCCAGAAAAGCAAGAACGAATTTTAAATGCGGCACTAAAAGAATTTGCCAAACATGGTTATGAAAAAGCGTCCACCAATGGGATTGTAAAAGAAGCCAATATCTCAAAAGGGCTGCTTTTTCACTATTTCAAAAATAAAAAGGAATTGTTTTTATTTTTGTATGACTATTTTGTAGAGATGATCATGGATGAGTTTTACGCGAAAATCGATTGGAATGAAAAAGACTTGTTCATGAGATGGCGAGAATGCGCAGTCCTGGAATTTGAATTAATGAAGAAATATCCCGATATCTTCAATTTCTTTATAGCCGCCTCTCAAGAAGAATCCGACGAGGTAAAAAAAGAGTTAGAGCAAAGGAATAACGAAATATTGGTCAGCAGCTATCAAAAATTATTTACCGATATTGATACTTCAAAATTTAAACAAGGCCTTGATATAAACAGAGCTATCAAAATTATCATGTGGACGATGGAAGGATTATCAAATGAACAGCAAAAAAAGATGAAGCAATTCTCTTTGAAGCATTTCGATATGGATGAAATATTATCGGAAATGGATCATTATTTAAATCTGCTTAAGGAATCTTTTTATGATGAAACCGAAGATTGAGAAAGTCTGCATTATTAAAAAAGGGGGTTCAAAGAATGAATGTCATTGAAATCAACCACTTGACGAAAACCTATGGAAAGGCAAGAGGAATTACGGATATTAGTTTTACGGTTGAACAAGGTGAGATTTTTGGATTCATCGGACCAAATGGTGCGGGAAAGTCGACGACCATAAGAACGTTATTGTCTCTCATTTATCCGACAAGCGGAAATGCCAAGATTTTCGGAAAAGACTGTATAAAATATGCTCCTGAAATCAAAAAAGACATCGGGTATTTGCCTTCAGAAGTTTTTTATTATGACAATATGAAGGTGATAGATTTGCTGAAATATTCAGCCAGCTTTTATAAAAAAGATTGCAGCAAGAGAATGAAAGAATTAGCTGAAATAATGGATTTGGATCTGAATAAAAAAATAGATGATTTATCTTTGGAGAACAAAAAGAAGGTTGGGATCGTTCAAGCGCTGCTCCATGAGCCAAAGCTGATGATTTTTTGATATAAAAAATAAATTGATAATCAGTTATTGACAAAAAGAGCGAAAACCATGACTAAAAAGTCATGGTTTAAACTTGTCTTTAATAACTGGATAAAATGCTTTGTGCTTGTTGGTTCAATAGGATAAAGTTGCGAAATCTTTGTGTAACAGTGAATGATTCAAATAAGGTGAAATGAATCATGGATAACCATTTGCGGAGGCAAGATCTGCTCACTGGGAGATTGAAGATGAGGGCAAGGAGTGAGACTTAGCGAATGCACAGGATTTTTCAATCTTTCCTTGTGTTTGTGATGTAAAAAATCATTATAAGCGACAGCTAATTTTGGAGTCGGCAGACAGCTCACAGAAATGATCAACGGTTTGGTCGTATTAAACTTGTCGTTGTTGATTGGAGTATTTAACAACCGGCCATTTTTCTTTACGTAGTGCGTTCATCAATTCTGGTCCTGCATGCAAGTTGTCCGCTACCAGCTCCCGAGGAGTAAGCGCCATCCACTGATTTAGTGACACATCGGCAAAACGGTCACTCTTGAACATCTCCAGAAACCATAGGCTTTGGTCACCGGTGTTCTGGATGTAGTGTCCGAAGGCGAACGGCACATATCCTACATCGCCGGCCCGGTAATTGAAAGTTCGCGCCTTGCCATTTGCTGCGAATACGGTCATGCGTCCCGTGCCCGATAGGTAATACTGCCATTCATCGTTATTCGGGTGCCAATGCATTTCCCTCATAGCGCCTGGCTTGATTTCTACCAATGCCGCCGCAACGGTAGTTGAAATGGGGAAGTTGGTGGAATCGACTATACGCACTGTCCCGCCCGGAGTGACGAGCGGTTCCTGCGCAAGCAACCGGTGTGTGAAGCTTTTGGGCACCGTTCCATAAGGGTCCGGTATCTTTTGGCTCTCCAAAGGACCGGGAACTTTTGATTGGTAAATGTATCGTTGTTTTTTGGGTATATGAGCAAAGGCGTTTTCTGATACGCCGAAATTTGCGGACAGTACGTCTTTCGGTGTGTGCGCGAACCAATCTGAGATGGAGAAGGTGTCGAAGTCGGAGAAGTTGCCGTCATCGAAAACAAGCAGAAACTCGCAGCCTTCTTCAAGCCCTTGGATGGAGTGTGGAATGCCGGGGGGAAAGTACCATAGATCCCCGTGGCCGACGTCCGCAATAAAGTTCCGACCGTTCTGATCGACGGCGGTGATGCGCGCCCGGCCCATAATCATGAAGGCCCATTCCGCTTGTTTATGCCAATGCAGCTCACGAACACCCCCAGGGGTCAGACGCATGTTCACGCCTGCCAGTGTGGTTGCGATCGGCAGCTGTCTTACCGTTACTTCTCGTGACCAACCACCATGATTTAACTGCATATTGGTGTCGGAAAAAGAGAACTTCAAGTTAGGGATCGTTCCGGCATCGGTGGCAGGCGGAACCAGCATGTCGGGGTTCTCCAGGTCCCTCATGATGTCCCGCGGACCGAAATCGGTTGCACCGGCGCCATCATCTCTTATAGGATGAGGCACATGGCCATAATAATGCTGATTCCGAGTTCGATTGTCCATGAAACACGCTCCCCTTCCTCAGATCATGCAATAAGTCATTTATCTCCATTCTATGATCGCTTTGTTGTGTGTATGTTTTATTCTTTATGGCTTGCATTTGGTTGGTGAAATCTATTTATGTGTCGCTATTTCGCACTTATTTTTTGTTGGTTTAACAGGGCGGCCTGTTCTTGCCTTCTTTTTTGGCTGGACAGATAGACGCCGATAAAGACGAGGAGTCCTCCTAAAATCTGCACGAAAGTAATAGGGTTCCCCATGAGCAGGCTTAGAAGAGCGGTAAATACCGTGATCAAATTCAAATAAATTCCCGCTCGGCTGGGGCCAATTTCCCGAATGGACGCATTCCAGAAAACAAAAGATCCGACGGAGGGAAAAATTCCAATGTATAAGATTCCTATCGCGGCTTCTTTGCTAAGAGGAAAGTGGACGCCGGAAACAAGAATAAAAGGAAGAAGCATCACCAATCCCAATAATACGGATACCGCAGTAGCAGAAATGGGGGGAACGTTTTGAATCTTTTTCCCTAAAATGGAATAAAACGTCCAAACGAGGATGTCCAAGAGCATGAAGAGATCGCCTCGGTTATAGTCAATGAGAAAAATTTGCTCCAAGTGTCCTTTCGTTAAAACAAGAAGAACCCCCAGAAGGGAAATGACGAGGCCGAAGCCGTTCACCAGCGAAATTCTTTCCTTTAAAAGAATGGCGGAAAAAAGGACGATGACTGCCGGATTGATCGAATTGACCAGCGCTGCATTTAAGGAGGTCGTAAACCGCAAGGCCTCATATAAAAGAAGGTTATACCCTAAAATCCCCAACAGCGACAGAACGATGAGAATTTTCCACTGGTTCCAAACGTTTTTCCAATCCGGACGTTCAATCCAATGAGCGAGAGGGAATAAAAGAAAGATCGCAATCACCCAACGGGAAAATGTCATTTGTAAAGGAGACATTTCGGCCACTACATATTTTCCGAACACATAATTACCTGCCCAAAATAAATTGGCTAGGACTAGAAACAAAAAGACTTGGTATTTTTTCATCGCTATTCCTCGCTTTTCTTTCCGTTTTTCAATGAATCTTTACAATAGTTCCTAAAGATTCATTGAGTCGCATTCACAAAAATAAAAAATCGATTTCCGTTCATGATCCTTTTGAAATTTTTTAAATCATTTTGTGTTGATGGGAAAATCGATCCGTTTCAGATTGGGGGGGCGGTGTTGTTTAGAGAACATAAAATCGACGTTTCGGTTTCATTGATAAAAAGACATATCACCCGTGAATACCGGAATGATATGTCTTTCTAAATACATTTTATTATTTCCATATATCTTGGGCAATTTGAACGACATGGCGCAGTTTCGCCCATTGCTGTTCTTCCGTTAACAAGTTGCCTTCTTCTGTTGAAGCAAAACCGCACTGTGTGCTTAAACATAATTGGTTTAAATCAACATAATGGGAGGCTTCATCAATGCGCCGTTTAATATCGTCTGGATTTTCCAGTTCTCCCGCTTTTGATGTGATTAAGCCGAGCACAATTTTCAAATCGGATCGATTCACGAATCGGAGCGGTTCAAAGCCGCCAGCTCGGTCGCTGTCATATTCGAGGAAAAAGGCGTCTATATTCAATCCGTTAAACAGGACTTCTGCTACCGGCTCATAGCCGCCGGAAGAAAACCATGTCGAGCGATAATTGCCACGGCAAATGTGCATGGTAATCGTCATATCATCCGGACGGACCGCCACAGCTTCGTTTATTAACTTCATGTATGTAGTGCTCAATTGATCGGGGTCTACTCCTTGAGCCAGCATTTCTTCTCTTTTCTCGGTTGAACACAGGGCGCCCCAAGACGTATCATCGAGCTGCAAGTAGCGACAGCCTGCATCATAAAAAGCTTGTATCGCCTTTTGATAAGTTTTAGCTAAATCATGGAAAAATTCTTCTTCGTCCCCGTAAGCGGTTTTTTCGATTTTGCCTCTTAAATGAAGCATACTTGGACTTGGAATGGTCATTTTAGCAATATGGCTGCCGGCGATGCTATGGAGATATTGATAATCTTCCAGCATAGGGTGGTCTGTGAAATCCAATTTTCCTGTCACTTTAATTCCATGAGACTTTGTTTGCATTTGATGAAATGAAATGCCGCTTTCTGTTTCATAGCTTTCGACGCCGTCAAGGTTTTCAAGGAAATCAAAGTGCCACCATGCTCGGCGAAATTCACCATCTGTCACGGCTTGAAGCCCGATTTCTTTTTGTTTTTCAACGATCCGTGCGATTTCTTCATTTTCAATCAGCCGCAATTGGTCAGCTGTTATTTCGCCTGCTGCTCTTTGAGAACGAGCTTTTTGAATCCGTTTTGATCTTAACAAACTGCCCACTTGATCCGCACGAAACGGCGGTTTTTTGGTTTGCAGTGATTGAATTGTGTGTTGTTCCAAAGTTGTTCCCTTCCTTCCTTTAAATAATTAAATTAAATGGTATCAAATATTCAGATAGAAGTAAATATTTTGAAACATAAAACAGGTCTGTCATATCGATCGTTTCTGCATACTTGATTCTATTTCTCGGAAATGTGGCCCTATTTAAAAAAGAAATTGAAGGATCTTAGCTTCTTTTCTACCAAAATTCTGTTTTCTGATTGTCTGTAAAAAGAAAAACGAACCCAGATGTAAGATGGGTTCGTTTGATGTGTTTTTTAGCCAAAACATAACGGTAAGGATCATGCATTGGCCTTTTGTTCAAACAGTTTGATGATTTCAATAATCACGTTCGTTGCTTTTACCATATTGTCGGCGGAAATGTATTCATATTTGCCGTGGAAGTTTTCTCCGCCTGCAAAAAGATTAGGTGTCGGGAGGCCCATGTACGATAGCTGTGCGCCGTCGGTACCTCCTCGGATCGGTGTAACTTTCGGTTCAATGTCTAAATTTTTCATCGCTTCGTACGCAATGTCGACAATTTCTTTGACCGGTTCGATTTTTTCTTTCATATTATAATATTGATCTTTGAGTTCCAACAAAATATTATCTTTCCCGTATATATTTCTGAATTCTTCTACAATCTTTTCTAATTGGGCTTTTCGGGCGTTGAATTGTTCTCGATCAAAATCCCTGATGATGTAGTGCAAAGTTGTTTGTTCGACATCACCGTTGATCGCAAGCAAATGATAGAATCCTTCGTATCCTTCCGTATATTCAGGTGATTCCTTTTCCGGCAGTTTACGATGGAGTTCCATGGCAATCTTTGTCGAGTTCACCATTTTCCCTTTCGCTGTTCCGGGATGTACGTTGTTGCCTTTGATCGTAATTTTGGCAGCGGCAGCGTTAAAGTTTTCATACTCCAGTTCGCCGAGTGGGCCGCCGTCCACTGTGTAAGCATATTTTGCATCAAAAGCGTCTACATTGAATTTATGAGGACCTCTTCCAATTTCTTCATCCGGTGTAAACGCCACTCTTACCTTTCCGTGCTTAATTTCTGGATGATCCAATAAATAAGCCATAGCCGTCATGATCTCGGCAATCCCCGCTTTATCATCGGCGCCGAGAAGAGTGGTGCCGTCAGTGGTAATCAACGTGTGGCCTTTATAGTTAGCCAGTTCAGGAAAATCTTTTGGCGAAAGTACGACATTTAGAGATTTATTTAAGATAATGTCACCGCCGTCATAGTTTTCGACAATTTGCGGTTGAACGCCGGCACCGGTAAAATCAGTCGCTGTATCCAGATGGGCCAAAAATCCAATGGTCGGGACATTTTTTTCCGTATTGGCCGGAAGAGTGGCCATCACATAGCCGTTTTCATCCACTGTCACATCTTCCATGCCGATCGCTTTTAATTCGTCCACAAGCATGCGGGCAAGCGTCCACTGGCCGGGAGTAGATGGACAAGTGTTGCTGTTTTCATCAGATTGAGTGTCCACTTTGACATAAGAAATAAATCTTTCCATTACTTCCTTTTTCATTTTCGTTCATCTCCTCACGTTTTATTTTATATTATACTCTTCCGAGAGGATACATACTTTCTCGGATGTTTTCTACAATCGAGAAAACCAACAATTTTTTATTTTCCTTTTTTTCACGCGAACACCTTCTTTTTTGCTGACAAAGATCGTTTTCAATGAAACTCGTAAGCCGATTGAGATTTTGATCCAAAATGCAAGAAAAATTTTATTTTAAGTCCAACAATGGTTTTTAGCACTCACTTTTTTATTTTCAAGGCTTTGAATCGACCGAATGTTTAGGCTTTCTCAATAAAAATCTATGGCATACGATTTTTGATATAATAATATGACCTTTAAACATTTCATTAAAACTAAATAAGAAGTAGAGGTAAATGTATGAAAAAAAGAATTTTTGTAGTCGGAATCGTTTTCCTGGCCATTTTTCTTCTTTTGTATGGTACTTACAAATTAATGAATTCACGAACATACCAGCTATTCGGAGGGTTAACCAACCAGGTTGAAACAAGTCAAAAAGTTGTGGCTTTGACCTTTGATGATGGGCCTACAAAGAATGTCGTTCAACTGTTGCCTCTTTTGGATAAATACAATGCGAAAGCCACTTTTTTTGTCATTGGGAATGAGTTGGAAAAGAATCTGGAGGAAGGAAAGAAAATAGCACAAGCAGGACATCAAATTGGCAATCATAGCTATTCCCATAAGCGAATGGTCTTTAAAACCCCTTCCTTTATTCAACAGGAAATTGAAAAAACCAATACGTTAATCAGAAAAACAGGTTATAAAGGGCCCATCGATTTTCGACCACCTAATGGCAAAAAATTGGTGGGATTACCGTATTAGTATTACTTAAATAAACATCATATGGATACCATCACTTGGAATCTTGAACCAGACACCTATTATACTTCCGTTTCTGACAAAGTCGATTATGTAGAAAAAAATGTGAAACCCGGGTCTATTATTTTGATGCATCCAATGTATGATGATACGGGAAAAGAGTTAAAAGCCATTGAAGGAATATTAGCGGCCTTGTCCAAAGAAGGCTACAAATTCGTCACGGTGAATCAGTTGCAAAAATGGAAAAACAATTAGTCTGAAAATGGGTGGACATTCATACTATATGTAAACTATTGAGGTTTACATCACTTCATTAGTGATTTTAGGAAAAAAGAAAATATTAGCAGATTCCTGTTATCATGTTAGCGACTTTGCCAATATATTGAATAAGCGTGTTCATATAACCATATAAAACTTTCCATAAGTTCTACGGAGGCTTAAACAGTTTTAAATAACTTATAAAAAGTTATAAAATTTTTATTGACTTTATAATTTTTTCATGCTATATTTAATTTAAGGAGGAATATAGCATGAGATATTATAGCATTCATGAATTTTCCAAATTAATCAATCGAACGCCACAAACTTTAAGAAATTGGGACAAAAGTGGAAAATTAAAACCACATCATACTGGCTCAAACGGCTATAGATATTATTCTCACGATCAACTTAAAGAGGTACTTGGTATTAAAGAAACTAGTCAAAAAGTGGTTGGTTATTGCAGAGTTTCTTCTAATAAACAAAAAGATGATTTGCAAAGACAAGTTGAAAATATGAAAAAATATTTAGAATCGTTAAATGTTGAATATGAAATCATTCAAGACATTGGTAGTGGGATTAATTACAAGAAAAAAGGTTTGCGTCAACTAATCAAAATGATAAATAACAAAGAAGTAGATAAAATAGTAGTATTCTATAAAGATAGGCTTCTTAGATTTGGTTTTGAATTGGTTGAGTATATGGCAAACCTTAATGGGTGTGAGATTGAAGTTTTAGATAGCACTGAAAAAACAGATGAACAAGAACTTGTAGAAGATTTAATACAGATTGTTACAGTATTTAGTTGTAGATTACAAGGAAAACGTGCTAATAAAACTAGAAAGTTAGTAGATGAATTAATTGAGGAAAATGAGGAGTTGCTAAATGATAAAGTCAATAAAAGTGATGTTGAAACCAAATAATAAGCAAAAAACTAAATTATTTCTATATGCGAATACAGCTAGATTTGCTTATAATTGGACAATTGCAAAGCAACAAGAAAATTATCAAAATGGTGGTAAATTCATCAATGATTCAACTTTGAGAAAACAGTTTACTCAAATGAAAAAACTTGATGAATTTAATTGGTTGAATTATGTAAGCAATAATGTAACGAAACAAGCGATTAAAGATGCTTGTGATGCTTACAAACGATTTTTTAAAGGACTATCAAAATATCCAAAATTCAAGAGTAAAAAGAAATCTACACCTAGTTTTTATCAAGACAATGTGAAAATTAAATTCACAAAAACACATGTAAAAGTAGAAGGATTTGCTTCAAGTAAGAAGTCGAATAAACAAAAGATAAATTGGATTCGATTAGCTGAGAAAGGACGTATTCCATTTGGTGAAAATGTTAAGTATACGAATCCTCGATTTACATTTGATGGTTTGAATTGGTGGGTATCTGTTGGAATAGAAACAGATAGTGATTATTCTCCTTCAAAAACAGAAGGGATAGGTATTGACTTAGGAATAAAAGATTTAGCTGTTTGTTCTGATGGTAAAGTTTATGGAAATATTAATAAAACAAAAAGAATTAGGCAATTAGAGAAGAAAAAGCGTAGGTTGCAACGCAAAATATCAAGAAAATATGAAAAAGGAAGGGAGGGAAACCGTTACAGGAAAACCAACAACATTATAAAAAGTGAAAAGCAACTTTTAAAAGTTTCACGAAGACTAACGAATATTCGTCATAACTACATACATCAAATCACTTCTGAAATCGTAAACAGAAAACCAATGTTTATTGTTTTAGAAGATTTGAATGTAAAAGGTATGATGAAAAATAAACATTTAGCTGAATCTGTTCAACAACAATGTTTCCATGAATTTAGAAGACAAATTGAATACAAGTCAAATTGGAATAATATTCGCTTCATTTTGGCGGATAGATGGTTTCCAAGTTCTAAGTTGTGTTCTTGTTGCGGAAAAGTTAAAAAAGACTTGAAGTTATCCGATAGAACTTTTGAATGCGAATGTGGAAATATTGTTGATCGAGATTATCAAGCGTCTATAAATCTTAAAAAATATGGTGAAAATGTTTTAGAATCTGCATCTTAACAATGCAAGTTAATGCAGACATGTACCGATTCGTTAGTCGGGAATTTACGACTTTGGAGTGTTACACCAAATGCAAGTAGCGATCTGTTTAATAGATAGACGTGAAAGCAGACACGATGAAGAAGTAATGAAACATAAAAGTTGTAGGAAATTATAACTTTTTATAAGTTTTCTGTAACGGTATTCAAAATAAAGACAAGGACTGTAATCGGGTTAATAAGTTCTCTTATTGTATGCGTTTATGGGGTGTATCGCTTGTTTCTTGAAACACCGTCATTTCATTCACTTGTAATTCCTTTCACTTTTGCTATTTCTGGTCTTATTGGCATCATTGGATTTAGTGTCGAATTACGGAAAATACATTCCAATTAAACGAATTTTAATAAACAAAATTCGAGTAGAGATGGGGCGTTTCTAACCCTTTTCACCACAGAACGAAAGAGCTGTACGCGTAGATCTTCGCATACAGCTCTTACTTTTTTATCTTGAAAGTCTTGGAATGAGAGACATTAAAATAATATTGTCTGTAGTGTTAACAATGTTTTATGGTTCCGTTATTCTGAAATCTTCATTCCTTATATTGATCGTAAAAACACTTGAGTTCATTTTTGTACTGTTTATGCCAAGGCTTGTCTTTTCCGCAATAATGGATTAAAACGGTGTTGCGGCGAATCCAGTCGATAGTGTGTTTTCGCTTAGGGATCAGTTTCGAAAGTTCATAATAGCGGGCATCGTAATTGTATTTCAGGCTGTCTGCCGGCTTGATTTTATCCCAATATAAAGCATTCAATACGTCTTGGTCTGGGAGAACGAGTTTTAATTTGTTTTTTTCGATAAACTGGTAGATCTCTTCGATATTCACTTCTTTTCGGATAGACGCCATGTTCATCAACAACACACCTGTATTAAAATAGCCCTTCGCATTTGGTGTACGCAACCGCAATTTGTTGATTGCCCGCGCCATTTTAGCAGAATGTTCGTGCTCGGCAGCGACAAATAAGCAATTTTCAAAATCGGTCCAATAAAAATCTGTGATCGGATTAATACAAACAATATCCGGATCAAGATACAATATTCGATCGACATCCTCCGGCAAAAATTGATAAGCGGCCAGCCGATAATACATTTCGGATGTGTAGTGCCGAAATACAGGTGCATCTTGAAACCATTTCGAATCTACGAATATGGGAGTGAAACGATGTCCTTTTGAGAATATGTATTGCTCCAAAGTTTTTATGTCTTGATCCGGTATGTCGGAATATAGAAGATAGATGGAAAATGACTCGTTTTTGTTGTTGCAGAACAGTGAATGTAATAGTACTTTCAGCGGGGGTAAGTAATTGGCATTCAGTGTCACAAGAATGTTCATCATGTGCATACACCCTTACGAATTTACCTTTATTAAGAAAAACAAAACAGTCTTATATCATTTTATTATAAAATGAAAATTTTTTCATAGATGAGAACTAATCTAATATGGGAAAATCGTTTGTTTTGAACGAGAAAAGGGGAGTATAGACAAGGGGATCCGGGGGCATTTTATTTCTTTGGTTTCTAAATTATTTTGGAAAGTTGAAAAGGTTCTTTTTAACCGTTCATAGATTGAAAGAAGATTGTGAGATTTGTTCATTCATAAGGGGTCATAAGTACCCCTTCAGCAACAGCGATAACATAGTGTTTTTCATGATATGGAAAAGATATATTAGATTCATAATGAAAGAAAGGGGCAAGCCGCGCCCCTTTCTTTTCAGCGTATAAAGTTAGCGTATGGTTTCCTTTAGTTTGTTTCTGATTTCGTCGGCTGCAGCCGTCATGTTTTTTAAAGAGGCAATCGCTTCTTTTTCACTTCTTGTTTTTAAACCGCAGTCAGGGTTAATCCAAAATTGGCCGGGATCCAACACTTGTAATGACTTTTCAATAATAGCGGCCATCTCTTCTACAGTTGGTATTCGAGGGCTGTGGATGTCATAAACGCCTAGTCCGATTCCTTTGTCGTACGTTTGTTTTTCAAAGACAGGGATAATTTCGCCATGGCTTCTGGATGTTTCAATTGAAATCACATCCGCATCCATTTTGCTGATGTCTTCTAAATAAGAAGCAAAATCGCAATAGCACATATGAGTATGAATTTGCGTTGTATCTTGGACTGTTGAGGTGGTGATTCGGAATGCCCGCACGGCCCAATTCAAATAGTTTTGCTTGTCATGATCCTTCAAAGGCAATCCTTCCAGCAAAGCGGGTTCATCTACTTGGATCATCGCAATGCCTGCTGATTCTAATGCTTCCACTTCTTTTCTTAAAGCGAGCGCAATTTGTTCGCATACTTCTTGACGAGATTTATCATCGCGAACAAACGACCAGTTTAAAATCGTCACCGGTCCCGTAAGCATCCCTTTTACAGGCTTGTCCGTTAATGATTGTGCATAGACGCTTTCTTTCACGGTCATCGGCTGTAAAAATTCTACGTCGCCGTAGATAATAGGGGGACGGACACAGCGTGAGCCATACGATTGGACCCAACCATTTTCGGTAAAAGCGAATCCTCCCAGTTTCTCCCCAAAAAACTCCACCATATCGGTTCTTTCAAATTCACCATGAACCAATACATCCAGTCCTATCTCTTCTTGTAGACAAATCCATTTTTCAATTTGCTGCTGAATAAACTGTTCGTACTGCTGTTCATTCCATTCGCCTTTTTTCCATTTTTGCCTTGCCTTGCGGATATCAGCTGTTTGCGGAAAACTGCCGATAGTCGTTGTCGGAAGAATGGGGAGGTCGAACGCTTCTTTTTGGACGGATTGGCGAATGGAATAAGGCGATTTTCTTTTCGCTGATACATGTTGTAAGTTTTTTTGAGCATGCTGTACACTTTGGCGATGTCTTTCCGAATGGTTTTTCCATGTTTGGATGATTTGTTGGTTTTCTTGAAAATAAGCGTCGTCCACCCCGTGTTGATCTCTTGCCAGGAACACAATTTCGGTTAATTTTTCATCCGCAAAAGCCAACGATTGTTTGATGATTTTGTCTAATTTTGTTTCGTTCTTCGTCGTTACCGGTACATGAATTAAGCTGCAAGAAGGTTGAATCCACAGCATCGATTCCGGAACGACAGAAGTGATCTTTTCAATGAGATGACGTTTTTCCGCTAAATCAGACCGCCAGATGTTCCGTCCGTCAATGATGCCAGCCGCGAGCACTTTATTGTCGGGAAAGTCGTGAGTAAGCAGTGATTCTAAGTTGTTTTCGCCGCCATGGACAAAATCGAGTCCGACTCCTTGAATCGGCAAGTCCATAAGCTCTTGGTACCAATCGACGGAATCAAAGTATGTTTGCAGCATAATTTTTAAGTTTGGTGCCGCCTCATGCAATTGATGATAAATGAACTGGATCGTTTTCATTTCCTCTTTGGAAATAGAAGTAACGAGAATAGGTTCATCGATTTGCAGCCATTCTACCTTTTCATTTTGCAATTCCTGTAAAATTTGTTCATAAAGAGGAAGAAGCTGCAAAATAAGGGCAGGGAGCTCTTTTTCCTTATATCCTTTGGACAGTTTGATGAAGGTATATGGCCCGATCAGTACAGGTTTTCCTAAGATTCCAAGCTTCCTTTTTGCTTCTTGGTACGCTTTCAGCGGCTTGTTTTCAATGAGTCTTGGTTGGGCGTTGTTCCATTCAGGCACAATATAATGGTAGTTTGTATTGAACCATTTCGTCATTTCGCAAGCATGCGCAGTGTCGCTGCCGCGCGCCATGGCAAAATAAACAGAAAGGGGAATGTCATTTCCTTTCCAATTAAATCGTTCCGGTACTAATCCAAACATAGTTGCCGTGTCCAACATTTGATCGTAAAACGTAAAATCGCCGACGGGGATAAGGTCAATCCCGATTTCATGCTGTTTTTTCAAGTGTTGATGCCGAATGGATTCCATCGTCTGTAGAAACTGGCTTTCATCCACTTGGCCTTTCCAAAATTGTTCCAATGCTTTTTTCCATTCTCGATTTTCACCAATACGTGGATAACCAAGATTGCTTGATTTCATGTGTTTTTTCACTCCCTAATTAATTTCCCCAAATAAAAAGGCATTTCTAACGTTCGATAAGGAGTTAGAAATGCCAAAAAAAGGGTGTAAAATACCCTGTTTTTTCCATTCATAACACCTCCCTATCTCCCGTAGGTAAAAGCAGTGTTGTCAGAACAGGCAGGTCTCCTGACTTAAGGGTCATCGCTTTTTGCCGACCTTCCCAGCCTTTTCGGCCAGTGGCTGCATCGGCATTGCTCGCCTCTTACAGTGGCGGGACCGTGCCGGATTTGCACCGGGCTTCCCTTTTCATCCAAGGACAAAAATCGTCTTTGGAACCTGTTCCCACAATATTAAATTGTAAAAAAATAATTTATATTATAAATTATAGAAAAACAGTAACGTCAAGATATCATGATCGGTGGTAATTGTCAAGGGAGCAAAAAATAGGAGAGTGAGGGTTCACTCTCCATCGAAAGTAGGATCTGTTAAGCATTTTTTCAATCGATTTCAGAATGGTTCGTTAAAGTTTAATGAGCCGGTTTTTTTTCACCCAATAAAAAGATCTTTGTTACAATCCGAGAAATTAAGAATGTGATCAAGTATACGATCAAAATGTGAAAATAGTTCACCCCGTCAAATACGACTAATAAACCAAGGCTGGCCAAAATCGGTTTCACGATAAAAGCGAATACACAGGCGGTAAGAAAGGAATAGAGATAAAAATTTTTATTGTGATTCAACGTCCATTGATAGACGAGCATAAAGACGACCGGAACAAGGGAGGCATCCAATGAAAAACTAGGAAAGTAAGGAATGGCTTCATAGGGATATCCCCATAATCTTGTCCTTACCCCGTATGTATCAATATATGCAAACCAAGCATGTATATTAAAGCCATAAAATCCAATTAAAAAAATTTTCTCTCTGTCTATCGTAAAAGCTAAAACAATTAAGGGAACGATGAGCATTAACACAACCACCCAAAATTGCCATGTATGAAAACTGGAATATTGTGCCCAATAGTCTGCATGTAAGATACTTACTTTTTGTTGTAATTTTGTTACATAATCGAATAATTGCTGTTGATGTTGGTTCATAAAATCCCACCTTCCTGTTCGTTTCTCTATATTTATGGTTACCTAAAAGACGAAAAATATACGACATGCACTAAGGAAATCATAATTAGATTTATTAGATCTTTGATCCCACATGAATCATCTTTTTTCTCGTTGCAGATGATGGAAAAGTAGAATTGGGAATAAGAAATAAAAGGAAAAATTACCACCGCAAAGAGAAGATTTCGAAGGTTGAAATGAACTCTCCGCTTCCCTATCCGGATTGAACAGATCAGGAAAAGATGTTATATGGTCGTTATGGGAATGAAGATCAACTACGGATGACTTGGCGTAAGAACAACGGCCCCAAAGTACCGATTAGTTCCACTAACCATCGGGGAGGATGAAAAAACTCCCCTGATGGAATTTTTATTTTATACAAATCGGCATTTTATAGCCCACAGCTTGAAAATTGGAAATGGAGGGGGGAAACTCTACGGTTTTCAGCCCGCATTTGCCGTTTGGATTAAAGGCTTTCAAGTGATGAACGTGGATATTTTGAACTCCGGCACCAATCTGAATGGCCAGAGGAGCGGACTGGCGGATGGTTGAATGGCGAATGGTGACGTCATCTGCCCGCTGTGGACCGCCAAAGATCTTAATATCCGCACCCGCTGTATGGAAATTCCGTATCGACACATGATTCAACACGATATTGCGCGCCCGATACTGAATGGCGATCACAGGATTTCCCTTGTAGTCATAATCCGGGTCGCCTATTAATGTAAAATGGTTGATGACTACGTTCCGATAGGCAGAAACAACCAGTCCCCTGGGGGAAGAATGCTGATATAAATCTGTATAGATCGGCGCGATTGACACCATCATTGTCGCCTTTATGTTATAAGCCGTCTTTGATTCGGGATCCGAGATTTTATGGTGTCCGATAT
Source organism: Bacillus smithii (assembly GCF_001050115.1). Classification (NCBI taxonomy): domain Bacteria; kingdom Bacillati; phylum Bacillota; class Bacilli; order Caryophanales; family Bacillaceae; genus Bacillus; species Bacillus smithii. Next base: position 3,296,115 of record NZ_CP012024.1, on the reverse strand, counting down.
GACGGAAGTTATAAGAACGGTTATCGTGGACGGATAAATGTCCGATGATGTAGATGTTGGATGCTGCCGAAGCATTGTGGTGGGCTTTAATTTCTACGCCGCCGAAGCATCTTGACGTCGAGTTATGGACGAGCCATATGTTTCTGGATCCATCATCCACTTCGATGCCGTTGGAATTGGATATCCCTTTTGGATGGGCTCTTCCGCTTGGATCGCACATGTGGCTGTTGGAAATAAAAACGTAGTCACTGTGATGAGTGGTGATTCCATCATCGCCAAACCCATATCCGTTTAATTGGTCAAGCCAAATGTACCGGCTTCGGCCTCGGGCGCGTTTTCCGTCTCCTGCGTAATGATAGCGGGTTGAGGACACATCAAAACAATGCAGGCCGGGGTTAATGGCTTCCACCTGTTTGACCCATCCATATTTGACATTGGCGAATGTGAAGCAGCTGGAACTATGCCCGCCCGCGCTCGTACGCTCCGTGTTCCCGAGCCGTTCTATATTCCAGTCTAAACTCATCCCTTTTACCAAAATATGGTGATTTCCTTTCCGATGATTGGCATTTGTCACTAATCTTGTCTCGATGGGGGCATCGGGATGAAGCTTGATGGTTGTGATGCCTTTTCCTTTTCCGATTAAGCATGTCCAAGAAGGCAGTTTGATTCCTTTTGTTAAAAAAATACCTTCCGGCACGTGCACTATTACCCGCCCGTTCCCAATCGCTTTTTGAAACGCTTTGGTATTGTCGGTTTTTCCGTCTCCTATAGCTCCGTAATCTAACACATTTACGATCCTATCAATCTTGGACATTAAATGGATGTATTCTTGATCTAAAAGGTTTTTCCATATTGGATAAACAAAACCGTTCTCATCAAGATCTGTCTCCCATGAAATATCGTTCCTTTTTTGGACAGGTAAAAAGTTTGTTGTTTTTTTGATGACAGAAAGCACAGAAGCGGTGAAAGGATTTCGTTGCTTTCTCTTGTTGCTATATCGATCAAAAAGTTCATCGGTCTCCTTGATGACATTTTTCAAATCTGTTTTCGTATCCAAAAGGTTTGCAATCAAATCTTTATTTTTGATAGGATCGTGATTCTTATCTAAGCAAAGCAATGTTTTCACTCCCTTGAAAAACTTGGCGACAAGGTTCATGTATTTTGTAGTATTCTCCATTTGGGCTTATATAACCTTGTAACAAGAAGAAGGATTATTTTGTTTTCAAGTTGTATTCATCCTTTAAAATACTTTCTTCTTGTTTTAGGAGAAAATCAATTCATAAGCTTATACCCGTTTTCTGCCGGAAACATATATTGACAAAAGCGGTTCATTTGCGGACATTTGCTTTTTTTCTCGAACAAACCGATTGCAAGACAGTTCCATAGTTTAAGAATCGACGTGTACACGGTTGCTGACAGAGAAATTTGACAAGAATGATCAATAGGGAATGTACGTTTTTTAGCGAGCTGTTTTCAAATGTAAATTTATTTCATTTTATATGCCTTATGAGAGGGAGAGTTCAACCAGCAGCGATCAAGAAAAGAATCATCGCCGTTTCAAAAAGATGGTGGGAAGAAGTCCATATTATAAGAATAGGGGATTATGTTTATGTTGAAAAAATGGTTAGCAGCAGCTTGTATCATGATTTTGACATTATCGGGATGTGCCGGCAGCGGCAAAGAAAATTCACGGAATGATCGAGACCGAATTCAAGAAAAAGTTTCCGACACGGACAAACACGAAGTACGATATCGTTACCCGTTGACTGGGATCTGGACCAATCAAAAGCCTAGTGATCGCGCAGTGGCTGTGGTCATAAATAATCATCCGAAAGCTCGGCCGCAATCAGGGCTTCAATCAGCTGATATTGTGTATGAAGTGCTGGCCGAAGGTGATATTACTCGGTTTCTGGCCATTTTTCAAAGCCAAAAGCCCGATAAAATAGGGCCTGTCCGCAGCGCGAGAGATTACATGATTGATTTGGCGAAGGGCTACGATAGCCTGTTTATCGCTCACGGCTATAGCCCGGAGGCGAAACAAATGCTCCAATCGGGCTTGATTGATAATCTGAATGGCATTCAGTATGATGGCACTTTATTTAAACGGTCAAAGGACAGAAAGGCGCCCCACAATTCCTACATCACCTTTGAAAACATTCAAAAAGGAGCTGCCGAAAAGCAATTCAAAATGACTCCTGCGCCCAGGCCGCTCCCTTTTTATACGGATAACGAATCGAAGCATCTTTCCGGACGCAAGGTAGAGAACGTTCATATAGCTTATTCCAAATATTCACTTTTTAATGCAGATTATCGGTTCGATGCTAAATCGAAAAAAATGGAACGCTATTCCGGTGGAGAGCCAACAATGGATGCAGAAACGAAAAAACCTGTTTTAGTGGATAATCTGTTGATTATCGAAACGATCCATCGTGTTATTGACAGCAAAGGGCGGAGAGAGATTGATTTAACTTCGGGTGGAAAAGCCTATTGGATTCAACGGGGCGTGTGCCGAGAAGTGGAATGGAGAAACGAAAACGGCAGGATTTTGCCGTACGAAAACGGGCACTCTCTTCCATTCGTTCCCGGCAAAACATGGATCAATATTGTCAAAAGCCTCGATTCCGTTTCCTTTTCATAGGCAGCATTGAGCTTCATTTATAAGGGAGGCTTTCTTCAAAAATGGGAAAGCCTCGGCAACCTTTTTAAATAAAGCTTAAAACGGAATCACCTGGATGATGACGGCTACGATGATCATGACAATGGTGGAACCACATGCCCATTTTAAGAAGGCTCGCTGCAAATCGCCGAATTCTTCGCCGACCATTCCAACCAGTAAATAGGTGGATGGCACCAGAGGACTTAATAAATGAACGGGCAGGCCTAAAAGCGAGGCTCTTCCAATAGCCTCAGGATCAATTCCATAGGCGGAGGCTGCCTTTGAAATTAACGGAAGGACTCCAAAATAAAACGCATCATTGGACATAATGAACGTAAAAGGAGCGCTTAAAATCGCTGTTATAATCGCAAAGTGGGGACCCAAAGCTTCCGGGACGTGGGATATCAATGCATTTGCCATCGCATCAATCATTTTCGTTCCCGATAAAATACCTGTGAAAATTCCGGCTGCAAAAATCATGGACACAACCGATAATGCGTTTCCTGCGTAAGCAGCAATTCGCTCCTTTTGATCTTCTAAACGAGGATAATTTACGATAGCGGCAATCGCAAAACCCGCCATAAACAAAATCGGAGTTGGAAGAATTTCCAGAATTAATCCAATTAATAGAGCAACAGTTAACAAGGCGTTGAACCACAGCAGATGTGGACGTTTATTGGAATCTTCTTCTAAAGCTGCTGCTTGCTCGACTAGAGTGCTTTGATCGATCTCCATAATACCGATTCGTTTTCGTTCTTTTTTTCCAAGCCAATAAGCCATCAATAAAACAAATATTACTCCTCCTATCATAGAAGGGACGATCGGTGTAAAGAGATCAGAAGTTTCCAGATTTAATGCACTCATTGCCCTGGCTGTCGGTCCACCCCAAGGGAGCAGATTCATTACGCCTGATCCGGAAACCGCAATGCCCGCCAAAATAAGCGGCTTCATGCCAATTCGTTTATAAAGCGGCAGCATAGCGGAAATCGTAATCATATAAGTGGTTGTGCCGTCTCCGTCCAGCGAAACAAGAAGTGTCAATACAGCTGTCCCGATGGCGATTTTTAATGGATCGCCTTTTACGACTTTCAGGATTTTGGCAATGATGGGATCAAATACTCCGGCGTCGATCATGAGTCCAAAATAAAGAATGGCGAATAAAATCATAATTCCGGTTGGAGCGACACTTTTAACCCCGTCAAGCGCCATCGTTCCAATGTCTTTTCCAAATCCGCCTATGAGAGCAAAAAGGATCGGGATGATCATCAAGGCGATCATGGCTGAAAGCCGTTTTGTCATAATGAGAAACATAAAGACAATGATCATGAGGAAACCTAGTACAGCAAGCATCTTATCACCTCAAGCAATGTTTTTTATTAAGTATATCAAATAGGGGGAAGTTTAGTAATCGTTTTCAACGAGAAAATTAAAGTGTTTTTAGAATATTTTGTTTTTTATTCGCGATCTCAAAAAAACCGTATTACCACTAGTGCCTCTCATATAAAGCTCAAGTCCTAAATATTATGTAAATCTCTTGATAGACTAACTAGGATGGATGACATGCAGTATGGTTTTAGAAAATCCAGAAAGTTTCTCTAGCAGTCGCCTTCTCCGACAAAATATCATGATAGAAACGTTTGCGACTAATTCTTACTCGGCTCTGGATTCCACGTTCTCCTTGACACGGCGAATAATTTATCCCACTCTCTTAAAATTGGAGACTCCTGATTTTTGATTGAGCGTCTTGATTTTTCGTTCCAGCCATGCAGATGTATATCATCACAATATCTATTTTTTGGGAATTAATCTTATCTTGAAAGGGGAAAAGTATTCGGCAACGATGTAATAGCAACAGCCATTTCAGATCTTTAACATTAAAGGTGATTCGTACCATTTCCACGAAAAAGAAAAAGCAGTCATTTATCCTTCGTGGTTGTCGAATTAAACGTTCATAATGTGGGGAATATCATCTCGTTGAAATTGGGTAATTTCAATCGTTTTGTGACAACTCTTTTATTTACTTTCGCAAACAACTAGGCATTGTTCAAGAAATACATTTCTCCATTGCCTGATCTGATTCAAGTGAATCCCATTGAGAGAGGAATTTCATTCATCGTTTTTCCCTTTTTAGGACCTTTAGTACGAGCTGGAATTTATAATCTGTTGTATATCGTTTTCTCCATAAACCTACTTTAACGCCTCCTCATTTCGTGTCTAGTTTTATGGGGGGACTATTATAAATTGTTTTAACAACATCTTGCCTTTTTTAAGCAACAACAAGACTGTTTTTTTATTTAAATTCGAATTTTCCTGCAATTATATAGACAAATTTTGTTATTAAAACTATTTTTTTGGTATGAAACATAAATTGTTTTTTATCGCAATGTTTGCAAGAAAAACTGAGATAATTTTTCTTGATGAACCATTTACAGCGTTAGACCAAAAATCCCAGGAAATAGCGATAGATTTATTAAAAACATATAGCAAAAATGGGGGAGCGATTTTATTTGTTAGCCACTTGAAAGATTTACAGCGTGAACTAGCAAATAAAATTTATTTAATGTCAAATGGAAAATTAAAGGAGATGTAGCGATGAGGATAATGTATTCTATTATATTTATTGTTTCTTTAATTATAATTGCATACTTTTCTAAGACGAATTATATAAATCAAACGTCAGGAAAAATAATTGTAGCAGTTGCTTTTGGTTTTTTAGTTTCGTCAATTTTAAATATTTTTAAAAAAAGAAAATGATGCGGTTTTCTGAAATCTTTCCCTTTCAGACAAGTTAGTTTAGTATACAATAACATCATCTTCATGAATAAGATTTTTCTGATGTACTGAATGTTAATCGACTACCAAGGTTGTCGATGTTTCTAAACCAAGATGATGTGACCCGACACCAATTGCACGGCGAGGAGATAATGGATTTGGAAAATGAAGTTCCAAACGAGTCTTCCGTGATTAGGTCATCTTTCGGGCAGACACCCCTATTCTTCACCATTTTCATTCGTGCTGGTATTAGAACTTGTTCACTTCGTTGGTATAGTTGAAACAATTCGGTGGTGAACTTCCATCTCTTATTCGTGAAACGCGCCAACTGACATGGATACGGACTGTTTCGATAGACTTTATGTTTATCCGTTTGTTCATAACGGAGGGCACCAGGCTGTTCTTTTGTTTGCGCCTAGAGGATTAATTAGGGATTTATTCCAGCAGATTCCCCCATCCTTCGTCGATAATCCGTGCAAAAGTCTATCTTTTACGGGAATATGATATTGAGCCATTGTTGCATACCACCTTATATTTGGCGGTTATTGTTTATTCTATCAAAGGGAAGCAACATGGCTCTTTTCTTATTTCTCTTTTTACACAATTATACGACTAAACTGGATCTTGTTCTGATTGTTGGGGTGTAATTGTTAGTGGAAATTTACAAAAGGTATCTTAAACAAGTCAATAGCCATCTACTCACACGTGAAAAGAGTTGGGGGCTGACCGTTACAATACTTTCCGAACATCAAACAATTCACTGACAATAAATCCGGACTGAGGAAAATGCAATCCAAGCTGCCATGCTCCGACTCCTCTTAATCGATACCTAGGGACTAATAAAAGCTTCGCTACGCGTGCTCGGGCATCTTCATACCAGACAATATGCCTTCTCCCATTTTCATCGCGGAACGTAAAATGGGGCTGTTGGTATTCATTTGAATACTGGATGGGCACTTGGTGAGAAGAGGCTAGTTGTATGGCCATGTCAACCGAAACAGCACGGGCGCTTTGGACGCTTCCGTTTGACATAGTCCATTCATATCCGTAACGCGGAAAACCTAGAATGATTTTGTTTGAAGGCATTTGGTTGATGGCATATTCTATGGTTCTTCGCACTTCTTGAATAGGGGCAACAGGTCCTGGAGGAGAATCAGGAGTATGCCAATCGTAAGCCATGATAAACGTGAAATCAACAACTGATCCAATCCCTCCGTAGTCGTATCCTCTCAACCAAGGAATTTGATCGTCCGTTTTTGCTGGAAGGGCGACAGAAAGATAATAACGGCCGCGATCTTTCAAACGTTGATTTAAAATCCGAAGAAATCCTGTAAATAAGTCTCTTTCTGTTTCAGCCACTCTTTCAAAGTCGATGGTCACCCCTGAATAATTTTTTTGTGTTACAAGCGTGACAATTTCATTCACAACCCTGTTTCGGATCTGCGGGTTTGACAATACTTGGCGGATCAATGCTGAGCTGAATCCTTCTGAAGTTAAATTCGTAATGGTGGCAAGCGGGGCTACCCGAAACGAGCGAGATGTTTGAATGGTATAACGATCATTTAAGGTGCTTAAAGCGACTACGGGCAAAATGTGATATTCAAACATGGCAAAATACGTACTGATGGGAGAAAAAGACCTGATCAGCTGTTCATCTTCCGTAGGTGTACCAGGATAAATAAAACTTAAATCTTCAGTTGAATATTTGGGGTGCGATGGTAAATAGAGGCGCATTCCCGGATAAATGACATCGGAAGTTAATCGATTGGCAGCTCGGATCGTTTGAACAGATAAAAATGCTTTTTGAGCGATGGTATAGAGAGAATCTCCCGGTTGAACAATGTAGGTGGAACTTGGAACAACTATATCTTGGCCGGGGACTAAACCTCCCGGATATACCCCGTTTATTTCTTGCAGCCTTTGAAAAGAAACCCCGTAATTTTGAGAAATCGAATAAAGTGAATCTCCGGGCTTCACGACATGGATAAAAAACATGGCCTCTTCTCCTTTCATTGTATAAATATGTTCAGAAAGAAAAAACATGTAATGATTTTGGCAAAAGCAATGATTCTTCTTGTATTGTCAAATGAATGCGAATTCAAGGAGAGCGGTATGACAAACATGATTTTTTAGAGACTTTTTAATCTCATGTCTTCGTGTTTACGTTCATGGAAGGCTAACATGTTGAAGAGTTTTACGTACAATCTTTCTTTAGTTTGCTGAAGCAATTTAGGCGAATCCAAACCAATGACTTTATAGGAGAGATCTTTTGTTTATGGAAATTTAGTCATATTTTTACTGTTTTTATATATTTTTTACATAATAGATATTTGAATTTTACAAATCGTCTTTAATCTATTAATAGATTTTCTTTCGTGAAAAAGATCGAAAGTTTTACTTGATTTTATTTCATGCAACAGTTGGATTTAAAAGGTTCACTACTGATATTCAGCGCCGGGAAGGAAACGAATGATATGCGGCAAGCATGCGGCCTTGCCATAAAGCAAACCGATATCATGCTTGTCCGACAGTGGCTATTATCGGTTTTCAACAAGATTTCACTGCTGTAGAAATATGTCTTTTGCTGCAATTTTTAACAAGGTAGTTGCTTGACCTTTAAAGATATGGAACATGACGTTGACAACAGCTACGAACGCTCCAGCCATTGCGAAAGAAGAGAGGACAAAAAATCGTTTCATTCCCAGTGCGTTCATCCATTCAAAATGAAAGGCTGGCACATAAAGTTCCAGCCTCTTCTAATGTTTTGGCAAGATCGCTTTCGTTTTAGATGCCGCTTTTTCTTTCTACTGTGGTGATGAAATAGGGGGTTATAAAGGGCTGCTTTCATTATAATGTGGAAGCGAGTATGTTGGATTTTCCGTTTTTCTACTATTATATATGTCATGATTTGAATTTCCTGTTGTGATAAGATTTTTGGATGAGAATAGGTATTTTAGCCCCGTCCGATTATCGAAGCAAAAAAGGAAGGTTAGTTATTTTGTCCTAATGGTCATATCGATGAAATGCCTAGTGTCATTGGTGCTGCTTCATAGCACAAACGTTAGCTTATTCAAAAATGATGTTGAAAAAAATCAAAACAAAAAATCTTGGCAGCAGATGTCGAAACGTCTGTTTACAGCCGACATTTAGATCACTAAGTGGATTCGTGGCTATTTTTTTCTAATCCGCATTTTTGTAGGGGAATCGATTAGGTGATTTTTAGAGTTGAATGACAAGAAAAATTCGTCTTGAATAACTATCCTCCCGTTAGTGGCGTTCACGCAGCAAACTAAAGCCAGAGACAAAGGTTCTGTTCTAAGACCGAAACAAATTTTTTTTGTATTTATGAGGGATGGCGAAAGGGATAATCTCGCACAGGTATCAGGTTTTGATCATTTATTCTTGATTTCTTGCTAAAGATGGACGAACAGCACGGTAGACACGGTATCCTAAAATGTTTTGATACAAACGGGAAAGATTCATATGTTCATGAAGCAATTCTTCCACTTGGGGATCCACAGGGTCTGAGATTTGATACTCCGGGTAGTCATCTTTTTCTGGAGAGTTTTTTTGAAGTTCCGATTGAACGGTGTTGGAAAAGATAACGGCAGCTTCGGCAAATCCGGAACGATGCAAGTGTTGGATCCATTCGGTCTCTAAAAATACGTTGGAAATTCCGTAAACTCTTTTCATGTCCTTCAATTCCAACGGCTGGAAAGGTTTTTCTGCTGTCATTTCAATCATCAATAAAACTCCGCCTGGTTTTAACACTCTACAGTATTCTTTTAGAGAATCTGCAATGTTTGTAAAAGCCGTAACGGATTCGGAAAGCACAAAATCAAAGGAGGCATCTGAAAAAGGAAGGCTTTCTACGTTCCCTTGAATCGCATGAACGGGAAGTCGTTCATCGGAAAACCTTTGTTTGGCTTTTTGAATCATTGTCGGATGATTGTCTAAAGCCGTGACCGAACATCGAAAAGATTTCGAAAGAAAGGCGGCCGTTTGGCCCGTCCCGCAGCCAGCGTCCAAAATTTTTGACCTCCGGCTGATGTTCTCCTTCTTCAGAATCTTTCTCGTTAACGCCAGCCCCCCCGGATGAGCACCGCCAATTCCATAAGCGGCAAGAGCGTCTTGATATGTTGGTTTCACTATTTTCACCCCGTTAGCGCAAAATATATCATCATGCTATGAAGAACAGCCGCTTAGAGTGATACGTTTTGCGGATGATCATTTAAAAGGGCCGTAACATTGGTTTGCAGTTTTCAGCCATAACGTCCGCTGTATGGCTGAATTTCGAAAAGGAAAAATTATCTAAAGGTTTTTGTTTGCATAATGACTGTAAACGTTGTATAAATGAGATTAAAAGAAGTAATTACATACAATGCTTCCTATTTGTAAAATTGCAAGTACAGTTTGTAAATTTTGTCTAAAAATATATTTTCAATTACTTAAACAATGTATTATAATGGTCATTAGAGTTTTAATCCGAAGGAGTGAAACAAAGTTGAATATGGAAAAGATAGGAAAAAGAGGGTTGTTTAATATGAAACTCTCGTTTTTCTTTTTAGCTGTGATTTTGTTCTGGATTAAGACGTATATTGCTTACAAAGTAGAATTCAACCTTGGCATTAACAATAAAATACAAGAATTTTTGCTTTTTATAAACCCCATTAGCTCCGCTATCTTGTTTCTTGCCTTTGGATTGTTTTTTAAAGGGAAAGGAAGAAATATTGCGATTATAGTTATCAATTTTCTTCTTTCCTTTTTACTGTATGCAAACATTGTCTATTACCGGTTTTTCAATGACTTTATTACAGTGCCGGTTTTGACGCAGGCAAAAACGAATAGCATCGGAAATTTGGGAGACAGCGCATTTGCGTTGATGAAGCCGTATGATGTTCTTTATTTCTTGGACATTATCATTTTGATTTTACTGGTTGTCTTCAAAGTGGTAAAACCACAAGGGAAAATTGGATGGCGCCCGGTTGTTGGTGTTTTTATGTCCGGTTTTATCATCTTTATGGTCAACTTGGGACTGGCGGAATCAGATCGTCCTGAGCTTCTGCAGCGTACGTTTGACCGCAACTATATTGTGAAATACTTAGGTATGTACAACTACGCTGTGTATGACATGATTCAAAACGTCCGTTCTTCTGCACAAAGAGCACTGGCGGACAGCTCGGATATTGCGGATATTGAGAATTACGTAAAATCCAATTATGCAGAGCCGAACCCGCAATATTTCGGTAAAGCAAAAGGAAAGAATGTCATTTTCGTTTCTCTGGAATCGTTCCAGAACTTTATGATTGACTATAAATTAAATGGACGAGAAGTAACACCGTTTTTAAATTCGTTGGCTCACGACAACAATACATTTTATTTTGATAATTTCTTCCATCAAACTGGACAAGGGAAAACGTCTGATGCAGAATTTATGATGGAAAACTCGCTGTTCCCGTTACCTCAAGGGTCAGTTTTCACGAATAAAGCTTTGAATACGTACCAAGCCACTCCGGCCATTTTAAAAACGCATGGGTACACTTCCGCGGCATTCCATGGCAATACAAAGACGTTCTGGAACCGCGATGAAATGTATAAATCGTTAGGGTACGATTATTTCTTTGACTCTGCCTATTATGATATGAATGATAAAGACGTGCTGAACTATGGTTTGAAAGATAAGCCGTTCTTTAGAGAGTCCATGCCTCTGTTAAAGAGCTTGAAACAACCGTTTTATGCGAAATTCATCACGCTTTCGAACCATTTTCCGTTCCCGTTGGATGAGGGGGATACGGATTTTCCAGCAGGAGATTTTGGAGACTCGATTGTCAACCATTATTTCCAAACAGCTCATTACATGGATGAAGCGTTAAAGCAATTCTTTGACGATCTGAAGAAATCGGGTCTTTACGATAATTCCATCATTGTGTTGTATGGTGACCATTACGGAATTTCCGAAAACCATAACGATGCAATGGCTAAAGTAATGGGTAAAGAAATTACTCCTTTCGAAAATGCCCAATTGCAACGTGTGCCATTGTTCATTCACGTGCCGGGTGTTAAAGGTGGAGTAATGCATGAATATGCCGGTGATGTTGACGTTCGTCCAACGATTCTTCATTTGTTGGGAATTGATACGAAAGATTACATCGAGTTTGGAACGGACTTGCTTTCTAAACAACATCGCCAAATCGTTCCGTTCCGAAACGGCGACTTTGTAACACCTCAATATACGTATGTAAGCGGAAAATGCTACAGCAATGCTACTGGAAAACAAGTGCCAAACAAAAATGCATGTTCGCGTCCAAACAAACAAGTAAAAGCTATGCTGGATTTTTCCGACCGAGTAGTATACGGAGACTTGCTGCGTTTCCACCATCCAAAAGGATTTAAACCCGTAAATCGTGCAGATTATGATTACTCTGTCAAAAAAACAGAACAAAATATAAAAGAAAATAAATAAATAAAGGATTAAAACTTTCATCAGATGAGAAATCACCTTGCTGATGATGTGTTGAATATGTCTCCCTCCCTTGCAACAATTCAAGTTGTTAAGGGAGGGAGATTTTGTTTTTCTGTATCCGTGATCATAATCATCTATAGGAATCGGCTTTTGTTTCATTTATTTTGTGAAGCAGAATGAAACAAAAGCCATTTTTTTGACTCTGTACTGAATGAAGTAAAGGTCCTTTAAGTTTTATGTGATTGAAATATCCAACTCGATTTTTAATATCTTTGACTTGCGAAAAGGAGGAGGGGAAGAGATGATGTAAATTATTTTGTGTAAGCAAATTTTTCTACTAGAAAAAAAGAAAAAGGCAGGGTATTCTCAGATTTGCGACCAAACAAAACTGAAAGGAGATACCCTACCTTATGAGTAATAGTATACTCAACTCAGATTTCGCAAATCAACTGGAAAATATGATAAAAGATTTTGTTCAAGAAAAGCTTGAATTCATCATGAGAGAAGAAATCAAAAATTTCCTCCAAGTGGAACAGGAACACGTTCAAAACTCAAGAAATGGTTATTATCACCGTACTCTTGATACAAAGTACGGGAAAATAGAAGCTCTTACGGTTCCAAGAGATCGCAACGGGGATTTCCAGACTCAACTGTTTGAGCCTTATCAACGTCAAGACGGCTGGCTGGAACAGGCGATTATTAAAATGTATCAAAGTGGGATGAGCACTCGAGAAATTGGGAAGTTTATCGAAAGAATTCTTGGTTCAACCTACTCTCCTACCACGATTAGTCATATTACAGATGCCGCGTTGGAGGATATTCAAAAATGGCAACAACGTCCATTAAACAAACGGTATTCTGTGTTGTATCTTGATGGGTTTTATATAAAAGTTCGTCGTGATACGTATGCCAAAGAAGTCATTTACGTTGTTCTTGGTGTCAATGAAGAAGGTTATCGTGAAATTCTTGGCTTTTACGTTGGAGGTCAAGAAAGCGCGCATGGCTGGCAAGAGATTCTCCAAGACCTTTATACACGCGGTGCTCATGAAGTCTTACTTGGTGTTTTTGATGGACTCCCAGGTCTTGAAGAAGCCTTTAAAGCCGTCTATCCGAAAGCCGATGTTCAACGATGTGTGGTCCACAAAGTAAGAAATACGTTAAACAAGGTAAGGAAAAAAGACCAATTTGAAGTGGCTGAAGACCTAAAGCTGATCTATCGTTCGATGACAAGAGACGCAGCCATTCAAGCCTTTCATGAGTTTAAAGACAAGTGGTCTAAAAAGTATCCTAGAGAAGTCCAATCTTGGGAACAGGATTTAGATGTCCTCCTAACATTCATGAAATATCCGACCAGTATTCGTAGTGTCATCTACACGACCAATGCGATTGAACGAACGATTAAAGATATACGTAAACGACTCAAAACGATGAACAGCTTAACCAGTATTGAAGCAGCAGAAAAAATCACGTTCTTAACGGTACAGGACTTGAATGAAAAATGGTCCACTAGAAAACTTAAAGGGTTTTCTACGGCATACAAGGCACTTCAAGATATGTTTGAAGAAAGATACTGAAAGACCAAATTTTGTTCATGAAGAACAGAGTCTAGGGAGACTAAGTTGTCTTATATGAGACTGAATATTCAGTCTCATATAAGACAACTAAACACCTCCTCCAAGATTAAAAAAACGTATCTGAGAATACTCTCTTACACAAAATTCTTGACGGTACCGGGGAAGAGTGTGGGTTATTTATGATGGAACGATTAGAGGCATATGAATCTAGGGATCATCAGTTGGTAGGCGGAAGAATATCATGTTTGCGGGCGGAGAAAACGGGGTAACAAAAGCGTATTTGGCAATTAAAAAATGTAGTAAAATGGCAAATAAGTGTATTCATCAAACTAAATACTACTTCAATGATTGACATGGAGCCTCTGCGGTCATGATTTTTGGCAAATGACAGCCTCAAGAAGCTTTGCAGGCACTCGAGAGCCTTATGCCCTCCGCTCCATGTAAGCAGCGGTTATGCAGTATTTTGTGCATGCTCTTAATTGCCAAACGATGCACTTTTTTGGTTATCGACACAACAAAAGCGTTCCCATGCATCCCTAAATAATAAGATCTTTTATAAAAACGATGGATGACTAACGGTTTTGACGGCCTTTATAAGATAGATTCTACCAATCTGTAAAAGGAGGGCTTTTGTTTTTAGATATTCGGTGGGAAGGTTTGCGGACGATCCTAAGCGCCAATCGTCGCCACCCACAGTGGTTTATTGCTTCGCACGCTATCGCTAGTTCAACTGATAAAGTGAAAATGAAAAACTCCCGTCTGGAAACGGGAGTTTAAGATTAAGAATTGATATATTGGTGATCAAACAGCATGGTTCCGTTTTTTAAATAATTGGCATGCCAAGAAAATGCCTTTTCTAAAACATGAGGTGTTTGACCACCTACTTTTAGGGCTTCTTCATAGTATGCAAGCAGTTGTTTTTTATACATTGGATGAGCGCAGTTTTCAATGATCAAGCGTGGACGTTCTTGAGGAGCGAGTCCTCTTAAGTCAGCGTATCCTTGTTCGGTTACGATGATGTCCACATCATGTTCGGTATGATCTACATGGGAGACAAAAGGCACGATACTAGAGATTTTGCCGTCTTTGGCGATGGACTTAGTCACAAAAATAGAAAGACGGGCATTTCTTGCAAAATCACCGGAGCCTCCAATACCGTTCATCATTTTTGTTCCTGTCACGTGTGTCGAGTTGACATTGCCATAAATATCAACTTCCAACGCAGTATTAATAGAAATTAATCCGAGGCGGCGGATAACTTCTGGATGGTTGGAAATTTCTTGTGGCCGCAAAATGAGCTTGTCTTTATAGCGGTCCAAATTTGAAAAAACGGCTTTCATTTTTTCTTCGGACAACGTGATGGAGCAGCCTGAAGCAAAGCGTACTTTACCGCTGTCAATTAGATCAAATACGGCGTCTTGAAGAACTTCAGAATATACTTCCAAATCTTCAAATTCGGAAACTAGCAAGCCGTGCAGCACCGCATTGGCTACGGATCCGATCCCTGATTGAATAGGAGCTAAAGTGTTATCCAGCCGGCCGGCTTTAATTTGTTTTCTGAGGAAATCGATTAAATGATTGGCCATAACAGCCGTCTCTTCATCCGGCGGCACGATGGTTGAAGGAGAATCAGAAGCGTCTGTAATCACAATGCCTTTTACTTTTTCCGGATCAAGAGGAATGCCGATTTGACCAATTCTTGAATCCACTTTTGTCAACGGAATAGGTTCGCGTTTTCCTTGTGGAGCCAGATTATAAACATCATGAAGCCCTTCTAATTCTGCAGGTTGGGCCAAATTAATTTCCACAATAACGGCATCTGCTTTTTCAATAAAAATAGAATTATTTCCAACTGATGTAGTTGGAATGAGAATTCCGTCTTCGGTAATCGCTGTAGCTTCAATAATAGCAAAATCAATTTTGCCTAACACATCATTGCGGACATATTCGGCTACGTGAGAAAGGTGTTGATCTACAAACAGCATTTCTCCTTGATTTATTTTTTTACGCATTACTGGATCTGCTTGGAAAGGAAGGCGTTTATGGATAATGCCTGCTTCGGCCATTAGTTTATCGATATCAAATCCGAGAGAAGCTCCTGTGAAAACGTTTACTTTGAATTTTTCGGTTTTAGCACGATCCACTAAAGCTAGTGGAACAGCTTTTGCATCCCCAGCGCGCGTAAAACCGCTCAACCCCAATGTCATCCCATCTTGAATCCATGAAGCAGCCTCGTGAGCTGGAACAATTCGATCAGCTAATCTAGGATCACGTAAGCGTTCTGCAATACGTTTCTCCACCAAAAATCCCCCCTTTGATTGTTTAAAACATTCTACCAATTTAAGGGGGAAATCTCATTATTTTTTGTATGAAAAGCCTTAATTTTGTTGTAAAGCAGAAAAAAATTTCTCAAAAAAGAATTTTAGATACTTTAATGCTAGATGCATTTTTAAAAAAAGGCTTCCCTTTTGACATCGCAAGAGGGTCATATAAAAGAAAATGGAAAAAATTTTCATTGTTCTTTTAAAAGTTAAGGGATCTGCGAAAAATGCTAGCGTACGTTTGGCTGACAGGAATCTTTACGTTATTTTTCATAATCAGCAAAAAAGTGGAATGGGAATCAGGATGAATTTCTTTAATAAAATGAACATTAATAATATAAGAACGGTGAACTCTAATAAACAAGTTATTTGGCAATAGATATTCGAGTTCCGTTAAATTCAGTTTATGAGTTCCTTCCAATGTTTCCGACTGGACTTTCGTTTTGCGATTTTGCGCTTCTAAATAGACAATTTGCTCATAAGGAATAGGATACCATCTCTCATTAAACTTAATGGTTAAGAAATTCGCAGAAATGGGTGAAGGTTTAGCCGGCAGAATGGTTGTAATCGCTCCAGCAGGACGATCTTTTTCAAAAATAGGGATGCTCATGCCGAAATAAGGAACGCCGAACACTTCTTCATCAATATAGAGAGAAACTTTTTGGCCTGTTGACAGTGCTTTGTAGGCAGCGGTCCCTTGTTTTACGGGGTCCCCGGGCTTTATTTTTAAATCAACTGTTTTACTTGGTTTATAATAAATATATTGTTTGTGGTCGGAAATCGCGATTGAAGTGTTTTTAGGCAAGTATTCAGAAAGAATTCCCATTACAGAAGCGACGGTAAATTTGTCCACTAGGTGTCAACTCCTCCAACTTTGTACTTCTGTATGAACGATGTCGAAATATTAGGTTTTTTCGAAAATCGTAAAACCTTTACCATTTATTATACCAACTTGATTCCGTGCTTAAAAGAACGTTTACATTAAAATTGATCTATTTTTGATATATATGATGGTCTTCCACCGGTTGAAGGTTCAAAAAATTGAAGATGCTCGAAATTTGTCGGATAATAAAGAGTGAAGAAATCAACGAAGAAGCGGTTTCCCAGGGGAACAGGAGATATGAAAACAGCGATATGTATTAGACGGCGTATGGAAGAATGGAATCTCTCGTTGCTTTTATGAGTGGCTGACGCGCCGGCGGAGTAAGCAACTAGACGGAAAGGTGATTAAGATGTCAAAAGCAAAAACGAACGCCATAAGGATGCTGGATACTAAAAAGATTCCCTATAAGGTTTATACGTATGAACCACATGGCGGAAAAATAGACGGTGTTTCGGTAGCGGAAAACCTCGGCAAAGATCCTCATTGTGTGTTTAAAACACTGGTGGTTCAAAGCGGAACAAAGCAGCTGTATGTGTTTGTCATTCCGGTAGCGTCTGAACTGGACTTGAAAAAGGCTGCTAAAGTAGCAGGAGAAAAAAAGGTAGAGATGCTCCCTGTCAACGAGCTGCAAAAGTGGACGGGTTATGTTCGCGGTGGCTGTTCGCCCATCGGCATGAAAAAGCATTACCCCGTTTTTATCGATAAGCAGGCGTTAAACTGTCATGAAATTATAGTAAGCGGAGGAAAAATTGGAGTTCAAATAGAATTGTCACCCGCAGACTTGCAAAAAGTCGTCAACGCCAAAATAGAAGATCTAGTTAAAGGGGCCTGACCCCCTTCACACTTTAATGTGTGAAAGGGGTCAGGCCCCATAAAAATGTTCCGATAAAATGGTCGACTTCGGTGCTTTCATGCAGGCCGCTATGTGTCACTTGTACATTCTGGACGATTTTGTCTTGATAATTGTGGCGAGGGACCATTCTTCGGATAGACAAGGCGCTTGAAATGTTGACTACTTGGTCGCCTTTTCCGGCAATAGCGAGTACTTTGACGTCTGGTGGGAAGTGGTTCGATTTTCTCCATAGGTCTTGTAGAGCTTTAGATCCAGGTTTTAAATCGAGAGCGGCTGGTCCGCTATTCACTTTAAAGTAAGAGGATTGGTCAATCCCCAAAAAAGGGCTGCCAATGGTGACCAATTTTTCTACTTTAGGATAGCGAAGCTGGTTGCCGTGATCCAGGAGAAACTTGGTTGAAATAATTCCCCCCATGGAATGGCCGACAATATTCACATTTTCAATCCCGTATCGTTCTTTTAACAAAAGCATCACTTCAGAAAGCCAATGGGAAGTGTCCTGAAAACTGGCTCGGTTGTTTTCAAAAACGACTTGAATGAACATTCTATGGCTGTCATTTGGGATATGCCCGTTCACGAAAAGATGTCCGTTTTTTGCCACTTTGCAAATCAGCACACGATGACCCCAATGATAGTTATATTCAAAGCGGTTCAGCATTCCGTTAAAAGAGTTGTAAGTTCCTTTATAGCCATGAACAAAAATGGTCGGTGGATCGATATAGGTTTGATTTTGCGAATTGACCGGTTCGGACCGATTCAATAATTGAAAACTGATATAAGCTAATAACAGTAAAAGTGACAATAAAAAAGGTATATTTTTACCGCTTTTACTCATTTTTGACCCTCCAATGCGTGTGCATTGTATCATATCTATATAAAATTGAAAATAAGATGTACATTCGAACATTTCATTTTTGGTATAAAACACCGTCAGGCATTGATCTTTTCAAAATTTATTTTGCCCAGCAGCATTCGATTGGGTCATGTGTTTTTGGTGGCAATAATAGACAGAAGATGGTGAATGAGGGAGTTTTTTTGGAAATGGCGCAAAGAATTCTGTTTTTTGGGTGGATTTTTAAAAGGTGTCTGGGGAGGAGAAAGGCTTTATTGTTTTGATGGCAAAATAAATATAGAAGTGATTTATCGATTAAAAAGGAGATTTGCGTTTTTTGCAAACTTTTCATGTAAGAAACGATGGTCAGACAAACAAACAGATGCGTGATCGTAATGGCTATTCAAATCAAAAGGAAGGATGTTGAAAATTCTTTCGGCCATGGAATGCTTTTTTTTGCTGATAACATGCAATCTTGTTCGTTAACGAAAAATCGCTTCTACTTAATGCATTCCATACAGAGGGAACATCAATTGAACATAAGCTGCTAAATGATGAAGACGCATTTCGGCAAAAAATGTGACAGCCCGATGAAATCTGACTAAATAGAAGGTGAAAATTTGAAATTAATGGATCGATGGATGTCAAGAATACGAGTGGAACAGTGAATGCTGGCTAAACGCTAATAAAGTCGAAAGAAAATTTTGTTGAATTTTTTGAAAAACCCTTTATTTCTATTAAAAATCATATTAAAATATCGATGTTAATGAGGATCAGGCCAGAAAAAACGATCATTACCCAGAAATTTTGAATTATTTCTTAAATGGTGAATACTTGATCAAAACGGGAATGTTGCCATATTTTTAAGGATCGGGTCCCCTTTTTTGTTTTGAGGAACTTTTCATGATTCAAAAGAAATCAAAAAGGGAAAAGAGGTTGGGAAAGGTGAATCCATCGCTTGTTTTGCTGAGGGATGAACAGTTGATGGAAGTATATGAACGAGCTAAAACGGAAAATCTCTCTAAAGATTTTATTCAATTGCTGGAAATGGAAATCGAACGAAGAAAAATTAAAAGTAAAACTGATAAACAATATGAAAAATTAAGGCAGATTATTCATTAATGATTTCACAAAAACGTATGTATAGGGACATACGTTTTTTTTATGTGCGCCTGGCATGTACATGAACTATAGGGTGTAAGTCCCGAACCCCGAAGACAGAAGTAGAGGTTAGCCAAGAGCAAGGGTGTCCGTGGTGACGCGGAATCTGAAGGAAGCTGGAGGCAAAACACCGGTCCGAGGAACACGAACCTCATATAAGGCTAGGTATGATTGAGTGAGTTTGCATAACAAAACAAAGCTCTTTCTGTCGAAGGTCATATCGAGTAAATGAGGCGGATAGATGGTGTGAAAGTGCATGTACTTACCCGGGGAGGTCTGGCGGATATGTGAAGTACTCTTCATAACCTACTTAGTGATAAGTAGCTGAACCGTCAGAAGTCAGCAGAGGTCATAGTATTAGTTGGTCTAGAACAACTAAGAAGGACCGAACAATTAAGAGAGAATAGCCCTTGGTATTCAGTGAGTCATGATGAACACAGAAAACGTAGTACCTCACTTGAGGGAGGAAGCGGTGAATCCCGTGGGAGACCTCTTGGAGGGTGGAGTGACCACTGGCATAAAGAGAACAGCTATTCACGGAAGTTATAAAGACTTGCGTCAATTATCTTAATTGAACCGCCGTATACGGAACCGTACGTACGGTGGTGTGAGAGGACGGGAGTTAATCGCTCCCTCCTACTCGATGGACTGAAGTTTCGACAGCCTTTAAACGGGTGCGGAAAACTGATCTTGTCTTTAAAAAATGGTAAGATAGAAATGAATTGCTGAAAGTGTAATGAGGAAATAGATAAGGGTGAAATGCATGATTAAATGTATTGCTACAGACATGGATGGAACACTGTTAAATAGCCGGCAGATGATTAGCGAGGGTAACCGTACAGCCATCAAAAAAGCCCAAGAAAAGGGAATAGAAGTCGTGATTGCCACAGGGCGTTCGTACGATGAAGCCCAAACAGTATTAGCGGAAGCTGGCTTACAGTGCCCAATTATTTGTGTGAATGGAGCGGAAGTGAGAACAAAAGAAGGCGAAATCATTCATACAAATGAATTATCGGCCAAACAATCCCTCGATATTTATGAAATTCTTTATCATTCGGATACTTATTACGAAGTGTTTACTAACAAAGGGATATATACGGATCATTATGAAAAAGGCGTTCAGACGTTAATGAACATCTTTCAAACGGCAAATCCAGATATGCCGGAGGATCAAATTTATGAAATGGCCAAAAACCGATACTCCAAAGGACATATTCAGATTGTAGAAAACTATGAACACGTTATCGAAAGCAATGATCAGCTTGTTTATAAATTCCTTGTTGTTTCAAAAAATCCTAGTGAATTGATGAGGGTCAAAGAGAAATTAGAAGCGCTTCCGGAAATTTCGGTAAGTTCATCTGGAAGCGAGAATTTGGAAGTGACGCATAATAAAGCTCAAAAAGGAATCGCATTGACGTGGTTTACTGAAAGAATGGGCATATCTATGCAAGAAACAATGGCGATCGGCGATAACTTGAACGATCTCTCTATGTTTGAGAGAGTGGGGCGCTCTGTTGCGATGGGAAATGGCCATCCGGATATCAAAAAAATTTGCAGCCATGAGACAGCGGTGAATGACGAAGATGGGGTTGGAAAAGCAATACTGGAAGTTCTTTAAAAGTTCCCAAGACCGAATGATACGAATAAATTCAATAGAGACAATAAGCTATCCAAAAACAGCTTATCGAACTTACCGTCAGTAGGGAATGTAAATTCTTAGCTGGTGGTAAGTTTTCTTTTATCATCAGTGGCATTGGCTAAGATGATGTTATGTTTATTTTCGCGCTTGATTCAAAGGTGAGCTATCATAAAAATCATCATTTTAAGAAAATTTGTTCATCTATTTGACCGAAAATGTGTTAGAATTATTTTTAAAATTCAAATATTAAGAAGGGGCGTTATGATGAGCAAAGCTTTGACAAAAATCAGTGTGGAAGACATCGTAGTAGCCAATCAAATGCTGAAGGATGTAGTGGAAAAAACACCTCTACAAAAAAATGAACGATTATCCGAACGTTATCAATGCAATATTTATATAAAAAGGGAAGATTTGCAAATCGTCCGTTCTTTCAAAATACGCGGTGCCTACCACTTCATCCAGAGCTTGACAGAAGAAGAAAGGAAAAAAGGAGTCGTATGCGCCAGTGCCGGCAATCACGCTCAAGGAGTGGCTTATTCGTGCAAAAATTTGGGAATCTACGGAAAAATTTTTATGCCGACGACGACTCCACGGCAAAAGATTTCCCAAGTTCAATTATTTGGCGGCTCTTATGTAGAAGTGATTTTAACAGGAGATACATTTGATGATTCATATATGAAAGCAAGAGAATGTTGTGCTAAAGAAGATATGATATTTGTGCATCCGTTTGATGATTCTCGCATTATTGCGGGACAAGGAACGGTTGGGGTAGAGATTATGAATGACAGTGCTGAACCGGTGGATTTTGTTTTCGCTGCAATAGGTGGGGGAGGATTAGTTTCCGGCGTCGGCTCTTATATAAAGAGCATCAGCCCGGAAACAAAAATTATTGGCGTTGAACCGGAGGGGGCGCCAAGTATGAAAAAATCATTGGAAAACGGAAAAGTGATGAACTTAGAAAATATTGATCCGTTTATTGACGGTGCCGCGGTCAAGCAAGTAGGAGATTTAACAATGGAAATTTGCAAAGAAGTTGTGGACGACATCGTGGTGGTGCCGGAAGGAAAAGTTTGTACGACGATTTTGAATTTATACAATGAAAATGCGATTGTGGCCGAACCTGCAGGGGCTCTTCCTATCGCCGCTTTGGATTTTTACAAAGATCAAATAAAAGGAAAAAATGTTGTCTGCGTTTTAAGCGGAGGAAACAATGATATCTCGCGAATGCAGGAAATCAAAGAGCGGTCTCTTATTTATGAAGGATTAAAGCATTATTTTATCGTCAATTTCCCGCAGCGCGCTGGTGCATTAAGGGAATTTATGTCTGATGTGCTAGGCGAGCATGATGATATTACAAGATTCGAATACACGAAAAAGAATAGCCGTGATGAAGGACCGGTGCTTGTAGGCATTGAATTGAAAAAACGGGAAGACTATTACCCGCTGATTGAGCGTATGAATCGCAAAGGCTTCCCGTATATGGAAATTAACAATGACCCGCTTTTATTTAATTTTTTAATTTAACTTCCCTCCGAAAGAAGTCTCCTACTTCTAAACGTGAAAGTGCGGAGGCACCAGTGAAAGTGGGAGATGAATTTCGGTTAGGCGTAGCCTAAAGCTGTCTCTTTTTTGTGCTATGATATAATCAGTGTTATATAAATGGAAGGCATTCGGATGTGCTTTGAACAAATATGCACATGGTCAATATCGTGATTCCATTCGACCAAGGAAATATTGTAATTTTCACCAAGTCGAATAAACATATCTTTTGCATAGTCAGATATGGTATCATCAATCACTTGTCTGCGATATTTTACGAGTGAACTATCAAAGTTCATCAATGCCTATAAAAGTGCAAGTTCTAAGACTTATCAAAAAGCATTTTCCACAAGTGAAAAGAAAACTTTGGAAAGAGTATTTTTGGTCAAGAAGCTTTTGCTTACTTACAACAGGTGGTGCGCCCATTGAAGTGATAAAGCAGTATATAGAAAATCAAGGGAGGAAGTGAGGTGATTTGATATGGCAAACAAAGCATATAAATTTCGTCTGTACCCAACACAAGAACAAGAGCAACTTCTTACAAAAACCTTCGGCTGCGTTCGTTTCGTCTACAACAAAATGTTGGCTGAACGAATGGAAACATATGAACCATTCAAGGACGACAAAGAAGCCTTGAAAAAGCAAAAAAAATTCCCGACTCCTGCAAAGTACAAAAAGGAATTTCCATGGCTCAAAGAAGTAGACAGCCTTGCGTTGGCAAACGCTCAACTGAATTTGCAGAAGGCATACCAAAACTTCTTCTCTGGTCGTGCTGAATTTCCAAAGTTCAAAAGCCGAAAGGCGAGACAGTCCTACACAACCAACGTGGTCAACGGAAACATTATGCTTTTGGATGGTTATATCAAATTACCGAAACTGAAACTTGTAAAAATCAAACAACATCGAGAAATTCCGTCACATCATATCATCAAGTCTTGTACGGTTTCTCGAACAAAAACAGGAAAATACTATGTTTCTATTCTCACTGAATACGAACATCAACCTGTACAAAAAGAAGTACAAGCTGTTGTTGGCTTAGATTTTTCCATGAACGGTTTATTTGTCGATAGTGAAGAAGGTAAGACAGCCAATTACCCTCGTTTCTATCGCCAAGCCTTGGGAAAATTAGCGAAAGAACAGCGTGTTCTATCACGCAGAAAGAAAGGTTCTAATCGTTGGCACAAGCAACGACTAAAAGTGGCGAAGCTACATGAAAGAATTGCGAACCAACGAAAAGACTTTCTACATAAGGAATCGTACAAATTAGCGAAACTATATGATTGCGTGGTTATCGAAGACCTCAACATGAAGGGAATGTCCCAAGCACTAAATTTCGGCAAAAGCGTTGCTGATCATGCATGGGGCATGTTCACGAAATTTCTCCAATACAAGTTAGAGGAGCAGGGGAAAAAGCTTCTCAAAATAGATAAGTGGTTTCCATCATCCAAAACTTGTTCATGTTGCGGTCAAGTAAAGGAGTCTCTATCTCTTTCTGAGCGCATATTCCATTGTGATTGTGGTTTTGTAGCAGATAGAGATTGGAATGCTTCTATCAATATCAAGCGTGAAGGATTGCGACTGTTGGCATTAACATCATCATAAATAGAGCATGGAACAGGCTCGATAGCTAAGTAAATTTCGTACCGTTAGGTGCGATTACCTTAGAAGCCTCCACCTCTAAGCGAAGCGTAGGTAGCGGGTAGTTCACTATCTTCATCCAGCTCATGGCGCCTCATTAAGGGATGATGATCAAAGTCAAAGAGAAGACGCTCCAAAGAGTTTACATAGGATCGGTTCTTTCCTGTTTTGATGCAGGCGATGAGTGGATAAGAAAAATAATAAAAGCCAGTACCAACGTGAAAGAAGTGGGCTGGCTTTTTTGTGTAGAATTGGTTTGATAGGTATTGGTTGCGATCGAACTCTTTCTTGCGATCATTGCCTTTTTAAAATAAAACAATCGCTTAGAGATGAAAGGCAAAGTGCTGCTCTTTGACGAGCGTTTATGACAAAGATAGGATCAATCTACTTCGTCACGATCCCATTGATAGCTCCATAAACGTTCTGTTGTTAACCGTTCGCTGATCGGATTGTTTTGAGCTATGCTTTCCTCCAATCCCTTCAGCATCCAAGCGGTTTGGGAGATATGCGCTTTTAAAGCAGCGATCTTGATATCCTGTACTTCACGAATATCGTTTACAATATCGGGTTCACCTAGATTTCTTTCGCAGTCTTTGGAAAAGGCTGTGCAGTATAGCTTCGGCCGTTTTTCCACTGGAATTCGGCGCACCGCTCTTACAACCGCACGTCCGGTAGCTTCATGGTCCGGGTGGACGGAGTAGCCGGGATAAAAAGTAATGATCAACGATGGATTCAGTTCTTCGATTAAATCAGTCACCAGTTTGACCATTTTTTCGTCATCTTCAAATTCCACCGTTTTATCGCGAAGCCCCATCATTCGCAAATCTTGAATGCCGATCACTTCAGCTGCTTTCTCGAGTTCCTTTTTACGGACTTTGGGCAATGTTTCTCGAGTAGCAAACGGCGGATTGCCTAAATTTCTTCCCATTTCGCCCAATGTCAGACACGCATAGGTGATAGGAACGTTGTTTTTCGCATAAATGGCAAGTGTTCCTGAAACCCCCAGTGCTTCATCATCCGGATGTGGATAAATAACCAGCACATGACGCTCTTTTTCGATTTTGTTCATGTTCTAAAATCGCTCCTTTCCTTAGTCGAACGGTGTGTGGCTGATTTCCAAAGCAGCCGCTAATTTTCCGTCATGGCCATGCCCCGAAAGAAGCAGTCGTCCTTGGTCATCCAGTTCAAAATGGGTGAGGCCTTCTACGTAAATCCATCCGAGATCCAACTTCAAACCGATCCGATATGGACCTGTTCCTGCGATTTTGCCATGTTCATAGTTTACTTTGGCATTCCGGATAAAACAACCGGCCGAAAAAAAGCCTTCGTTAAAATGAGAAGCATAAGCGCCGTTCGTCGTTTCCACATGGATATACACATCTTTGCCGGCGAATTGATTGATATATTCTTGGACCTTGTCAGCGAGAATCGGCTCCATTTTCTTCACCTCTATACAAAAATATATAGATTCATTGTACTAGAAAACAGATAGAATTGCGAAAAGAGTTGGGCAATGAAAGACTCTCTGCAAAATGTTCGTAACGGTCGATTGTCCCCTTCTAAATTTCTTTTCTTTCACACTAATTGTTTGAACTTCTTTTCAAACGGTGCTTACTATAGAAGCGTTGCTGACGAGTGAACAGAGTCCGAAATTCGGCGGCTGACCGCAAAGGCTTCCGCTTACACAAGTTCTGATCGTTTCCATATGCCGCTGTGGGAGAAAATACTTTTGGACGTTTTGACGCTGTCGGAAAAATAAAGCGTTTTCTGTCAAAAGGTTTGTTCGTTGTTTAACGATATAGTAAAATCAAGGAAAAAGAACAACTGAAAGATGTTCATGTAACTTTTGAACGGATGCAACGCTACATTACACTATTGGGAAGAATGTTTATTTGTCAAAGAGGCAAAAACCATCGGAATAAATTTTAATCTGTGATTTTCATTTTGTGAATCTTCAATGTAAGCAGCGCAATAGAGGGGAACGAGACAAGTGGAAACAACGGTGTTTTTGTTGGCTGGCGGTCAATCGACCAGAATGGGGATGAATAAAGCACTTTTGGAAGTCGATGGGAAAACCATGCTGGAGCGATTAAAGGATGAGTTTCAACCGTTGACTTCTAAAATGGTGTTGCTGACGGGCAGTCATTCTTATTCTATGGATCTTCCCCAGCTGCCAGACGATGCGTCTTTTCGAGGATGCGGGCCGCTTGCAGGAATTTATACGGGTCTTCTTCATTCGGATACGGAGATGAACTTGTTTGTGGCTTGTGATATGCCGTTCGCTTCCAGACGTATCGGGAAATGGATGATAGACGAATTGGCAAAGACCGATCAAGATGCCATTATCCCTATGACGGATGGGATTCTTCATCCTTTATTCGCTGTTTATAAGACATCAGCGAAAGAAGCGGCCAAAATTCAGCTTAAGCGCAAGCAATATCGTTTGAAAGAATTCCTCCGCTTGTTGGATATGAAGATCGTGGCGGAACACGATGTTCCTGATGCTTTAAAAGCAGAATATGCGAATGCTTTTTGGAATATGAATGATCCCGAATCGTTCAAAGTGGTGAAAACGATAATAAAAGGAATGAAAAGAAACGATGTTTAAGATTACAAAACAGCCAATCAAAATGGAAGAGGTAGTCCAGCAGGTGGTCCGGCCTGAAGCAGGTGCGGTTGTGACGTTTTTAGGTACGGTAAGAGAATTGACAAACGGGAAAAAGACCCTTTATTTGCAATATGAAGCCTATGAATCCATGGCAGAAAAGAAATTGAGACAAATTGGAGAGGAAATTGAAAAAAGATGGCCGGGGGCTAAAACGGCGATCGTGCATCGAATCGGCCGGCTGGACATTTCTGATATTGCGGTAGCGATTGCTGTTTCCACTCCGCATCGGAAGGACGCCTATGAGGCAAACCGCTATGCTATTGAAAGAATAAAAGAAATGGTGCCGATTTGGAAAAAAGAGCATTGGGAAGACGGAGAAGAGTGGATTGGAAATCAGCAAGGCACGATTGCTTATTCCGATGGGAAACCACCGCAGGAATCATAATGTCCCTGGTGAAATGGATGAAGTAAACGTGCAAGCAATGCAGGCATGAAGGAAGAAATGGAGGATGTAGGATGATTCGTATTTTATTTTTTGCTCATCTTCGTGAAGAAACGGGGCAATCCGAAGCAGAAATAGAAGGAGCCGGAAAAACGATCAAACAAATAAAAAAAGAAGTGGTGGAACAGTTTCACGCCAGCCGGCTCGATTCTGCTATGACAGCTGTCAATGAAGAATTCGTTCCGGAAGACTACAGAGTAAAAGAGGGAGATGTCGTTGCCTTTATTCCACCTGTTAGCGGGGGATAACAAGCGCCACAGGATGCTATTTTAACGGAAAGAAGGTGCAGCAATGGAACGGTATTCCCGGCAAATACTGTTTGAACCAATTGGGAGAGAAGGACAGAAGAAGCTTTCCCAAAAGCATGTTTTGATCGTGGGGACCGGAGCTTTAGGTTCTGCAACAGCCGAAATATTGGCTAGAGCGGGAGTAGGCCGGATGACCGTCATTGATCGCGATTACGTGGAAGAAAGCAACTTGCAACGGCAGCATTTATATAGTGAGGAAGATGCTCGCATGCGCTGGCCAAAAGCGGCCGCGGCAGAAAAAAGGCTTGGAGAGATCAATGGTCTCATTGATGTAAATTCCATTGTCGGCGAGGCAGATGCTGCATTGCTGGAAGAGTTGGCGCAGGAAGTCGATCTCATATTGGACGGTACGGATAACTTTGAAACTCGTTTTTTAATCAATGACATTTCCCAAAAATATCGAATTCCTTGGATTTTTGGAGCTTGTGTGGGAAGTTTTGGAATGACTTATACGATTGTTCCCGGAAAAACTCCCTGTCTTCAATGCTTATTAAAGCAAATGCCGATGCAAGGATTGACTTGCGACACGGTGGGAGTGATCGGACCGGCTGTTCAAATGGTGGCTGCTTATCAGTCGGCGGAAGCGTTGAAGATTTTAACCGACCATCAAGAAGATTTGCGTCCGTCTTTTGTAAGCTTTGATCTTTGGAAAAACGATCATTTGGAAATCAAAGCGGGGGCATTAAAGGATGAAAGCTGCTTATCTTGCGGGGCACAGCCTGCTTATCCTTTCTTGTCTCGGGAAGCACGCACAAAAACAACCGTTCTTTGCGGAAGGGACACAGTGCAGGTAAGGCCGGGGAAAAAACGAGACATGGAGCTATCTGCACTCGCTCTTCAATGGAGAAGAGCAGGCTGGAATGTAGAGGGGAATCCTTATTTATTATCCATTGAAAAAGAGGATCTTCGCATCGTTTTATTTCAAGATGGCAGAGCTTTGATTCACGGCACGAAAGATGAAGCCACGGCAAAAAAAATCTATCAAACTCTTTTAGGATAGCTGTTAATGTCCATAAACAAGCGGCGGCCCGTTTCAACATCCGGCCGCTCTTTTACTTTTGTATTTTTTCTTAAACGAATGTTTGAAAAATTTTCTTTGAAAAATTTTTTGAAATCTTTGTTTTTCTGATGATGCGCTTTCTGTTGTGTATACAGCAACTTCGAAAATTTTTTGATGGCGAAGATAACGGAATCCTTCTTTGCTCGTTGGAAGTAGCGCATTTCGACAAAAATTGATAAGGTATAGTTGAATCAAGAATAAACATTTCATGGAAAAGGCAAAGGTGGGAACGAATGAAAAAGAAAATTCTATCCAATGACTGGGCTCCGTTATTGGAGGAAGAATTTGAAAAAGAATATTATCTACGCTTGCGTGAATTTTTAAAAAAAGAATATCAAACAAAAATTGTTTATCCGGACATGTATGATATTTTCAATGCCCTTCATTTTACTCCCTACAAGAACGTAAAAGTAGTGCTTTTAGGGCAAGATCCTTATCATGGACCTAATCAGGCCCACGGTTTAAGTTTTTCAGTCAAACCGAATGTTCCAATCCCTCCTTCTTTAAAAAATATTTTTCAAGAATTGCATGATGATCTAGGCTGCTATATTCCTGATAACGGCTGTTTGATCCCTTGGGCGCGCCAAGGCGTTTTGCTGTTAAATACAGTTTTAACGGTTCGTCAAGGAGAAGCCCATTCTCACCGCGGAAAAGGATGGGAGCAATTTACCGATCGGGTGATTTCGCTCATCAATAATCGAGAAAAACCGGCGGTATTTATTTTGTGGGGGCGTCCGGCTCAAAGCAAATTGCCGCTGATTGATCAGACGAAGCATTTTATCATCCGCTCGCCGCATCCTAGTCCATTGTCCGCAAACCGAGGATTTTTTGGCAGCCGTCCGTTTTCAAAAGCAAATCGCTTTTTGCGGGAAATAGGTGAGACAGAAATTGACTGGCAAATTCCCAATCTTTCATTCTTTTGACAAATAACAACAAAAGTCGAAATGTTTCACGTGAAACATTTCGACAAAATGCTTGAAGGATTTTTTATCATCCAAACGAATCTGTTGTGAATTTCCAGCTTTTCTTGCATGCATGGATATAGAAAGAAGTTTATTTCAGCAGGTTTTTCATTTGCTGAGGGAGAAGAAAACAGCTTTGGAAAATTTCGGCGTTGAAATATTTGGTATCAAGGTTAGGTACTTGTTTGCTGTTAGTATCAATCGGATAGACTTTTGATCCTAGCGTAAAACTCCACATTCCTCCTGGGTAGGTTGGAACAACAGCTTTATAGACACCGGCATAAGGGAATAAATTTTGAATATGATCAAACGTTTGTTTAAGAATCTCCTGATGGAACAAAGGAGATTGACTTTGACATACTATAATGCCGTCTTTTTTTAATACTTTTTCTACGCTTGCATAAAAGTCATGTGTAAATAATGCTTCTGCGGGCCCGACAGGATCGGAGGAGTCAATGATGACCACATCATATTCGTCTTGGCGATTTTTCACGAATTCAATCCCGTCTTCAAAAATAAATTGAACGCGGGGATCGGATAAGTTCCCTGAAACATCCGGTAAATATTGTTTGCAAGATTTCACTACCAGTTCGTCAATTTCCACCATATCGATTTGTTCGATGCCGGGATGTTTGGCTGCCTCTCTTGCTGCGCCGCAGTCGCCGCCTCCGATAATGAGCACTTTTTTAGGATGGGGATGAAGCAGAATAGGAACATGGGTAATCATTTCATTATAAATGTGTCCATCCAAGGAAGTCGTTTGTACAACCCCGTCTAAAACCAGCATTCTTCCGAAATCATACGAATCTACAATCATGACATGTTGATAGGGGGATTGTTCTGAGAAAAGAATCTCTTTTAGTTTATAACTGATTTTCAGCGTATTTCGGTCATTTTCTGTCAGCCATAGGCTCCCGTCTATTTCTTGCAGCCATTCGAGATTAGTGTTCATCATGATCGTCTCCTTTCTTTTTTGATTCCCATACAAATGTAAAAATTAGACCTGTTTTGATAGAATAGATCTATACGACCCATATTGTAGCAAAACAAAGCATACTGTGAAAATACTCGGTTTTCGGGCCTTGTTTTACGGATTATTTGAAAAAGTGGCGACGATTTACAGAAGAATTTTTTCGCTTGAATTACATATTTCAGAACGATCATAATGGAATTATGATGTCCTTTTCATTTTGAAAGCATACCGATAAAGCCAATAGAGGACTTTTAATCCGTGAAACAGAGAAGGGTTTAAAAATGGGCTTAGGGAGGTGGAGATTTTGCAGATCAGCCATTATCAACTTTTAAAGAAAATTGAAGAGGAAACAAAAAAGGCGCGCCAAGAAGAAAATAGCGATGCATTATATCAGCATCTTTATACCATAAAAACTCTGTGTGAAGTTGTGCTCGATTCACAATTGAACCCTGCGGCATTTTTGGAAGAGAACAGCACGCCTGTCAGTCCTGCTGAAGAAAGGGCTTTGCCTTTGCAAGGAAACAAGCTGGAAACGGATGATGGAGCCAACGGAGATTCCATTTTTGATTTTTAACGAATTTTTTGCCGCTGGACCCGGAGATGGAAACACTAAAATGCTTTTTAAGCAGATGGCTGTATAGATAAGTGGCAGCAAAACCTTGAAGGGAGAGGGAACAGGATGAAAATTTTTGTCATAATAGGGGCTATTAATGCACTGCTGGCTGTGGCGTTGGGGGCGTTTGGCGCACATGGACTGGAAGGAAAATTGGAACAAAAGTATATGGATATTTGGAAAACCGGCGTCCAATATCAAATGTTTCATGCACTTGGGCTGTTGATTGTCGCCATTTTAGCGGGAAAATATCCGGCTAGTTCACTTATTTCTTGGTCGGGATGGCTTTTGTTTATTGGAATTGTGCTCTTTTCGGGAAGTTTGTATGTACTCAGTTTGACGAAAATTCATATTTTGGGGGCCATTACTCCTTTAGGCGGGATCTCGTTTTTAATAGGTTGGTTTTTGCTTGTTTTGGCAGCAACCAAGTGGATGTAAAAAGATTGGATTGTCAATACAATCAAATATTAAAAGGAAGAGGCGATCCCATCCGCTTTTGTAGGGGCCTCTTCTTTTTTTGATTGTTTCTGTTTTGTGCTTGTGATATCCGCGAAGCTAGGGATAGAAATCATGCATTTGAATCGTTAAACGAGCAGGATCATCACGCTTAAAACACCCCAATAAAGGGCACGTTATCTTGGCTGGTACGATCCGCCTGGTCCGCCGCCTCCGCCTGCAAACGGATATTCATACTCAATCGGTTCTTCAAATGTAATGTAGTCCACGTATACCATAGGAAGCAAATAGCGTGTGCCTGTTTGCGGGTCGCTTATAATAAGATGATCGCGGCCGGCTGCCTCGATAATTCCTTTGAAGATTTTGGCATTCCATTCTCGATTGTTTTCAAATGTCATATATACGGTGACGAGTTTCCCTTTATTCAGCCGTAAAATATTTTCAATATACGATTGCTCTAGGGGAAGCATTCCCGGAATATATTGAGCGACGCTGGTTGGAGTTTGTTGGCTTGGAGCAGCACCTCCTACTTGCTGCTGTTGCTGGCTCGCTCCAGGGTAAAAGGGTACATGAGGATATGGGCTTGGCTGGACCGCTTGAGCCGGATATCCTTGCGGATAAGTATAATACACTTGTTGGTTACCACTTGGTTGTTGCCTCATTCGAGCTCCTCCTTATTCTAATATTCATACACCTTGGGCAAGAGGTTTAATAGAAAGTAAAAGGAATAGACCTGCCTGGTTCTATTCAGGAAACTGTTCATGAAACAACCACTTTTTAGTTGACGGGTGAAATGGTTCTTTTGCCAACCATTTTCTATTTCTGGCTCTTCTGATATGTCTTCGGAGGTTGGAAGCATGGCGCTGCCAATAGGTCTTATCAGTTGCAAACAGGAAAGCAATGGCATTGGAACATCCATCTTTTATGGATTATAGGCTTACCTTTCCTATAAAACAGACAGAAAAAGCACCATCTTCGCTATAGGCAGTTTTTCTGTATTTCACCTCACTTTTTGAAGAGCGTCTTTATGTTTTTTAATGAAATAGCCCATTTTCATACTTATGCAAGCATCTTCAAAAAATGAACAGCTTTCTTAATGAATTGTACAAATTTTGCGACAAAGTTTTTTAGGGGGAAAGAATACAGGTTTTCATAAACGGAGAGAAAGAAAAAGGTCCTTAAGAGTTTGGCTCTTAAGGACCTATCTCGATTTATTCATTGATATGAAAAAATTGAGGAAGTTTTTCTTTTTCCAACAACGGACCGACGAAGAATGAACCGAATTCGCCGTAGCGGGCGCTTACTTCATCAAAACGCATTTCATAGACCAATTTTTTAAATTGGAGAACATCGTCGGCAAATAAGGTAACTCCCCATTCGTAATCGTCAAAACCGACCGAACCGGAAATAATTTGTTTGACTTTGCCGGCATATTTACGTCCGATTAATCCGTGGCTTCTCATCAATTCACGGCGTTCTTCCATTGGAAGCATATACCAGTTGTCGTTTCCTTGCCGGCGTTTGTCCATTGGATAAAAGCAAATGTATTTCGATTTTGGCAGAATGGGATAAAGCCGAGAACGCACATATGGATTTTCATATGGATCTTCATCGGAATCAGAAGGGAGATAGTTGCTTAGTTCCACGACGGATACATATGAGTAGCTCGGGATCGTAAACTCCGCGATTGTTAGTTTATTAAATTCATTTTCCAGCTCGTTCAATTCTTCCATTGTTGGGCGCAATGTCATAAGCATTATATCGGCTTTTTGCCCCACGATGGAGTAGAGCGCATGGCTGCCTTTTTGTTCAGCTTGTGTTTTTTCTAATTTTTCTAAGAAACGGTTAAGTTCAGCCAGAGCTAATTGACGTTCTTCGCTGGAAAGAGTTTTCCACAGGGCCCAATCGATGGTTCGAAAATCATGAAGGACGTACCAGCCGTCCAGTGTTTGCGCAGCTTCACTCAACGATATCAACTCCTATTCAAAATGCTTCAACTTTCTCTTTTTTTAATATACCATAGTTTGTCCCTATTCATCTGAAAAGAAACCTGTGCAGTTGTGGCTAATTCTTGAAGCTTCATTTAGAAAGAGGGATTACAATGAGAGAAACCGAAAATTTCCTAGAAGTGGACCTTTATTTTAGGCAGGCGAACAATCGCTTTCTATTCTTTCCATCCGTGAAATAGCGGTGATATAATAGGATCACGAAACGATGACTGAAGGAGAATTTTTTGATGAGTAATGCTTTGGCTCTATTACAACAGAAAGCGTGGAGGATTATCGACCAATCAAGTTTAGGGCCGATGTTTGACGCTTTGCAATCGTTCGCGGCTGATGATACGCTTTGCACTTCCGTTGGAGCAGGTGCTTCCCCTGCGACTGCAAGAGCGTGGGTTCACCATCAGACGGTGGTTCTTGGCACCCAAGATACGAAACTTCCTTTTCTTCAAGATGGTTTAAGAGTCTTAGAAAATGCGGGCTACCGCTATATTGTCCGAAACTCGGGCGGACTGGCTGTATTGCTTGATGAAGGAGTTTTAAATCTTTCTTTAATATTTCCGGATACGGAAAAAGGCATCGATATTGATAGAGGGTATGATGCCGTGTGGAAGCTGGTTCAATTAATGTTTCACGATTATCCTGAAGAAATCGAAGCGAGAGAAATCATAGGTTCTTACTGTCCCGGAAGCTATGATTTGAGCATTCGCGGAAAAAAGTTTGCCGGGATATCGCAAAGACGAATAAAAAATGGCGTTGCCGTCCAAATTTATATAGGCGTCACCGGAAGCGGGGCAGAACGAGCGGAGTTGATTCGAAAATTTTACCAAGCTGGGAAAAAAGACGTTGTAACCAAGTGGGAGTACCCCGAAATTCGGCCGGAAGTGATGGCCTCCCTCGCTGAGTTAATCGACCCAGCTTTATCGATGACGAAAGTGATGACCCGATTTTTCACGGCATTAAAAACGGTCAGTGAAACCCTTTATATGAGCCAATTGGAAGGGGAAGAAATAGAGCTTTATCAGTACTACCTGAAGCGGGTAACTGAACGCAACGAAAAGCTCTTGGCTGCCTCCTGCTAATGCAAAAAAGATCCGTCCTCAACGCCAAAGCATCGGCGGAGGACAGATCTTTCTATAATCATTCAGCCACTTTTTCTAAATTTCCGTTTCGATCCATTTTAAAAGTAGTCGGAGCCGGTTCCTCGTCTTCAAACAAGACTAGTTTGCGGGCGCGGTTCATAATCTTTATTAAAGTTTCGTAGTCTTCTTGCATAATCATAGAATTTTTTTCTAGTTCTTTCACTTTCTTTTCCAATTCTTCTTTTTCTTGCTTTAAGGTCGCAATTTCCTGCTTCAATCTGGCATTCTCGCTTTTTAAAATATCTGCGTGGTAGTTGGAATGGGTCATGTTTTGCAAGAATGCAATGACTTTTTCCAGCGTGATTTCACCGCTTGGTGCGATAACAGCAGGCAATGCCGCTTCTTGTTCTCCGGTTTTTAGATTATCGTTTGCCACGGGCAGGGACATCGCTTCCACTTCCTCTATGGAAGGCACAGGCGGCTGATAAAGAAGTTTCTTTTTGCCTCCTTGGTCTTTGCCTAACAGCCTTTGCCGCTGTTTTCGCTGCTTTTTCGCAAGCTGAAGAGCTTTTTCATATTGATGGCGGACGACAGCGTTCCAGCGAAAGCCGCAAGCAGCAGACGTCCGGTTTAACTTGTCCCCAACTTCCTCAAAAGCGTTTAATTGAGTGCTTCCTTCTCTTAC
This sequence comes from Bacillus smithii, assembly GCF_001050115.1. Classification (NCBI taxonomy): domain Bacteria; kingdom Bacillati; phylum Bacillota; class Bacilli; order Caryophanales; family Bacillaceae; genus Bacillus; species Bacillus smithii. Next base: position 3,260,535 of record NZ_CP012024.1, on the reverse strand, counting down.
ATGACGCAGTACAGTTTCTGCTAAAAGCAGATCATTTTCTTCAGTCCAGGCATCCTGGCGTGTTTTCATGGTTCTCAACTCCCTTTTGTAAAAATGTTTTTTTCTTATTTACATCTTGGTCAATAACGAATAGTTTTATACATTTGCAAGAAAATATTTTGAGTAATAGTTTGATATGGAATTTTGGACGGCGAAAAAAGGAGAGTAAATGACCGTTTCGGCGACAATCATCACTCTGCGGATTTTGGGAATGAAGGATTAATGGCAAAATTTTTCTTTGTTTTATTGGTGATCAAAAAGAAATCACTCTGCTAAGAAGAAGGCATTCATGAGACCGGGAAGATCAACCTTATCAACCTTCCAAAAGAACGAGGCTATTTCGAGTTCATTAAAAAATTCTGAGCAAGCAAAGCCGTTTTAAGAGAGAATGTATTCGTTCAACTTGGAGAAAGAGAACAAACTAATTTATCATGATTTTTTTACAAAAAATTAAGGATTGCACTTTTTAGCATGAAAGAGTAAGATATATGTAAACGGTTACAGTTTTCGTAGAGGTGAAACCAATTGGTGACGATTAGAGACGTTGCGAGAGAGGCGGGGGTCTCTGTAGCAACGGTTTCCCGTGTTTTAAACAAGAGCGGATATGTACAGGAGGATACGAAAAAATTAGTTCTGGAAGTCATTCAAAAGCTTAACTACAAGCCGAATGAAGTGGCTAGATCTTTATACAAGCGGGAATCCAAACTAATCGGTCTTTTGCTTCCAGATATCACGAATCCTTTTTTTCCCGAATTAGCCCGTGGTGTGGAAGATGCTGTTCAACATGAGGGATATCGTTTGATCGTTGGCAACAGCGATGAAGATATGGAAAAGGAGTTTCGTTATATTGAAACGTTTCTTCAAAATCATGTAATGGGCATCATTGCATCCACGATCCATTCAGATCGTTTTTTGAATTTAAAAATTCCTGTCGTGCTGCTCGATCGAACGACAGATCAATTTCCTTCTGTTTACTCCAATCATCAGCAAGGAGGGAGATTGGCAGCTAGAACATTATTGGAACGCGGGAGCAGAGAGATTACGGTGTTAAGAGGACCGCAGCATATACGTCCTGCACAAGAACGTTTTCTAGCCGCTCTTGACGTTTTAAGCCAATCCAGTGCTTGCTTCTACGTCATGGATACGTCCTTTACTTTTAATGGAGCAAAAGCCAGTGCAAAGGAAGTTTTTCAAAAGTATCCTAAAACAGACGGAATATTGGCATGTAATGATGTGGTGGCAACCGCTGTCCTTCATGAGGCGTTGAGAATCGGCAAAAGAATACCGGAAGATCTGCAAATAATCGGATACGATGATGTCCCCATTAGTGAACTAGTTTTTCCGCCCTTAACCACCATTCATCAACCAGCCTATAAAATGGGCGAAGAAGCAGCCAAGCTTTTGTTGGCTATTTTAAGAAAAGAAAAATGTATGGATACTCAGATAAAACTGCCCGTAAAATTAATAGAAAGAGAAACGACAAGAAAGGTGGAGTCTTAATGATTAAAATAGTGGTAGTCGGAAGTTCGTCCATGGATTTAGTGGTCACTTCACCAAGAAGACCAGAAGCAGGAGAAACCATTATTGGTACTTCTTTTAAAACCGTGCCGGGCGGTAAAGGAGCAAACCAGGCCGTGGCAGCGGCAAGACTTGGCGCCGAAGTGACATTGATTGGTTGTGTCGGTGATGATCATTATGGAAGTTTGATCGTCGATAATTTACAAAAAAATGGTGTTTCAACCGATTTTGTGAAACCGGTTACAGGCGTGGAGTCAGGCACAGCCCACATTACTTTGGCGGATGGAAACAACAGCATTATTGTCGTAAAAGGGGCGAATGATTTCATTACTCCAGACTATGTAGAGATAGCCTTAGAGTCCATCAAGAAAGCGGATGTAGTGTTGATTCAACAAGAAATTCCGGAAGAAACAGTAGAATATGTGGCAGACGTTTGTGCTTCGAATGAAGTGAAGCTTGTCTTAAATCCGGCGCCTGCCAGAAAAATTAATCCAGAAGTGATATCAAAAGCAACGTTTTTAACGCCAAACGAACATGAATATCAAGTTTTATTTGACGGGAAAGAACGATCTGAGATGCTTGCCGCTTTACCGAATAAATTAATCATTACGGAAGGAGAGCATGGGGTGCGTTATCATAACGGAACAGAGGAAGTCGTCATTCCGTCTTACAAAGTCGATGTGGTCGATACGACAGGAGCCGGGGACACGTTTAATGCCGCATTTGCAGTCGCTTTGGCAGAAAGAAAATCGATAACAGAAAGCTTGCGATTTGCGAATTGCGCTGCTTCCCTATCGGTTACCAAGTTTGGGGCACAAGGTGGAATGCCGACGCGGGAAGAAGTGGAAAGGGTGGTTGCAAAATGAAACGACATGGAATCGTGAACAGTTCTATTGCAAAAGTCCTTGCGGATCTCGGCCATACCGATTGGATCGTCATCGGTGATTTAGGCCTTCCGGTGCCAAAAGATATTCCCAAAATTGATTTAGCCATAAAAATCGGAACTCCTACCTTTCAAGAGGTTGTGAAGGTCATACATGATGATATGGTCGTCGAAAAAGCCATTGCAGCTGAAGAAATCAAAACGAATAATCCCGCTCAGTTTCAATTTTTAGAATCTGAATTTAGCGGAATGGTGGATTTTATCTCCCATGAACAATTGAAACAGTTCATGAAACAAGCAAAAGCGGTCATCCGAACAGGAGAAGCAACTCCTTATTCCAACTGTATATTGCAAGCAGGCGTCATTTTTTCAACAGGAAAGGAGTGAAAAAAGTGCGGATTGAAATGAAAAATATTCATAAATCATTTGGTGCTAATAAAGTACTTGATGGTGTTTATTTTACGCTAGAACCCGGCGAAGTACATGCACTGATGGGGGAAAACGGAGCCGGAAAATCAACATTAATGAACATCTTGACAGGTCTTCATAAAAAAGATAACGGCAAGATTGTCATCGATGGAAAAGAAACGGATTTTCAAAGTCCAAAAGAGGCAGAAGATGCCGGAATCATGTTTATTCACCAAGAATTAAATATTTGGCCGGAAATGACCGTGCTAGAAAACTTGTTTATTGGGAAAGAAGCAACGAATAAACTCGGAATTTTAAATACGAAAAAAATGAAAGCGCTAGCAAAAGATGTTTTTAAACGCCTTGGGATGACTCTTCCCTTGGAACAAGAAGCGGGTCTTTGTTCTGTTGGAGAACAACAGATGATCGAAATTGCCAAAGCCTTGATGACCGATGCCAAAGTGATCATAATGGATGAACCTACCTCTGCTTTAACAGACAGGGAAATTCAAAGACTTTTTCAGTTGATGGAATCTTTGAAAAAAGACGGCGTATCGATTGTGTACATTTCTCACCGTATGGAGGAAATTTTTACGATTTGCGACCGCATTACCATTATGCGCGACGGGAAAACCGTCCATACTTCCCCGATAAAAGAAACGAACTTTGATGAAGTAGTGAAAAAAATGGTGGGGCGTGAACTAAAAGATCGTTTTCCGGAGAGACGACCTAAACCGGGGAAGATCGTGTTTGAAGTCAAAAATTTAACAAGAAAAGGCTACTTCGAAAACATTCATTTTTCGCTTCGTTCAGGGGAAATTTTGGGTATTTCCGGTTTGATGGGTGCGGGACGCACAGAGATCATGCGCAGCCTATTCGGCATCGATCCGCTGGATGAAGGGGAAATATTCATAGACGGCCAAAAAGTAACGATTAAAAATCCATATGATGCTGTGCGAAAACATATGGCTTTTGCAACGGAAAACCGAAAAGAGGAAGGATTAATTTTAGACTTTTCGATTAGAGAAAACATTTCCCTTCCTAACTTATTTAGCTTGGCACCTAAAGGAATCGTTCAAAGTGAAGAAGAGGAAAAGTTCGTCGACATGATGAGCAAGCGTTTAAAAATTAAAACATCTTCAATAGAAGAAGCTGCAGGAAATTTATCAGGCGGTAATCAACAAAAAGTGGTCATTGCGAAATGGATTGGCATTGGCCCGAAAGTTTTAATTTTGGACGAACCGACAAGAGGAATTGATGTTGGCGCCAAACGTGAAATTTACCAGCTCATGAATGAATTAACCGATCGTGGAATGGGGATTATTATGATTTCCTCGGAACTTCCTGAAATATTAGGGATGAGCGACCGCATTCTTGTCATTCATGAAGGGAAAATCGCAGGTGAACTTCAAGGAAAAGAAGCTGACCAAGAAACGATTATGACGTTAGCGACTGGAGGAAAATTACATGAACACACAAACAACTAAACGCCCATTGTCGCAAGTGTTCTCAAAATTGGGTCCGTTGATTGCATTTGTTCTATTGTTCGTAGTTGTAGCCATTTTAAATCCATCTTTTCTAGCACCATTAAATATACTCAATCTACTGCGACAAGTATCTATTAATGCATTAATTGCTTTTGGAATGACGTTTGTTATTTTGACCGGTGGCATTGACTTATCGGTTGGATCGATGTTAGCGATTTCAAGTGCTTTAATGGCGGGAATGATTGTATCAGGCATGGATCCTATTCTGGCCATCATCGTTAGTGTTTTACTCGGTACGCTCATGGGGATGTTTAATGGATTGCTTATTACGAAAGGAAAAATGGCACCCTTTATTGCCACTTTAGCAACGATGACGATTTATCGAGGACTTACGCTCGTTTACACAGACGGCAACCCTATCACAGGATTAGGGAACCATTACACCTTTCAATTATTTGGGCAAGGATACTTTCTGGGAATCCCTGTTCCTGCGATTACGATGATCATTACCTTCGCCATTTTATGGTTTGTTCTTCATAAGACGTCATTCGGTCGCAAAACATATGCCATTGGCGGTAATGAAAAAGCGGCCATTATTTCTGGTATTCAAGTCAATCGTGTAAAATGGATGATTTATGGATTAGCAGGTACGATGTCTGCTTTGGCCGGTTCGATTTTAACGTCTCGATTAAATTCAGCAGAGCCGACAGCGGGAACGGCTTATGAAATGGATGCGATCGCCGCTGTTGTTTTAGGTGGAACCAGTTTATCCGGGGGAAGAGGTAGAATTTTCGGAACTTTAATTGGAGCACTCATAATTGGAACATTAAACAACGGGTTAAACTTATTGGGGGTTTCCTCCTTTTACCAACAAGTTGTAAAAGGTGTCGTCATATTAATAGCGGTTTTAATTGATCGGAGAAAAGCATAAGGAAACAATCTTTTGAAAACCTATCAAGTTTTGAAAATAACATCGTAATTGAAGGAGAAAATCAAAATGAAAAAATTAGCAGGCATAATGATGATGTGTATCGTTCTCTTGTTAAGCGCATGTTCACTTGAGCCTCCTAATTGGGCCAAACCAGCCAAAAAAGACCATTTAAAAGACATGAAAATTGGCGTCAGTATTTCCACTTTAAATAACCCATTCTTTGTCACGTTAAAAAATGGCATTTTAAAAGAAGCCAAGAAAAAAGGAATGGATGTCATAGTCGTAGATGCCCAAAATGATTCCACCAAACAAGTCAATAATATCGAAGATTTAATTCAACAAGGCGTTGACGTTTTGCTCATTAACCCAACGGACTCAGCAGCCATTTCGACTGCTGTGAAATCGGCTAATAAAATGGGGATACCCGTTATTACGATCGACCGTTCAGCTGACGAGGGAAATGTCGCAACATTTGTAGCTTCTGATAATATAAAAGGCGGCAAAATGGCAGCAAACTATATCATCGATCAAGTTGGGGAAAAGGCAAAAGTGGTTGAACTTGAAGGTCAGCCAGGTGCTTCTGCTACACGTGAACGCGGTGCAGGATTCCATAGTATTGCAGATAAAAAACTGGATATTGTCGCGCGGCAAGCTGCCGATTTCGACCGATCCAAAGGCTTAAATGTAATGGAAAATATTTTACAAGCTCAAAAAAATATTCAAGCGGTATTTGCGCATAATGATGAAATGGCATTAGGCGCTATCGAGGCGATCAAAAGTTCAGGCCGCGATATTGTAGTCATTGGATTCGATGGAAATGACGATGCGATCAAAGCCATCAAAAAAGGGAAATTATCTGCTACCGTGGCTCAACAGCCGGAACTGATTGGTCAAAAGTCCGTACAGGCAGCCATTGATGTTTTACAAGGAAAGAAAGTAGAAAAGAAAATTGCTGTACCGTTAAAGCTCGTTACAAAAGAGAACGTATCAAAAATGAAATAAATATTTGCTTTTCAGGTCCCCATATAAATGGGGATTTTTTTATTGTTGACGATGCCGACAGCCGGGAAACAGGATCATAAAACGAATTCGTAAAGCAGATACGATTTTTTATGGATGAAAAAGAGAAAGCACGTTCAATTCAGACAAAGGAGCCCGGCATGTTTTTCGAGAGGGAATCAAAGTCCTTTTCATATGTCTATCATCCCGTCTCCCATTCGCAGAACATGATAAGAAATCACGATTTTTCCAACGAGACAGGCTGCCCGTTGAACTTGCAAACTGCTAAATTAAGGGGTAAAATACCGATAGCTTTAAGAGACAAAACAGAAGGGATTGTATGGAATGGCAAACGAATTTCGTGTTTGCGATGACTGTCAGGCTGTCAATTTGAAAACGTTGCTGCCTAAGCTAAAAGCCTTGGATCCCGATGCAGAGATTAAAATCGGCTGCCAATCCTACTGCGGTCCAGGCCGCAAAAAAACGTTCACCTTTGTGAATAACCGCCCGGTTGCAGCATTAACGGAAGATGAATTGATAGAAAAAGTAAAGAAAAGACTAAAATAGATGAAACGTGTCACCTCATTCCAAACGGAAAAGGTGATTTTTCATTATCTGGGATGGAAGACGGGGGATTCGCAAAAGTCTGTTTGCTGATACAATAGAAATAGGTTTGATGAGGAAAGAGAATTCCTTGCGTTTCGTTCAAATGACGTGGGTGTTGGCATAAGAAAAGCTTTTGATGCAAACATCCTGATGTCCCGCGATAGGATATTTTGTATATAAAAGGATCTTTGCAAAGTCTTTTCGTTTTTTTGGGATTATAAAGGATGTTTTTCCATTTTTGGTTGCAGGACAACTAGTGCTGCTCCCGTTTATCTAATGAACGGATCATACGTCATTGTTCAATCCGTTTTTATTTCACCATATTTTAATTTGAAAGGAGGAAGTACAGGAGTGTTTTGCCATTGCACAACACTCATTCCTCCCCCTGCTTTTACGGAGCTTTATCCTGGCTATTATGGAACAGTGGGGGTCTTCTGTGCGCAGTGAGATGGACTATTCCAAAAAAAAGTTAGATGAAGAAAAAGTGTTTAAAGACCCGGTTCATCGGTATATTCACGTAAGAGACCAAATGATTTGGGATTTGATCGGAACGAAAGAATTTCAAAGACTGCGGAGAGTCCGCCAGCTTGGTACAACGTTTTTGACATTTCACGGCGGAGAACACAGCCGTTTCAGCCATTCACTTGGTGTTTATGAAATCGTCCGCAGAATTGTCGATGATGTGTTTGATGGCCGACCTGAGTGGAATAAAGAAGAACGTCTACTTTCGCTTTGCGCCGCCTTGCTCCATGATGTCGGACATGGACCTTTTTCTCATTCGTTTGAAAAAGTCTTTGATTTGGATCATGAACAATTTACGAGAGAAATCATTCTCGGCGATACGGAAATCCATCAAGTCCTCTCAAGAGGGGGAAGCGATTTTCCTGAAAAAGTGGCGGAAGTGATAGCCAAAACGTACCATAATAAGTTGGTTATCAGTTTGATTTCCAGTCAGATTGATGCGGATCGCATGGATTATTTGCAAAGAGATGCGTATTTTACCGGCGTCAGCTACGGTCATTTTGACATGGAGCGGATACTGCGGGTTATGCGGCCTCGGGAAGATCAAGTGGTGTTTAAATACAGCGGCATGCATGCGGTAGAAGATTACATAATGAGCCGGTATCAAATGTATTGGCAAATTTATTTTCATCCTGTGACTCGAAGTGCGGAAGTGGTGTTGACGAAAATTCTTCACCGCGCAAAAGAACTGTATCGAAATGGTTATTCTTTTAAACAGGATCCCGTTCACTTCTATTCTTTGTTTCAAGGCGATATTACCCTTGAAGATTATTTGAAGCTGGATGAATCCATTATCCTTTATTATTTCCAAATATGGCAGGAAGAGGAAGATCCGATTTTAAAGGATCTCGCCAATCGCTTTGTCAACAGGAATCTTTTCAAATATATCGAGTTTGATCCGGCTAAAGAATATAAGAAATACAGTGAATTAGAGTCGTTGTTTCGAAAGGCCGGAATCAATCCGGATTATTACTTGGTGTTGGATTCGTCATCAGATCTTCCTTACGATTTTTATCGCCCAGGTGAAGAAGAGGAACGTTTGCCCATTCATTTGCTGATGAGGAACGGGGAATTAAGAGAACTGTCAAGAGAATCGGATATTGTGGACGCGATATCCGGAAAGAGGAGGACGGATCATAAACTCTATTATCCTGCCGACTTCCTCAAAGATGACCGTTCAAAACCGTCGATCAAACGAAAAATTCGCGAGATACTGGACATTTAAATGGTAAGTAAGGAATTTTGGAGTAGGAGATGACCACGTTGTTAAAAGAACATGTCAAATTGATGAGTGCCTTTTCCGCCTGTGGGGAAATTATCGGTCGAAAAAAATTGCAAAAAATGATTTACATTGCCAAGAAAATATCCTTTCCTTTTCAAGAAAAGTTTCAGTTCCATTTTTATGGACCCTATTCAGAAGAGCTGACGTTGAGAGTGGAAGAATTATGCAATATGGGATTTGTTCATGAAGAAAAGGAAAAGAAAGGCGGCTATTACCAATATCGCTACACCGTTACAAAAGAAGGAATGGATTTTTTAAAGCTTTATGAAGAGGAGATACCTAAATTAAAAGAATGCGTGCTCCATATGAATGAGCAAAGCGCCCGATTTCTGGAGCTGGTATCTACCGTTTTGTATTTCGATCATTTGTCCGAGGAAGAAGTAAAGGAGAAAATTTTCACCTTAAAAAAGAAGCAAAACTATACGGAAGAAGAAATTGAAAAAGCGTACCAGTATATTGAAGAATTAAAAGGAATCGCCAAGCCCCAGTGAGGCTTGGCGTTCCGGGATCAGTTTTCATCGCTCAGGCGTTTGCCGGCGACGGCATAATGGTTTTTGGACATTTCTTCAATAAAAACAGTCACTTTTTCTTTCGGAGCTCCTGTCGTTTCTGAAACTGCTTCCGTGACTTTTTCCACCAGCGCTTTTTTCTGTTCATCTGTACGACCTTCCAGCATTTTTACGGTTACATAAGGCATATGTATCACTCCTTTATACTTTCTTATCTCAGATTTTATGCTTTTCTTTTGGAAACAGCAAGGAAAGAACAATCTGTGATAAAATTTTCAAAGTTTTAGTATAAGATGTTGATAAAGGAAAGTTTTTCAAAAGGCAGGAAAACAAAAGATGCACGTTGAATAGGGGAAGCATCCGTCATTTTTCCTAATAGTTTGGCTGTCTAAAAATAACATCAAATAAAGGAGTCGATAGTTTGGATCGTTTTTTTGCTTATTCGTTTCAGGAACTTCCGTTTGTCATTATCTCTTTAGTGGTGGCTTTTACGGTGCATGAATTTGCACATGCTGCTGTTGCTTATAAATTTGGTGATTCTACGGCCAAAGATGAAGGAAGATTAACATTAAACCCGGTATCGCACTTGGACCTGATCGGAACGTTGTTTCTTTTGATTGCTGGTTTCGGATGGGCGCGTCCCGTACCTGTCAACCGCAGCCGCTTTCATAACCCAAGGCTGGCCGGTGTTCTCGTATCGATTGCCGGACCTTTGAGCAATTTTTTGATTGCGTTTCTCTCTTATGTGATCATGTTTTTTTTCATCCGTTCCGGAAGTGGTTCCGCATTGCCGCAGTTTTTCGTGGATTTATTAAATATGATGTTGTGGCTGAATCTTGTTCTTTTTGTCTTTAATTTGCTGCCGTTTCCGCCACTGGATGGATATCGCATTATTGAAGATCTTGCAACACCGTCTTTTCGGGTCAAAATGAGCCAGTATGAGCAATATGGGGCGCTGATCTTTTTAATTTTAGTCATTACTCCGCTTGACCGTTATACGATTCATCCCCTCTTCAATATGGTAGTGCCGGCGATTTTGCAAGGGTTTAGTTCGTTGTTTTCTCCGTTTTTTTAAAATGTGCGAATAACAAGTACATAGTCGTTGCTAATTGTAGATGCCATTGCAAGGCTATGGCTTGATTGCCGCTATTATGTTCATTGACTGAAAAAGGGCGGTTATGGAATGAGAAAAATTTATGAATATCTGTCCATCGATGAGAAAAAAGAAGCAGTCGAAAAATTGAGAGAAGATCTCAGAAAACTAAAAAAAGAAATCGATCAAAATCAAGATTCTTTTTCTAGTTTCATCCTTGAAATATTGTATAGTACACGAGATAAATGGAATTTAGAAATGGAAGAATTAGAAGCTGGGATAAAAAGTAAAGAATGATCTTGAAAGATGAAGATTCGATGGAGAAGGCATGGTTGACAAATCACAGCTTGGATGGCGCAGCCGCTTGATTCAACTGTAAATTCAAAATGAAAAAAATCTCTGTTTGGATATGGAAAGCGTTTGCGATATATTGAGAATAAAATCTTGTTCAAGGAGAGGTTGGATACATGGAGAAAAAGAAAAATATCGGGTTTCATATTATCAAAAATGATCCACTGGATGGCCATAGAGGATTCGGAAAAGGAGCGGTAAGCCTAGACAATGTTTCACCGGTCATCATTGACGTGGAGGCGGGTGAAGCGTTTGTCGATTTAGGCGCCATGCATGCGCGCAGTGAAGTAGAGAAGAGAATCAAATTTACTCCTCATAAGGAAGAAGTGCCGGATGGGAAACCGTACTGGATCGTTTGGGTGACCGTCCAGCAAGGAGAAGAAGGACCTTATTATTACGGGGCGACCGCTTGCGAAATGACCGTCAATCAAGAAACAAGAAGAGGCTACAAATCTTTGCCCGAACATGTGAACCGATTGGATAAATCGTTAAAGGGACATTTTATATTGGATCATATGGATGCCAAATCCAAAAAAGTGTTAAAAGACTTTTTGGAAAGCCATGATAAAGGCATGTGGGAGCGATCCAGCGAACAATTGAAAAATGGCTTGCAATAATTTTTTTGTGTGGAACGACGATTATTTTATAAATCTAAGATAGTTGTTAGAAAAAACAAGGATGTTCGAACCGTTTGCCACTAAGAATAATGAAGACACGAAAAAACCCGGTAGACAGATTCCGGGCTTTTTCTGTTGGCAGGCCGTTTGGTTACAAGCCAAACAACCTTTGAAACCAATTTTTTTCTTCTTTCTTTTTGGTTGGATTTGAATGATCTTTTTTCTTCAAGTGTTCCGTACAATATTCGGTCGGCTCGGTTCCGGCAACAAAATAAGTCTTTACGGAAACGGGGCAGTCTTTGGTTGCCAGTTTTCCGTTCAGCGGATTGATGGCGACCGCTTTCACTCCTTTTGGTGGTTTGAATGATTTCTTAGGCTGCCCTTTTAACGATTTTTCCATAAAAGCGGCCCAAATTTTTTTCGCGAGTTTCTTGTCCTCTGTTAATGTTATTTCTTTTCCGTTATCGTATCCCGTCCATATCCCTGTTGTCAGCTGAGGGGAGAAGCCGATCATCCAATGATCGGCGGAAGTCGAGCCTGATTTGCCGGCATAAGGTCTTGTCAGATCTTTCAGCATTGATGCTCCTGTGACCGTTGCGTAGCCGTTTAATTTTTTATCGAACATGCCCGTCATCATATGGGTCATCACAAAAGCGAGACGTTTATCCAATATTTGCTTTTGCAAAGGGTGATTATCATAAATCACATTTCCGTGGGAGTCTTCTACTCTTTTGATAAAAACGGGCTCGATTTGTTTCCCTCCGTTGGCAAACATCGAGTAGGCGTTCACCATTTCGATTAATTTGACCCCGGAAGTCCCAAGTGCCAAAGAAGGGACATTTTCCAATGGGGTTGTAATTCCGAATTTTTTGGCCGTTTCGATCAATGTTTTCGGCTTAAGAAAAATATTGGTTTTGACGGCGTAAATATTGTCCGATACAGCTAAAGCTTGTGCCATCGTAATTTCACGGTTGGCATACTGGTCGTTAAAATTGTGCGGTGTGTAGGTGTTTTGACCATGGTTGAAATGAAAAACAGTATATTCGCTTCTTAACGTTGTGGCAGGTGTAAAGCCGTGCTCCAAAGCAGCATAGTAGAGAAAGGGCTTCATAGTGGAACCCGGCTGCCGGATGGCTTGCACAGCACGATTGAAAGGGCTTTGTTCATAATTGCGCCCTCCGACAAGCGCGGTGACGTAGCCGGTTTTCGGTTCCATTGCCACGAGCCCTACCTGTATTTGAGAGTTTGGAGAGATTTGATTTTGGATTACTTTTTCTGCCAGTTTTTGCTGTTTCAAATTTAAGGTTGTATAGACTCGAAGCCCGCCGAATTCAATCGTTCGATCGTCCAAGCCCAAATCCGTTTTCAGCTTTTGTTTGACGACATCTTGAAAATAAGGGGCTATATTGTTTTTCGGATCCGATTGTTTTCCGACAATCGTTAGTTTCTCTTTTTCTGCCTGTTGGCGTTGTTTGGCAGTAATATAGCCGTCTTTCTCCATTTTGCGCAATATTAATAATTGACGTTCTTTCGCTTTTTGAAAAGAAATAAGCGGCGAGTAGATGCTGGGGCCTTTAGGAATGCCGGCCAGCATACTGGCTTCCGCGAGAGAAAGGTCTTTCGCATCTTTATTGAAATAAAATTTGCTGGCTGCTTCAATCCCATATGCGCCGTGGCCATAATAGATGGTGTTCACATATCCTTCTAAAATCTGTTTTTTTGTGTAATTCATTTCCAAGCGGATCGTATAAAATGCTTCCAACAATTTTCGGTTCCACGTTTTGTCGTGATGAAGAAATAAATTGCGGGCATACTGCTGGGAAATGGTGCTGGCTCCCTGAACTTTGGACATCGCTTTTACATCAGCCAAAGCGGCTCCGGCAATTCTTTTTAAATCAAACCCATGATGTTCGTAAAACTTTTGGTCTTCTATCGAAACGGTGGCATCGAGGAGGTAAGGAGAAATGTCCTCTATTTTCACCCAATATCGTTTTTCTCCGCGGTTGGATTCTCCTATTAACGTTCCGTCGTCCGCATACAAAAGAGTAGATTGAGGAACTGAAAGCGGCGGAGGACCTAAAAGTTTTGCATAGGAGAATATGGCGAGAACTCCGGCCGAAAATAATATCAATAAAAGCAGGGAAATAAAGAAGAAAGCTCGAAAGTATTTCACGGTTTTACTGGATCTTGAATTTGTGATAATTTCCATATTTTCACCCCGCTTGTATATAAAAGCAGTTTTCTCTCATTTTTTAGTATGAAAAAAAAGTCAGCTTTTTAAACATCGGCAGGTGAAAGGAGCGGCATAGGCAGAAAAAAACTCTTGAAATTTTGGCAGTTTCCAATATACTGATTGACATGTTTGGTTTTTTCTTTTAGGATTTATTGTTTTTCCACTCTTTTAATCAGAAAACTCCCATCTTGTAAATTTGATAAGAATGGGGAATTCTAATAAGCTAAACGATGGATAAAATCTATCGTTTCATGAGAAAAATGGCTGAAAATGTTTAGAACAAATTTAAAATGAAAGGAAGCAGGTTAATGGCTGGACTTTGGTTTACTGAAAAGCAGACGGAAAATTTTGGAATTACGATGAAGGTCAAACGGACTTTACATACAGAGAAAACGGACTTCCAATACTTGGAAATGGTTGAAACGGAAGAGTGGGGAAACATGCTTCTTCTCGACGGAATGGTGATGACCACTCAACGAGACGAATTTGTGTACCATGAAATGGTGGCGCATGTTCCGTTGTTTACTCATCCAAACCCGGAAAACGTTCTGGTCGTGGGTGGAGGAGACGGCGGTGTAATCCGTGAAGTGCTCAAGCATCCGAATGTGAAAAAAGCGACTTTAGTCGATATCGATGGCAAGGTCATTGAGTATTCCAAGAAATACTTGCCGGAGATTGCATCCGGGTTGGAAGATGAACGAGTGGAAGTAAAAGTCGACGACGGTTTTATGCATATCGCACAAAGTGAAAATGAATACGATGTCATCATGGTTGATTCAACGGAACCGGTCGGACCGGCAGTCAATTTATTTACAAAAGGCTTTTACGCCGGAATTTCCAAAGCGCTGAAAGAGGACGGCATTTTTGTCGCACAAACCGATAACCCTTGGTTCAAAGCCGATTTAATCCGCAAAGTTCAGAAGGACGTAAAGGAAATCTTCCCGATTACGAGATTGTATCTTGCCAATATCCCGACGTATCCAAGCGGTTTATGGTCATTTACCATCGGTTCGAAAAAATATGACCCGCTTGCGGTGCCTGATGAACAATTTCTTGATATTGAAACAAAATACTATACGAAAGAAATTCATAAAGCAGCATTTGTTTTGCCGAAATTTGTGCAAGATTTGACAAAATAAGAGGTGCCACAGGGAGGTCTTGAAACATGCGCTTTGACGAAGCTTACTCGGGAAATGTGTTTATTGGCAGCCATCCAAATTACGAGGAAAGTTCAGTCGTCATATACGGTATGCCGATGGATTGGACGGTCAGTTACCGGCCAGGTTCCCGGTTCGGGCCGGCCCGGATTCGGGAAGTGTCGATTGGACTTGAGGAATACAGCCCTTATTTGGACAGAGAACTAAAGGAAATCCGCTATTTTGATGCCGGCGATATCCCCCTTCCTTTCGGGAATGCAGAAAGAAGCTTAAAAATAATCGAAGAGTATATTGACCAATTGCTGGCAGACGGGAAATCTCCTCTGGGAATGGGGGGAGAGCATCTCGTGTCGTGGCCGGTCATTAAATCCGTCTATAAGCGCTATCCAAATTTGGCGGTGATTCATATGGATGCCCATACGGATTTGCGGACGGATTATGAAGGAGAGCCTTTATCCCATGCGACTCCGATTCGAAAAGTAGCTGAATTGATCGGTCCTGAGAATGTATTTTCGTTTGGCATACGCTCCGGAATGAAAGAAGAATTTCAATGGGCGAAAGAAAATGGTATGTACATTGCCAAATTTGAAGTTCTTGAACCTTTAAAAGAGATTTTGCCACGATTAAAAGGCCGGCCGGTTTATGTGACGATTGATATCGATGTGCTGGATCCGGCTCACGCTCCGGGAACCGGAACGGTAGATTGCGGCGGGATTACTTCAAAAGAATTGCTCGCATCCATTTTGGAAATCAGCCGTTCCGAAGTTCAAGTGGTGGGAGCCGACCTTGTCGAGGTGGCGCCTGTGTACGACCACTCTGAGCAAACGGCTAATACAGCCAGCAAATTGATTCGCGAAATGCTGTTGGGCTGGTTTTAATCATATCATTTTGGCTTATAAAAAAGGATCTGCTCAAGACGGCTGGGGGAAGGAAAACTTCCCGGCTAAGCTGTTTTAGGGCAGATCTTTTTTTTATAAAATTTGATTTCGTTAAGCAAGCTTTTAATTAGAAAAGGTGTGGAAAAATTTTTTAAAGACTCCCTACATTGCCTTTTGAAGAAATCCCTCTTATAATGATAAAGTTATAGTGAACGAAAAACGGAACGGTTTTTTTAGTTTGATTGAACAGGAATGAAAACATTGGGCATGGCACCGCAAAAGTGAAAACGAGTCATTGCACTTTCCAGAATATTGTCCCAAGAGGATTAAAAGTGCCGCTCGACATGACTGTTGACATTGATTTAAAGATGCAAATAAATGGAATGAGTCTTTTTGAAAGGGATGTGGAGGGTTTGGCGGATTCGATCGACCAAAAAAGAACAGTCAAAATTCATCTGTCTACAGTGATTACGAACGATGAGGAAAAGGAAGAATTTGAACTGGTTTTATTTGGGGAATACTTTGAAAAAGGCGGATCCGTTTACTTAAAATATACGGAAGTCCAAGAAGAAGGGACCGTTAGAACGATTGTAAAGATGTCAGGTGAAGAAGCCGTCATTTTAAGAAATGGAGCGGTAAAATCCAGGCTTGTTTTCGATAAAAATCACCCGATGAGCGGTTCTTACGACAGCCCTTATGGTACACTGTTATTAAATACGATCACCCGGAACATGGATCGATATACATACAGCGAGAAGCCGTTGAACGGCCGTTTGGCTTTGACATACGATTTATTTATGCAAGGAAAGTTCCTCGGAATATATTCCTTGTCCATCACGTTTGAGGAGGTAAAGAATGTATGAATATCGTAGGAAAGATTCAGGAACAGTTGAAATCGGAAATTAAAGCGGCTGTGTTAAAAGCGGGGCTGGCAGCGGAGGAAGAGTTGCCGGCTATTGTGTTAGAAACTCCAAAAGATAAAGCGCACGGCGACTATTCGACCAATATTGCGATGCAGTTGGCTCGAATCGCGAAAAAGCCGCCTCGCCAAATTGCGGATGAAATTAAGAATCAATTCGATCGTTCCCAGGCATCGGTAAATGAAATCGAAATTGCCGGACCGGGTTTTATTAATTTTTTTATGGATCATCATTATTTAACAAAGTTAATTCCGGCCATTTTAGAGGCGAAAGACCGCTACGGCGAGTCCAACGCGGGAGCTAGACAAAAAATTCAAGTGGAATTTGTATCGGCTAACCCAACAGGCGATTTACATCTTGGACATGCCCGCGGGGCGGCAGTCGGCGATTCATTGTGCAACGTAATGGAAAAAGCCGGTTATGAAGTGACGCGCGAGTATTATATTAATGATGCCGGAAACCAAATCCATAATCTTGCCCTTTCCGTGGAGGCTCGTTATTTTCAGGCGCTCGGAAAAGATAAAGATTTGCCGGAAGACGGCTATTATGGAGAAGATATCGTCCAGATCGGGAAACGTTTAGCAGAAGAGTTCGGGGATCGATATCTTCATGTAGACGAGCAAGAACGCTATCAATTTTTCAGAGAATACGGCTTGAAATATGAAATGGAAAAACTGAAAAAAGATTTAGAAAACTTCCGTGTATCTTTCGATGTTTGGTATTCGGAAACATCTCTTTATAAAAATGGAAAAATCGATGAAGCGTTGGAAGTATTGCGCAAAAGCGGCTACACATATGAAAAAGACGGTGCTCTTTGGTTTCGCTCTACCGCTTTTGGCGATGACAAAGATCGTGTACTCATTAAAAGCGACGGTTCTTACACATATTTAACACCGGATATCGCGTATCACCGCGATAAATTCGAACGCGGGTTTGATAAAGTGATCAATATTTGGGGAGCGGACCACCACGGCTATATTCCGAGAATGAAGGCAGCAATCTCGGCGCTTGGCTTTAATGCAGAGAATCTGGAAGTAGAAATTATACAGCTTGTTCATTTATACAAAAACGGCGAAAAGATGAAAATGAGCAAACGTACCGGAAAAGCGGTCACAATGCGTGAACTGATTGAAGAAGTGGGTCTGGATGCGGTTCGTTACTTTTTCGCGATGAGAAGCGGGGACACTCATATGGATTTTGATTTGGATCTTGCCGTTTCTCAGTCTAATGAAAACCCGGTTTATTATGCACAATACGCTCATGCGCGCATTTGCAGCATTTTGCGGCAAGCGGAAGAACAGCAAATTTCTATTGATGATCAAGTAGATTTATCGTTGCTTGGAACGGAAAAAGAAATTGATTTATTGAAAAAACTAGGATATTTTCCACTAGTTATCGCTGACGCAGCAGAAAAGCGGACGCCACACCGGGTAGCCAATTACATTCAAGAGTTGGCTTCTGCTTTCCACAGCTTTTACAATGCCAATAAAGTTTTGGATCAAGATCATCTTCCTTTATCCAAGGCTCGACTTTCTTTAGTGAAAGCCGTTCAAATAACGCTTAAAAATGCATTAAGCTTGATCGGTGTTTCTGCACCGGAAAAAATGTGAGAAAAAAGCGATTCAAGAACATTTTTTGCTATTTCATTCGGCTTGCCCATTCCTCGAGGCGTTTTTTCGGAAGAAACAGCGATTTCGTCCAAAAAACGGGCCAAAACTGGAGGAATGGAGAGCCTTTCATGCAATAGGGGGTATACCCCCTTTTTTCATGGAAAGAAGAAGCTGAACGCCTCATTTTATAGCAAAGGAAGCAGCGTTTTAGCCAATGTGGCTTTTGCATAGGTTGCCGGATCCATTTTTTTGGCTTCTTTATACGTCATGATTTTCGATTGACGTATGTCTTCTTGAATCTCTTTCATGATCACGTTTTGGATAAAAGAAGGGTTGTAAATAAAGCAATTGCACTCAAAATTCAGGCTGACGCTTCTTTGGTCAAAGTTCGTCGTTCCGATAATGGCTTTCTCATGATCAATGATGATCGCTTTTGCGTGGTAGAAACCGGCTTGAAATTCGTAAACGTTTGCTCCTGCTTTCAATATTTGTTGAAGAAAAGGATAGGCGGCTTCCCGAACAAGCGGATGGTCTTTTTTACAAGGGATGATAACGGAGACACGGACGCCTCGTTTGAGAGCTTTTAATAAAGCATCTAAAAGGCGTTTCGTTGGAATAAAGTAAGGGCTGCCGATCAATATAGACTTTTTTGCTTTCAACAGCTCATTTTCTAATTGTTCATCAAGGCCGACTCCGTCCGAAAAGGTAAATTGATGCATGATTCCGCCATTTCCTGCATTTGGAACAGACGAGTCTGCAGGTTCCGTATCTTTTTCACCCGCCGCTTGCCAATCCATCCTAAATTCTTTTAGGAGATCTGAAACGCCAGGGCCTGTCAAGCGAAGATGGTAGTCGCGCCAGGGGGATAAACGCAGCTTTCTCCCGATGTATTCGCCGCCGATATTAAAGCCGCCGATATAAGCAATTTTTTTATCAATGATGGTGATTTTGCGGTGGTTCCGCTGCTGAAAAGTAAAAAAGAAAAAAGGGGGTTTCGGGCGGTTAGAAAAAGCAAACTGAACGCCATTGGCTTTTAACTGTTTGATCCTTTTTCTTTTTAAACCGAAGCTTCCGACCCAATCGCATAGAAGACGGACTTGTATTCCTTCTTTCGCTTTTTGCTCTAAAAGCTTTAAAAAATGTTCGCTAAGGGCGTCGTTTTTTACGATATAAAAGAGGATATCAATAGAACTGGTCGAATCGTTTATATCTTTAAACAAACGTTTGAAAAAATCCTGTCCATCCGTAATGAATTCAAGATCTCCTGTCTGTATAGGATAATTTCGCAGCGCGACGCGTTTTCTAAACCATTTTTTTCCGAAGTAAAAATCGATGGTCAACCAAATAATGAGAACGATAACCAATCCAACAGCCCACATCCATATCATAAAGCCATCCCCTTTCCATATGTCGTCATCTTTTTTTAGTCTGTCCCATTCCTAGCCATTTTACGTGCGAGAATGAAAGGATCTTGTTGCTTCAAGAAGCATTTAGCCTGTTATTGAAGATAAAATTCCAGGAATGAAAGCCTCGATCCGCTGTCTGTTTTTGGTTGATTGAAAAAGTTTGTTCGAGAAAAAGGTTGACTGAACATTCATTCATTATATAATAGAAATAAGTAAATTCAGAAAATTATATATTTTTACTCTAATATAATTGAAAAGAAGAGCTGTTCAAAGATAGGGGAAGGGAGTGCTGAAGAAGATATGAATGGATTATTATGGGTAAATTTGATTGCGGCCATTCTTGTCACTGCTTACGCTGTGTATTTGTTTGCCTATGTGGTCAAAACGCGAATAGAATACATCAAACTGGGAAAAAAAACAGAGTTTGACCACCGTGTTAAAGAGCGTTTGAACAAGATTTGGGTTTATGTTTTCGGCCAGCAAAAATTATTGAAAGACAAGAAAAGCGGAATATACCATGTGATTTTTTTCTACGGATTTATTCTTGTGCAGTTTGGGGCGGTCGATTTTATTTGGAAAGGAATTGCCCCGGGGTCCCATTTGCCGCTTGGTCCGGTGTATCCAGGTTTTACTTTTTTTCAGGAAATCGTCAGTTTGCTGATTTTATTTGCGGTAGGTTGGGCGTTTTATCGCCGATATATTGAAAAGCTTGTTCGTTTAAAACGAAATTTTAAAGCGGGACTCGTACTTCTCTTTATTGGATCGCTCATGATATCCGTATTGGCGGGTAACGGCATGGACATCATTTGGCACGAACCATCCATTAGCTGGACTTGGAACGAGCCGGTAGCTTCCGCCATAGCGGTGGCTCTAACGGGGATCGGCAAGACAGCTGCTGTCACCGTATTCTATATTTTCTGGTGGATTCACTTGCTCGTTCTGCTGACATTCCTTGTTTATGTGCCTCAATCTAAACATGCTCACTTGATCGCCGGTCCCGCAAATGTGTATTTAAATCGGCTGGACCATAAAGGAAAACTACACCCTATCAATTTTGAAGATGAATCTCAACAATCGTTCGGGGTCGGCAAAATTGAAGATTTCACACAACTTCAGCTTGTTGATCTTTATGCTTGCGTGGAATGCGGAAGATGCACAAATATGTGTCCGGCGACAGGGACAGGAAAAATGTTGTCACCGATGGATTTGATCGTCAAACTTCGGGATCATTTAACGAATTACGGAGCCTCGGTCACCTCCAAACAGCCTTGGGTGCCGGCGTTCGCTTTTCAAAATACGAAAGGAAATCAGCTTGCTTTGGCCGCGAAAAACGAAGGGTCCATAGAAGCCGCAGCCGCTGTAGACTATAACCCATCTTTAATAGGCGATGTCATCACCGAAGAAGAAATTTGGGCATGCACCACTTGCCGCAATTGTGAAGACCAATGCCCGGTGATGAATGAGCATGTCGACAAGATTATTGATTTGCGCCGCTATCTTGTTTTAACAGAAGGGAAAGTGGCGCCTGATGCCCAAAGAGTCATGCAGAACATAGAAAGGCAAGGGAATCCGTGGGGGTTAAACAGAAAAGATAGAGAAAATTGGCGGGATGCTCAAGAAGACGTTCATGTTCCGACTGTAAAAGAAATGAAGAAAGCGGGAGAGGAATTCGAGTATTTATTCTGGGTTGGATCGATGGGTTCATTTGACAACCGCAGCCAAAAAATTGCTTTGTCTTTTGCAAAATTGCTAAATGAAGCGGGCGTTAAGTTTGCCATTCTCGGAAATAAAGAAAAAAATTCCGGCGATACACCACGCCGCCTTGGAAATGAATTTTTATTCCAAGAGCTGGCTCAACAAAATATCGCGGAATTTGAAAAGATTGGAGTGCGGAAAATCGTCACTATTGACCCGCACGCTTACAATGTATTCAAAAATGAGTATCCGGATTTTGGATTCAAAGCGGAAGTCTATCATCACACTGAACTTCTGGCCAAGCTGGTAAGGGAAGGGAAACTCCGGCCGAAATATGAAGTGAATGAAACGATCACATTCCATGATTCTTGTTATTTGGGCCGTTACAATGATGTTTTTGACCCGCCGCGGGATATTTTGAAGTCCATTAAAGGGGTAAAATTGGTGGAAATGGAGCGCAATCGTGAAACAGGAATGTGTTGCGGGGCAGGCGGAGGATTGATGTGGACAGAAGAAGACACAGGTCAACGTATCAACGTGGCTCGCACTGAACAAGCGTTAGCTGTCCGGCCGACAGTGATTAGTTCAGGATGTCCCTATTGTTTGACGATGTTGTCTGATGGTACAAAGGCTAAAGAAGTGGAAGAGACAGTGGCTACACTGGATATTGCTGAAATTCTGGAAAGAGCAGTGTTTGGTCCGAAAGAAGCAGAAATGCCAATTTCATCTTGATCAAAAGACGATATAATGCATTAAATTTTGAATTTTCAAAAATGTATTTACCTTTCATCCGAATTTCATTTAAAATAAAGAAAAGATGATAAGGGGCACTTGTCCATTTCTCCTTATTCCATACATTGAGCGAATGTTCATTTGTGTGTAAGCGTTTCCTTTATAAGGGAAAGGAGATGGAAAAAATGGTGAAAACAGTGATTGTTGAGGGAGCAAGGACGCCGATCGGAAAACTTGGAGGGAGTTTACGTTCTTTAACGGCTCCCGAACTTGGAGCGGTCGCGATGAAAGAAGCGATGCTTCGAGCAAATGTTCAACCGGCGGAAGTCGATGAGGTGATCATCGGGACCGTTCTTCAAGGAGGACAGGGGCAGCTTCCGTCCAGACAGGCCGCGAGAAAAGCGGGAATTCCTTGGAACGTCAAAACGGAAACGATCAATAAAGTCTGCGCATCAGGAATAAGAAGCATCACATTGGCGGACCAAATCATTCGTGCGGGAGACGGAGAAGTAGTGGTAGCAGGCGGAATGGAGTCGATGTCCAATGCTCCTTACGTTTTGCAAAACGTCCGTTCCGGCTTGAGAATGGGCGATGACAAATTGGTGGATTTAATGATCTATGATGGTTTAACGTGCGCCTTTTCAGGAGTCCATATGGGTACGTTCGGAAACAAGACCGGAAAAGAACTGGGCATTTCCCGCGAAGAACAAGATGAATGGGCTTATCGCAGCCATCAGTTGGCCATTAAGGCAATGGAGGAAGGAAAGTTTGCCGAGGAAATTGTTCCTGTCGAAGTCCCGCAGCCAAAAGGCGAACCGGTGTTGGTGTCCGATGATGAAGCGCCGCGTAAAGATACGTCCATTGAGAAGCTGGCCAAATTAAAGCCGGCTTTTGATCGAGACGGAACGATCACGGCGGGAAATGCTCCGGGTGTAAATGATGGAGCGGCGGCTCTGGTTCTGATGAGCGAAGAGCGCGCCGAAAAAGAAGGCAAAAACATCCTTGCTCGGATTATTGCTCATGAGGCTGTGGCGGTAGAGGCGGAAAATTTTCCGAAAACTCCCGGATTGGTCATTAATGAGCTTTTGAAAAAAACCGGAAAATCAATTGATGACATCGATTTATTTGAGATTAATGAAGCTTTTGCCGTAGTGGCGCTGGCAAGCAGTCAAATAGCCGGGATCGATCTCGATAGAATCAATGTCAATGGCGGGGCGGTTGCTCTCGGCCACCCGATCGGGGCAAGCGGAGCACGGATAGTTCTCACGTTGGCATACGAGTTAAGAAGAAGAGGCGGCGGAATAGGAGTGGCGGCCATTTGCAGCGGCGGGGGTCAAGGTGATGCCGTTATGATTGACGTTCCCAAACAATAAAGCGTGGTTTTACCTGTTTGGTTGATGGACCTTTCGTCAGGACAGATGCGGCTCAGATATCGTTTTCACTTTAAAAGCGAGGGATTCAAATTCTATAGAAAAGATTACACGAATTCAATGGGGATACCGTTTTGACAACCGGAGAAGGAAGCCTCCGGCAGCTGCTCCTTTTTGCGCCTTTTTAGCTGGCGTGAAGGGGACGGAGGCTGTCTTCCTAATGAAAAAGAAGATTTGGAAGTGTCTGGTTCCCGAATGAATGGTTGAGGTGAAATGAATGGATATCAAAACGGTCATGGTTGTCGGCGCCGGCCAAATGGGGTCCGGAATCGCACAAGTTTGTGCGCAATCCGGCTATCAAGTTATCGTAAACGACATTAAGGAAGAATTTTTAGACAAGGGTTTCGCAGTCATTGCCCGAAATTTAGCCCGGCAAGCGGAAAAGGGAAAGATAACAAATGAGGAGAGAGATCAAACGCTTTCCCGATTAAGGAAATCGATTGATATTCAAGATGCCGGTGATGTGGATTTAGTCATTGAAGCAGCAGTAGAAAATATGGAAGTCAAAAAAAGCATTTTTGCTGAATTAGACAAATATGCGCCGGAGCACGCCATTTTGGCCTCCAATACTTCATCCTTGCCGATCACGGAAATCGCTGCGGCCACGAATAGGCCGGAAAAAGTAATCGGCATGCATTTTATGAATCCGGTGCCGGTAATGAGGCTTGTGGAGATTATTCGCGGATTGCAAACAGCGGAGGAAGTGTATCAATCCATTGAGTCCATGACCAAATCTCTTCAAAAAGTGCCGATTGAAGTAAATGACTTCCCTGGATTTATTTCGAACCGAGTGCTGATGCCGATGATCAATGAAGCCATTTATGCATTATATGAAGGGGTCGCAACAAAAGAAGCCATCGATGAAGTGATGAAATTGGGGATGAATCATCCAATGGGACCGCTTAAGTTGGCCGATTTTATCGGACTTGATACTTGCTTGTATATTATGGAAACCCTTCATGAAGGGTTCGGCGATGATAAATATCGTCCATGTCCGCTTTTAAGAAAATATGTAAAAGCTGGGTGGCTAGGCAAAAAAACGGGAAAAGGATTTTATGAATATTCTTAACATTGTTTGAATAAGGACAAAGGGGTTTAAAACAGGGACAGCGAGAAGAGCTGTTTAGGCTGTCATCACTACTTTCTTGGGGGGACAGCGATGAAGCTTCACTTCACGGAAGAACAGGAAATGTTTCGAAAAGCGGTTCATGATTTTGCCAAGGAAGAAATAGAGCCGTATTTGGACCGAATGGAGCAAGGGGAGTTTCCGAGGCGTATTGTAGACAAAATGGCAAAAAAGGGGCTAATGGGCATTCCTATTCCGGAAGAATACGGAGGCCGCGGACTGGATTTTATTTCTTATATTTTGGCAATTCAGGAGCTGTCCAAAGTCAGCGCAACCATTGGAGTTATTTTATCCGTTCATACGTCCGTTGGCACGAATCCCATTTTGCATTTTGGAACTCCTCAACAAAAACATAAGTATATTCCGAAGTTGGCAAAGGGAGAGTATTTGGGAGCTTTTTGCCTGACCGAGCCAGGTTCCGGTTCAGATGCGGCTAGTTTAAGAACGAGAGCGGTCAAACGAGGGGATCACTATATTATAAACGGTTCAAAGATATTTATAACGAACGGAGGGGAGGCGAATACATATATTGTGTTTGCCTCCACTAATCCTGAAGCAGGAAGAAAAGGGATTTCCGCTTTTATCGTTGAAAGGAAGACTCCCGGTTTTCATATAGGAAAAAACGAACGGAAAATGGGGCTTCACGGCTCTCGAACCGTTCAATTGACGTTCGAAGACATGAAAGTGTCAGCGGAAAACTTACTCGGAAAGGAAGGCGAGGGGTTTAAGGTGGCAATCACCAATCTCAATACCGGACGCATCGGCATTGCGGCCCAAGCGTTGGGAATTGCGGAAGCTGCCTTGGAAAAAGCGGTCTCCTATGTCAAAGAGCAGCGGTCAACAGGTGAATCGTCCATCTCCGAGCAAGGCGTGGACTTTCGATTGGCGGATATGGCAACGAATGTGGAAGCGGCAAAATTGTTAGTATACCGGGCGGCGTTTTTGCATTCCCGGGGGCTTCCATGCGAGAAGGAAGCATCCATGGCAAAACTATTCGCATCCAATATCGCCATGGAAGTCACAACAGAGGCGATCCAAGTCTTCGGGAGAGACGGCTATTCGAAAGACCATCCCGTTGAGCGCTATTTCCGAGATGCCAAAATCACCCAAATCTATGAAGGAACAAATGAAATACAAAGAATCGTCATTAGTAAACGGTTGTGAGAAGAGGTGCTGAAAATGAATTTTCAATTATCGGAAGAGCATGAAATGATTCGAAAAACAGTACGTGATTTCGCCCAAAAGGAAGTAGAGCCGACTGCAAGTGAACGGGACGAAGAAGAACGTTTTGATCGGACTTTATTTGAAAAAATGGCAGAATTAGGCCTTACTGGAATCCCGTGGCCGGAAGAATACGGCGGGATCGGCAGTGATTATCTTGCGTACTGTATTGCGATAGAAGAGCTGTCAAGAGTAGACGCTTCTATTGGCGTTACCCTTTCGGCTCATACATCTCTTGCCGGTTGGCCGATTTATAAATTCGGCAGTGAAGAGCAAAAACAAAAATATTTAAGACCAATGGCGGAAGGAAGAAAGATCGGAGCATACGGTTTGACGGAACCGGGATCTGGATCGGATGCCAGTGCAATGAAAACCACTGCGCGGCGGGATGGAGATGACTACATCTTAAATGGGTCGAAAATTTTTATCACGAACGGCGGTGAAGCGGATATATATGTCGTCTTTGCCATGATGGAACCGGAAAAGAAGCACCGTGGCATTAGCGCGTTTATTGTGGAAAGCGGATTTGAGGGATTTTCCATTGGCAAAAAAGAAAAAAAGCTGGGAATCCGCTCTTCGCCTACGACGGAAATTATTTTTGAAGATTGCCGGGTTCCAAAAGAAAATCTTCTTGGAAATGAGGGAGATGGCTTTAAGATTGCCATGATGACGTTGGATGGAGGGAGAAATGGGATTGCCGCTCAGGCGGTTGGTATTGCTCAAGGCGCTTTGGATGCCGCAATAGCCTACGCGAAAGAGCGTCATCAATTTGGCAAGCCGATCATCGCCAACCAAGGAATTTCTTTTAAATTAGCGGATATGGCAACCGGTGTAGAAGCAGCCAGATTATTAACCTATCAAGCTGCTTGGCTTGAATCGCAAGGTCTTCCATACGGAAAAGCTTCCGCCATGTCGAAGCTTTTTGCCGGAGATACAGCGATGAAAGTCACAATCGAAGCCGTTCAAGTTTTTGGTGGCTACGGGTTTACAAAAGATTATCCGGTGGAACGCTTTATGCGTGATGCTAAAATCACCCAAATCTATGAAGGAACACAAGAAATTCAAAAACTGGTTATCTCTAGAATGTTAACAAAGGAATAAAAATCGAAAAAAATATCAACGGCAAGAGCTTGCCTATAAAATAACCATGATCCCAATTGGACGAGAAGTCGGAAGTCTGACTCCTCTGCGTTTTTTTGCACAGTATCAAAAGGTCTCCGTCAAAGAGGGCGCCAGAATACGCAAAGGAGCGCAGACTTTTTTTACCGCAAATGGTCAAAAGCAGCCAAGACTAGAACAAACTATGCCTGATGAAAAGGCGGTCGATCGTATGAAAGGAAGAAAAGTTCATGCTTCTGTAAAAGATGAACAACTGATTCAAAAAAGGCGAAATGAGATGATTAGAGGGACGGTCCTTTTTTTAAAAAAGAGTTTCATCGCACAACTACTAAAGAAATGGCAAGTGAATTTAACTTCCCTCCGAAAGAAGTCTCCTACTTCTAAACGTGAAAGTGCGGAGGCACCAGTGAAAGTGGGAGATGAATTTCGGTTAGGCGTAGCCTAAAGTTGTCTCTTTTTTGTACTACGATATAATCAGTATTTATATAAATGAAAGACTGTTATATCAACGGAATTAGATAATAATAATCATTCGGTATTCCTTTTGTATTATCATCTTGTTCTGGTCGTAAAATATCGCAGACAAGTGATTGATGACCCCATATCTGACTATGCAAAAGATATGTTTATTCGACTTGGTGAACATTACAATATTTCCTTGGGCGAATGGAATCACGATCTTGACCATGTACATATTTTGTTCAAAGCACATCCGAATAGTGAACTATCAAAGTTCATCAATGCCTATAAAAGTGCAAGTTCTAAGACTTATCAAAAAGCATTTTCCACAAGTGAAAAGAAAACTTTGGAAAGAGTATTTTTGGTCAAGAAGCTTTTGCTTACTTACAACAGGTGGTGCGCCCATTGAAGTGATAAAGCAGTATATAGAAAATCAAGGGAGGAAGTGAGGTGATTTGATATGGCAAACAAAGCATATAAATTTCGTCTGTACCCAACACAAGAACAAGAGCAACTTCTTACAAAAACCTTCGGCTGCGTTCGTTTCGTCTACAACAAAATGTTGGCTGAACGAATGGAAACATATGAACCATTCAAGGACGACAAAGAAGCCTTGAAAAAGCAAAAAAAATTCCCGACTCCTGCAAAGTACAAAAAGGAATTTCCATGGCTCAAAGAAGTAGACAGCCTTGCGTTGGCAAACGCTCAACTGAATTTGCAGAAGGCATACCAAAACTTCTTCTCTGGTCGTGCTGAATTTCCAAAGTTCAAAAGCCGAAAGGCGAGACAGTCCTACACAACCAACGTGGTCAACGGAAACATTATGCTTTTGGATGGTTATATCAAATTACCGAAACTGAAACTTGTAAAAATCAAACAACATCGAGAAATTCCGTCACATCATATCATCAAGTCTTGTACGGTTTCTCGAACAAAAACAGGAAAATACTATGTTTCTATTCTCACTGAATACGAACATCAACCTGTACAAAAAGAAGTACAAGCTGTTGTTGGCTTAGATTTTTCCATGAACGGTTTATTTGTCGATAGTGAAGAAGGTAAGACAGCCAATTACCCTCGTTTCTATCGCCAAGCCTTGGGAAAATTAGCGAAAGAACAGCGTGTTCTATCACGCAGAAAGAAAGGTTCTAATCGTTGGCACAAGCAACGACTAAAAGTGGCGAAGCTACATGAAAGAATTGCGAACCAACGAAAAGACTTTCTACATAAGGAATCGTACAAATTAGCGAAACTATATGATTGCGTGGTTATCGAAGACCTCAACATGAAGGGAATGTCCCAAGCACTAAATTTCGGCAAAAGCGTTGCTGATCATGCATGGGGCATGTTCACGAAATTTCTCCAATACAAGTTAGAGGAGCAGGGGAAAAAGCTTCTCAAAATAGATAAGTGGTTTCCATCATCCAAAACTTGTTCATGTTGCGGTCAAGTAAAGGAGTCTCTATCTCTTTCTGAGCGCATATTCCATTGTGATTGTGGTTTTGTAGCAGATAGAGATTGGAATGCTTCTATCAATATCAAGCGTGAAGGATTGCGACTGTTGGCATTAACATCATCATAAATAGAGCATGGAACAGGCTCGATAGCTAAGTAAATTTCGTACCGTTAGGTGCGATTACCTTAGAAGCCCCCAACTCTAAGCGAAGCGAAGGTGGCGGGTAGTTCACAGTACATAAAATGGATTTTAAAAACGTTGGAACAAGGAAAGAGCTAAAAGATTTGGCAGGTTTCTGTGTATTCTTTCCGATAAAAAACTGCGTATTGTAAAAAACCAAATCAATTTCGTCTGTCCAAGACATAAACATAAATTGTGAATATCTGTCTTTTTTACAAACCACCCTTTCATTTGGAACGAAAGGGTGTTAAAAGAAGAAGAGGAAAGGATGAAATCAATTTTGTCGTACGGATGGAAAGGCCGGTCGGTTTCTGATCATTCATAAGACATTTCAATATTTTGCTCATCTCTTCGAAAGACGGGACCAAGCACGTCAAGTGATGATCAAAAGAGGGGTCCCTCTCTTTTGCTGAAGCTGCAGTAGGGAGTAGTATATGAAGAATATTCGCGCTATAATAATACAGCGAAAGATAACTTGGGGCGTGGAGCGATGAAAATTTTGCGAAGATGGGTCGCAATCGGTTCCTTTGTAGCTGTCTCCTCCTTTCTTTATGAAAAACAATTGGGAGCTGTTCCTTTTTTGTTTTTATCTATTTTTTTCCTGACGGCTGCTTATCGAGTGAAGACAAAAGATCGGAAGAAAATGAATGTGAGCATCTGGGGAACTTCTTATAAGAGTGAAAAAATGAGTGAATAAGCGGATTATATATGGCATAAACAAAGCATTATTGTTTATAATGGAAAATATGTATTCTAGTGTTCAATAATGTACAGAGCGTAATTTCAGCATAAGAAAAGGCCGGGTTTTAATCCGTGTTCTTTATGTGCTCTTGAGCAGGAAGCACCCGAATGGATCAACACTTTGTTTTTTTCGCTCCTTAAAGAGTGTGGAAATAGAGAAAGGAAGTGCGAACAGTGAATCTTGAACAGTTGTCGAAAGATGAGTTAAATGAAATGTCTTTTATTGAGCTGGCCTTTGCCATTCTAGAAAACAAAAAACAAGCCATTCCATTCCAACAATTACTGAACGAAATTCAAAAAATATTAGAGTTGTCCGATGAAGAAATTCAGGATAAAATGGTTCAGTTTTATACGGATTTAAATATTGACGGTCGTTTTCTTGCCTTAGGTGAAAACCAATGGGGGTTAAGAGCGTGGTATCCAATTGATCAAATTGAAGAAGAAACCGCTCCGACGGTTAAAGTACGAAAGAAAAAGGCGAAAAAAGCGGTGGAAGATGAACTCGAAGATTACGATGATACGGTGGAGGATGGTGATTTCGAAGATCTGGATGATTTTGATGACAGCCTCGACGAAGTAGAAGATCTGGATGACGAAGAGGATTTTGACGATTTGGATGAAGAAGAAGATTTTGATGACGATCTTCTGGATGAAGACTATGATTTGGACGAAGACGAATTGGACGAGGATTTAGACACTATTGACAAAGAAAAGGAATTATAATTCTGCGCTTGACTTCTTTTAATGAGAATTGTAGTATGTTATCTGGGCTCTATAAAAACTTTTTTGTATATAAAGAAGAAAGAACGCTCCCTTACTGTTCATAGGTAAGAGGGGCGTTTTTGTATTTTACCCAAAAAACTAAGGAACATTATATACAACAGTTGTTTCAGATATCAGCGAACATTATGAAGGGGGAACTAAATTGACAAAATATATATTTGTAACTGGCGGTGTGGTTTCTTCTTTGGGAAAAGGAATTACGGCTGCATCTTTAGGCAGGCTTTTAAAAAACCGAGGATTAAATGTGACGATTCAAAAATTTGATCCGTATATCAATGTGGACCCAGGTACAATGAGTCCATATCAGCATGGAGAAGTGTTTGTTACGGATGATGGAGCGGAAACGGATCTTGACCTTGGGCATTATGAACGTTTTATTGATATTAATTTAAATAAATACAGCAACGTTACAACCGGGAAAGTGTATTCGGCTGTATTAAGAAAAGAAAGACGCGGTGAATACTTAGGCGGAACGGTGCAAGTTATCCCCCATGTAACGAATGAAATTAAAGATCGGGTATTTCGGGCAGGAAAAACGACGAACGCGGATGTGGTGATCACAGAAATCGGCGGAACAGTCGGCGATATCGAGTCGCTGCCATTTTTAGAGGCAATCCGTCAAATTAAAAATGATGTTGGGCGTGACAATGTGATGTACATCCATTGTACGTTGATTCCTTATATAAAAGCAGCTGGTGAAATGAAAACGAAGCCGACCCAACATAGCGTAAAAGAATTGCGCAGCCTCGGCATTCAGCCAAATGTGATTGTCGTGCGTACAGAAATGCCGATATCGCAAGAAATGAAAGATAAAATTGCTTTGTTTTGCGATATAGATCCAAAAGCTGTCATTGAGTCAAGAGATGCCGATACATTGTATGCCGTTCCGCTCGCTCTTCAAGAACAAAAACTAGATGAAATTGTTTGCCAACATTTGAAATTGCAATGTCATGAAGCGGATATGACGGAATGGAAAGAACTTGTCGACCGCGTGAGAAACTTATCGCGAAAAACAAAGATAGCTTTGGTCGGAAAATATGTGGAACTTCAAGACGCTTATATTTCCGTTGTTGAGGCCTTAAGACATGCCGGGTACGCTTTTGATTCAGAAATTGAAATTCAATGGGTCAATTCGGAACATGTGAACTCGGAAAATGTATCCGATTTGCTCAAAGAGGCAGATGGAATTTTAGTTCCGGGCGGATTTGGCGATCGGGGAATTGAAGGAAAGATCGTTGCCATCCAATATGCCCGAGAGAATCGGGTTCCATTCTTGGGCATCTGCCTTGGCATGCAGCTGGCGTCGGTGGAATTTGCTAGAAATGTACTGGGATTGGAAGGAGCTCATTCTTCTGAAATTCGTCCTGATACAAAATATCCGATTATTGATTTGCTTCCGGAACAAAAGGATGTAGTGGATCTTGGCGGAACTTTGCGGCTTGGATTGTATCCTTGCAAGCTTTCGGAAGGGACAAAAGCGTATGAAGCTTATAAAGAAGAAGTCATTTATGAGCGTCATCGCCATCGATATGAATTTAATAACGAATATCGGGAACAAATGGAAAAACATGGTTTTGTTTTTTCCGGTACAAGTCCGGATGGGCGTTTGGTTGAAATCATCGAATTAAAAGATCATCCTTGGTTTGTCGCCAGCCAATTCCATCCTGAATTTACTTCAAGACCTACTCGTCCGCAGCCGTTGTTCCGTGACTTTGTAAAAGCCGCTATAGAAAATCAAGCATAAGAAAGTATCTTATTCAGATATAGATCAAATGAATGTGTGGAAAAACACATCTATCATTTGACATGAAATCGTTGAAAGAGGACAAGGCTTTTTAAAAAGATCAATAGAATGATGGTCAATCGAACTTCTGTGCAGAAATTGGTTAGCCGCTTCTGCACAGAAGTTTTGTTTTTTTGGATCGCTTTCAAACAGTCAATCAGCACGATTATGGATTATTTTTCCTTTTTGAGTGAATGGGCCATTCATCCTTTCAGAAAGGTCGCAGACAAACGGATGGAATGAATGGAAAATGAAACGTGAAAAAGGGCCTTAATTTTGTGGAGGATATTTTTTGTTTAAAATCTACTTTTATAATACAATATGGCAAAATTATGGTTTTAAACATCTCCAGAAAGAAGGAATTTAATCGTAAAAAAGAGAAGTATAGTTTTGATTTAGAGAGATAGATGTGGTTCAGGATAGGAGGAGGTACCTCTTTCGCTGTTCATGTTTCATTGTTTATTTAGTTGGGATGGGGCATCAATATACATACCGGTACGAATTCAAACCATTGTAAGGGGTGGGATCCATATGGCAGAGAAAATATTAATCGTCGACGATCAATTTGGGATTAGAATTTTGTTGAACGAAGTCTTGCAAAAAGAAGGGTATGAAACGTACCAAGCCTCCAATGGCGCACAAGCTCTTGAAATTGTCGACCGGTATTCTCCTGATTTAGTGTTGTTGGATATGAAAATTCCCGGAATGGATGGCATTGAAATACTCAAAAGAATGAAACAAAAAGACCCGGATATCAGGGTGATTATTATGACCGCTTATGGAGAACTGGATATGATTCAAGAGGCAAAAGAATTGGGAGTTCTCACACATTTCGCAAAGCCGTTTGACATTGATGATATACGCAATGCCGTTAAGCAATATATTTCTTAATTTCGGGTATATTTGAACAAGTGAAGAATTTTTTTTGTGAAAACGTACCCATGTTGGTAAAAAAGATATGAATTTGGTATCATAAACAATGTAAATTCCATCCGTTGGTTTAGGTAAGGGAGGGTCCTTTGCCGATTAAACTTCCAGGGAATGAGTTAAGGAGGAAAAATTATGCCTTTAGTTTCCATGACTGAAATGCTTAACAAAGCTAAAGATGAAGGATATGCTGTGGGTCAATTCAATATTAACAACTTAGAATTCACCCAAGCGATTCTACAAGCAGCTGAAGAAGAAAAATCTCCTGTTATTCTTGGAGTTTCTGAAGGCGCAGCTCGCTACATGGGCGGATTTAAATTGGTTGTAAACATGGTTAAAGCATTGATGGAAGAATATCAAATTACGGTGCCAGTGGCTATCCATCTTGACCATGGTTCCAGCTTTGAAACATGCGCAAAAGCGATTCATGCTGGTTTCACTTCCGTTATGTTTGACGGTTCCCACTACCCTCTTGAAGAAAACATTGCGCTGACGAAAAAAGTAGTGGAACTTGCCCATCTTTTTGGCGTCTCCGTTGAAGCGGAACTTGGCCGCATTGGTGGACAAGAAGATGACCTTGTTGTTGAAGAGGCAGAAGCAATGTACGCTATTCCTTCTGAATGCGATCGTCTTGTGAAAGAAACGGGTGTAGACTGCTTTGCTCCTGCACTGGGATCTGTTCATGGTCCGTACAAAGGAGAGCCGAAACTTGGTTTTGACCGTATGAAAGAAATAAGAGATTTAACAGGAGTTCCGCTCGTGCTTCATGGTGGTACAGGAATTCCAACAAAAGATATTCAAAAAGCCATTTCTCTTGGCACTGCCAAAATTAACGTAAATACAGAAAACCAAATAGCTTCTGCAAAAACTGTTCGCCAAGTTCTTGCAGAAAAACCGGATTTGTACGATCCACGTAAATACTTGGGACCGGCCCGCGATACCATTAAAGAAACGGTTATCGGCAAAATCCGCGAATTTGGTTCTTCAGGAAAAGCATTTTAAAATCATGAATAGTCAGTTTGAAACCGCCTTATCTTAATAGGGCGGTTTCCGTACATTACTCAATTGAAAATAATGGAAGAGGTGTGGTGGCGTCATGAAATTTTTTATTGATACAGCTAATATAGAAGAGATTAGAGAAGCCCATTCGTGGGGGATTCTATCAGGTGTGACAACCAATCCTTCTTTAGTAGCAAAAGAAAATGTTTCTTTTCAAGATCGCCTTCGTGAGATTACATCCCTTGTGGATGGATCTGTCAGTGCAGAAGTGATTGCGACGGATGCGGAAGGAATGATTCGGGAAGGACGGGAATTGGCTCAAATTTCTCCTAATATTACGATTAAAGTACCTATGACTCCCGATGGATTAAAAGCCGTTTCCACTTTTAAAAAAGAAGGCATTAAAACAAACGTAACCCTTATTTTTAACGCCAATCAAGCCCTTTTAGCCGCTCGTGCCGGAGCTTCCTATGTTTCTCCGTTTTTGGGACGACTGGACGATATTGGGCATGATGGTTTGGAATTGGTCGAAAAAATTGCTAATATTTTTGCGATCCATGATATTGAAACCGAAATCATTGCTGCTTCTATTCGCCATCCTCAGCATGTCACCGAAGCTGCCTTAAAAGGCGCTCATATCGCCACTGTTCCGTTTAAAGTATTGAAGCAAATGTTCCATCATCCGCTTACTGACAAAGGTATTGCTGCTTTTCTTGCCGATTGGGGCGGAAGATCGCTGAAATAAAATAAATTTTTCATCAGCGGGGCGCTTCCCCTGCTGATGTATAAGTTTTTGGAAAGTCTGACTTTCCTTGATTTGCTTAGCCGGAGCACCTTCTAGCGGAATAGCGGTAATCCCAAAGAATGCATCAAAAGACAAAAATCTATGATTTGAAAAAAATTCCAATATTTATACATGAAAAATGATATTTTGTTTAAACTAAAAAAGAATCCATGAAATCCTCTGTTTGAATGGATAAATATAAGTTCTTAAAAGTAGTGAAATCGTTATCTTTTGTTTTAGCAGGAAGGCAGCAAACTGCGGCACCAGAACAGTTGTGTTGCAAGATGATAGAGCCATCCTATGAAATAAAAATCCCGATCAATCACACTTGTCATCAATGAATGATGAACAATAATGTGATGGAGTTTCGTTTAATTTTTTCAACAAGGTAATCGGAAGGGAGTCTACCATGGAAAAGCTAAAAATCGCAGGAGGATATCCACTAAAGGGAACGGTAAAAATTGACGGAGCAAAAAACAGCGCTGTGGCTCTTATACCGGCAACGATTTTAGCAGAGTCTCCGGTAACCATTGAAGGATTGCCTGATATTTCTGATGTCCAAATTTTAAAACATTTATTGATGGAAATTGGCGGTAAGGTTACCTTTGAAAAAAATGAGATGACAGTTGATCCAACAGAAATGGTTTCCATGCCGCTCCCCAACGGCAGGGTGAAAAAGCTGCGCGCTTCCTACTATTTAATGGGTGCGATGTTGGGCAGGTTTAAAAAAGCCGTTGTTGGACTCCCTGGAGGCTGTCATCTTGGACCACGCCCTATCGACCAACACATTAAAGGTTTTGAAGCGCTCGGTGCTGAGGTAACAAACGAGCAAGGAGCCATTTACTTACGTGCGAAAGAGTTGCGGGGGGCGAGGGTGTATTTGGATGTGGTCAGTGTAGGCGCCACGATCAATATCATGCTGGCAGCAGTGAAAGCGAAAGGGCGGACAGTGATCGAAAATGCGGCGAAAGAGCCGGAAATTATTGATGTAGCCACCTTGCTGAATAATATGGGAGCCAAAATCAAAGGAGCCGGGACAGACGTGATTCGAATTGATGGAGTGGAACATTTGCACGGGTGTCGGCATACCATTATTCCTGATCGAATTGAAGCAGGCACATACATGATTTTGGCTGCGGCGATTGGAGAAGGAATTCTCATCGACAATGTCATTCCCCCTCATTTAGAGTCCGTCACAGCCAAACTTCGGGAAATGAATGTACCCATTGATATCGGAGATGACCAAATATTTGTCGGGAAAAGCGGCGAAATCAAAGCAGTTGATATTAAAACTCTTGTTTATCCAGGATTCCCAACAGATCTGCAGCAGCCATTTACCACTCTTCTTACTCAAGCTAAGGGCACATCAATTGTGACAGATACCATCTATTCCGCACGCCTCAAACATATAGATGAACTGAGAAGAATGAACGCCAAAATTAAAGTTGAGGGCAGTTCCGCCATCATTGACGGTCCGGTTAAGCTTCAAGGGGCGAAAGTAAAAGCGAGCGATTTACGCGCCGGTGCTGCACTTGTGATCGCAGGCTTGCTCGCGGAAGGCATTACGGAAGTGACAGGTGTCGAACATATTGATAGAGGATACAGCCATATAGTGGAAAAATTAAACGGCCTCGGTGCGACAGTTTGGCGTGAAAAATTATCAGAAGAAGAATTAGAACAAATAAAAAGTTCCTGATTCACTCTATTTTCCTCCTAAATGTGTTACAATAAATCTGTAATTATGTTATACAAATTCTAGTTATGTGTAATACAGGAGGAACCCATTATGGAGAGAAGCTTATCGATGGAACTTGTCCGCGTGACGGAAGCGGCTGCTCTTGCTTCAGCGCGGTGGATGGGACGAGGAAAAAAGGACGAAGCGGATGACGCTGCTACAACGGCAATGAGAGATGTGTTTGACACGGTTCCAATGAAAGGCACCGTGGTTATTGGCGAAGGCGAAATGGACGAAGCACCGATGCTTTATATAGGAGAAAAATTAGGGACAGGCTATGGCCCTCGAGTGGATGTAGCAGTAGATCCGCTGGAAGGAACGAATATTGTCGCATCCGGCGGCTGGAACGCTTTAGCGGTCATTGCCGTTGCGGATCATGGCAACCTTTTGCACGCTCCCGATATGTATATGGATAAAATTGCGGTCGGTCCGGAAGCTGTTGGACAAATTGACATCAACGCTCCGATCATCGACAATTTAAAAGCAGTAGCAAAAGCAAAAAACAAAGACATTGAAGATATCGTGGCAACGGTTTTGAACCGCCCGCGTCACGAGCATATCATCGCCGAGCTTCGTGAAGCAGGAGCTCGCATTAAATTAATCAACGATGGAGATGTAGCAGCTGCCATCAATACAGCTTTTGACCATACAGGCGTTGATATTCTTTTCGGAATTGGAGGGGCGCCTGAGGGAGTAATTGCAGCCGTAGCCTTAAAGTGTTTAGGCGGAGAAATTCAAGGAAAACTTATGCCGCAAAATGATCAAGAATTGAATCGGTGCAAAAGCATGGGAGTCGATGTCAATCAAGTTCTCCGCATGGAAGATTTGGTGCGGGGCGATGACGCCATCTTTGCTGCTACCGGCGTCACGGATGGAGAATTATTACGAGGAGTTCAATTTAAAGGCACTTATGGTTCAACACACTCTGTGGTCATGAGAGCAAAATCAGGCACGGTTCGTTTTATTGAAGGACGCCATAGTTTAAACAAAAAGCCGAACCTCGTCATAAAACCTTAAGGAACCGCCCAGAGAATTGAACAGTTCTTCCTTTTGATCGTACAGGCTCCCGGCTTGTACGATTTATTCCTTTCTTTTTTGTTCTCTTATTGATACATCCCTATGAACCAGTTAAAATAGATATGGCTTTCGCGAATTTTCCGTTCTATCTCTTCCTCATATATTTGATTAAAACTATTGCCATTTGATGAAGAATAAAATGTTGTGAAAAACTGAATAATAAAAAGTGTGGTGTCAAAATGGAAGAACTAACAATCTCATGCTTAGAAAACATGAAACTGAAAGAATTATATGAGTTAGCCAAAACGTATAAAATTTCCTACTACAGCAAATTAACCAAAAAAGAATTAATTTTTGCCATACTGAAAGCAAGGGCAGAACAAGAGGGCTTTTTCTTCATGGAAGGCGTTCTTGAAATCATCCAGTCAGAAGGGTTTGGTTTTCTCCGTCCCATTAATTATTCGCCAAGCTCTGAAGATATTTATATATCGGCATCCCAAATTCGACGATTTGATCTCCGAAATGGTGATAAAGTTTCCGGAAAGGTTCGTCCTCCAAAGGAAAATGAACGTTATTACGGCTTGCTTCATGTAGAGGCCGTCAACGGGGATGATCCTGAATCAGCAAAAGAAAGGGTGCACTTTCCGGCTTTAACACCGCTCTATCCTGACCGACAAATAGAACTTGAAACTTCACCATCCAATCTATCCACCAGAATCATGGACATCATCACTCCAGTGGGATTTGGCCAACGCGGACTCATTGTGGCTCCGCCAAAGGCAGGTAAAACCATGCTTCTAAAAGAAATTGCCAACGCTATCACAACCAACCACCCTGAGGCAGAATTAATCGTTCTGTTGATAGATGAAAGACCTGAAGAAGTGACTGATATTGAACGGTCCGTTCAAGCAGAAGTCGTCAGTTCTACATTTGATGAAGTTCCGGAAAATCACATAAAAGTAGCTGAACTTGTTTTGGAAAGAGCCATGCGTCTTGTAGAGCATAAAAGAGACGTTGTGATTTTAATGGACAGCATCACCCGGCTTGCCAGAGCTTATAACTTAGTCATTCCGCCAAGCGGAAGAACGTTGTCCGGAGGAATTGATCCGGCTGCTTTCCATCGTCCGAAGAGATTTTTTGGAGCTGCCCGCAATATTGAAGAAGGCGGGAGCTTGACGATTTTGGCAACTGCTCTTGTGGATACGGGTTCACGCATGGACGACGTGATTTATGAAGAATTCAAAGGAACCGGCAACATGGAACTTCATCTCGATCGGAATCTTGCTGAGAGAAGAATTTTTCCGGCGATTGATATTCGTCGTTCCGGAACGCGTAAAGAAGAATTGTTGATTGATAAAGAACGGCTGGATGTTTTATGGGCGATTCGAAAAACGATGTCAGATTCTCCGGATTTGGCAGAGAAATTTTTGCGCAAGCTTAAACAAACCAAAACCAATAGTGAATTTTTTGAGCAAATTGCTGAGGAAATGAAAACGAATGGGATGTCTAAACGGATTTTGATGTAAAAGCATTGAAAATGAACACGTGATCTGGGGAAAGATTTGGTGGCTTTTTTCACCAGAAGAGGCAAACACTTTTGTTGCAATGAAATACATTTTCTGCTATAATCCTACTAGTGTTTTTTGAAAAAAGAAGTATGCGGTTGTTTCCGCACTTTCATAGAACTCTGTTTCAGATGACTCAGGGCATAAAAGGAGATGAAAAGAATGAAACCAGGTATTCATCCTGAATACAAAAAAGTAAAAGTAAAATGCGCTTGCGGAAATGAATTCGAAAGTGGTTCCGTGAAGGATGAGCTTCGCGTTGAAATTTGTTCTGAATGCCATCCTTTCTACACAGGACGTCAAAAATTCGCTTCTGCAGCCGGTCGTGTTGATAAATTTAATAAAAAATACGGTCTTAAATAAGAATCGAAAGAGTGACAGGCGAGTTTTATCAACTGCTTGCCTGTTTTTTGTTCCCGGCGGAAGCAGCTATAATAGTCTCTTGTTCGTGGAAACAATGGTATAGGGGCAATGAACGATATTGCCTCTATTTTTTTGCAGCTGCTTTGCCCGGAGAAGGATCTGCTTTCCGGGGCCGGGAAAATGGATGGGGCTGCATCCTGGACATGCATGACGGCAGTACGGGGTATAAAAGGATCATTGCCGTTTGCAATCGTTTTTTACTTATTTAGATCGGACTTCGTGTCTAAAACACAAAATCGTTTTTTACGGGAAATGATCCGTAAAAGCTTATGGAAATCTTGAGAAGGCAGTGCGGGATGCAGGCCCCGGCTGCTCATTGGTTTCTTAAATTCTTGAACGGAATTTCTTGGAAAGTGGGGCTCTTTCTATGTATGTCATGGAACATTCCGGTTGGGTGGAAGTCATATGCGGCAGCATGTTTTCCGGGAAATCGGAAGAGTTGATTCGTCGTGTTCGCAGAGCAGAATTTGCAAAACAAAACATCCTTGTATTTAAACCAAAATTGGACAATCGTTACAGCGAAGAAGCGGTTGTCTCTCATAACGGAATATCCTTTGAGGCAATCCCGGTAGAATCTTCTCAAGAGATTGTGGAATTGGTCACGGAAGACATTGATGTTGTAGCGATCGACGAGACCCAGTTTTTTGATGAAGGCATTGTTGAAGCCGTAAAACATTTAGCGGATCGAGGACACCGTGTGATCGTGGCGGGATTAGATCTCGATTTTCGCGGAGAGCCTTTTGGACCCATGCCTGCTTTAATGGCGACGGCAGAAATGGTCACAAAACTACAAGCTGTTTGCACGGTTTGCGGCTCGCCTGCAAGCCGGACACAACGGCTTATAAACGGTTCGCCGGCTAGTTATGATGATCCGATCATCTTGGTAGGAGCGTCCGAAAGTTACGAGCCGAGGTGCCGCCATCATCACATCGTTCCTGGATCAGAGAAAGAACTACAAAAGAAAAGCTTAGCTTCCTCTCAGGAAATATAAAGCAATAGTACCCTCCTTTTTATTGGTTATCCTAAGAAAAGGAGGTGTTTTTTTATGCGTTTTTTCCTAATGGCCGCTGTGGTGTTTTTGCTGTTGAACGGCTGTGGAATGATTGAAAGGGATTCGACCTATGGAGAACGGGAAGACCGTCATGGAGTTCAATTTGTAAGCCATCGAGATCGTCTCGGCAGCCAAGAGCGCAGGGAGCGTGACGACCCGACAAACACAAACCAAAATCCTAATTTTATTGATCGAGCGCCCGATCAGCCGAATTTAGGCACTGATATTGAGAAAGCAAAGCAAGTGATTCGCAATGATACAAATCGTTATGAGATTGATTCCGTTTGGATCAACGGACGGACGATGTGGGTAAAAGTCAATACCCACAGAAAACTGTCCGATGAAGACAAAGCGGAAGCAAGATTGCATAGAAAGCTCATCCAAGCCCTTCCGCGTTACCGGATCGAGGTGGATATCAAGCAGCGATAAGCTCCCTTGCGTTAGGGAGTCCTTTTTATATGTATAAGAAAAAGGTCCAACTGCCCTTAACTGCTCGATAAGTTCAACTAACAAAATCCCCGCTTATGAAAGTTTCACTTAATTTTTTGGTGTTGTGGCTGGCCATCCTGTATACTATAATAAGAACGTTTAAGACTGAACGTAGAGGTGACATGAATGTTTGATCGTTTGCAGGCAGTGGAAGACAGGTACGAGAAATTAAATGAACTGCTGAGTGATCCCGAAATTGTGAACGACCCGAAAAAGCTTCGGGATTATTCAAAAGAGCAGTCGGATATAGCCGAAACCGTGCAAACGTACCGTGAATATAAAAAGAAAAAGCAGCAATACCAAGAAGCGAAAGAAATGCTGGAGGAAAAGCTTGATCCGGAAATGCGCGAAATGGTAAAAGAAGAACTGCATGATCTCGAGGGTCAACTGGAGGATTTGGAAGAGCAATTAAAAATCCTGCTGCTTCCGAAAGATCCGAATGATGATAAAAACGTTATCATGGAAATCCGCGGAGCGGC
The DNA here is from genome assembly GCF_001050115.1 of Bacillus smithii. NCBI lineage: Bacteria > Bacillati > Bacillota > Bacilli > Caryophanales > Bacillaceae > Bacillus > Bacillus smithii. Next base: position 3,218,892 of record NZ_CP012024.1, on the reverse strand, counting down.
AGGGGGAGAAGAGGCAGCCCTTTTTGCGGGAGATCTGTACCGCATGTACAGCCGCTATGCTGAGTCAAAAGGTTGGAAAACAGAAGTAATCGAAGCGAATCCAACAGGACTTGGAGGATATAAAGAAATCATTTTTATGATTCAAGGTAAAGGAGCTTTTTCACGGTTAAAATATGAAAACGGCGCGCACAGGGTTCAGCGTGTTCCGGAAACAGAATCGGGTGGCCGGATTCATACATCCACTGCGACGGTTGCTTGTCTGCCGGAAGCGGAAGAAGTAGAAGTGGAAATCAATGAAAAGGATATTCGCGTCGATACGTTTGCTTCCAGCGGTCCGGGCGGGCAAAGTGTAAACACAACCATGTCGGCAGTCCGTTTAACTCATATTCCAACCGGAATTGTTGTGTCTTGCCAAGATGAAAAGTCGCAAATCAAAAATAAAGAAAAAGCCATGAAAGTATTGCGCGCCCGCATTTATGACAAATATCAGCAGGAAGCGCAGGCAGAGTACGATGAAAAACGCAAATCCGCTGTCGGCACAGGAGATCGTTCTGAACGCATTCGCACGTATAACTTTCCGCAAAATCGCGTTACCGATCACCGAATCGGTTTGACGATCCAGAAGCTTGATCAAGTGCTGGAAGGAAAACTGGATGAGGTGATTGATGCTCTCATCTTGGAAGAGCAATCGAAAAAACTGGAAAATTTAGAGGACTAGACATGGCGGGATGGAAATTATACGAAGCCCTTAATTGGGCTTCTTCTTTTTTAAAAGAGCATAAACGCGATCAAAATGCGGGAGAAATTTTGCTTATGCATGTCATGAAAATGGATCGAGCCAAACTGTTGGCTAATTTGCGAACAGATTTAAGCCGAAAAGAACAAGAACAGTTTGTTGACTGGGTGCATCGTCATAGCGAGGGCGTCCCCGTCCAATATTTAGTAGGTTCTGAAGAATTTTTCGGCCGAACTTTTGCAGTGAATAAAAACGTGTTGATTCCGAGGCCGGAGACGGAAGAGTTGGTTTATTACGCTTTAAAAAGAATGTCTGTTTTATTTGACGGCAAAAAGGGATTGACGATTGCGGATATCGGTACCGGGAGCGGAGCCATCGCTGTTACCGTCAAATTGGAACGGCCGGACTGTATCGTTTATGGTGTGGATATTTCCCGGCCGTCGCTCGATGTGGCTATCCAAAACGGAAACCGTTTAGGAGCTGATGTTCAATGGGTGGAAGGAGATTTGTTAACGCCATTCATTGATAAAGGAATAAAATTGGACGTCATTCTTTCGAATCCTCCTTATATTCCGCTGGCCGAAAAGGATTTATTAGCCGATGTCGTGAAAGATCATGAGCCGGAATTGGCTTTATTTGGAGGGCAAGACGGATTGGATCTATATCGCCGGTTTTGCACCCAGCTTCCGCTTGTATTAAAAGAACAGGCTCTTGTCGGTTTCGAAGTCGGTGCCGGCCAAGGGCAAGTTGTAGCGGATATGCTGAAAAAAGTGTTTCCTAAAGGGGACATACAGGTTGTGTTTGATATAAACGGCAAAGACCGCATGGTATTTATGGAGATGAAGAATCATCAGTGAATGCAGCTGGCGAAAGGGTTCCTTGAATGGAAACAAACAGAGGCTCTGAAGTTGATAGAATAAAGAGATCCTATTTGAATTTCTCATCAAAAAAGAAACCCCCTTATGCGCCATGCTTTCTGATTTTTGTTAGTCCATTTAAGTGAATAAGCCTGTAGGAAGCCACTTGGGGAGGAAGATTGACGACCCGGGTGGCTTTTTCGTTTTGTCTGATAAGGCTTGTACTGAAAATAGGTTTCTATGAAATTTTATTTTCCGTGTTTAATTGCCGGTGATTATGTCCACACTGCTTTTTAGAGGGGAGAGGTGGATGAAATGAAAAAGTATACGGCAGTATTCTATTTATTGATTCTTTCAATGGGAACCATTTTCAGTTTATATATACCGAAGCAGGAAACAGCCGCGGAGGAAACAGTGGTTATCCCGGATCAGGCGATTCGATTAAGGATTTTGGCCAACAGCGATAAGCCGGAGGACCAAGCAGTGAAAAGAAAAATACGCGATGAAGTGAATGCCCATATTCAGTTATGGGTGAAAGATCTTACTTCTATCAGCCAAGCAAGGAAAGTGATCAAAAGCAAACTTCCGGAAATACAACGTATTGCTTCCCGCGTCATGGACGAGGAAGGAATTCATCAATCGGTGAAAGTTGAATATGGGAAGCACATCCAGTTTCCAACCAAACTGTACGGTCAATATTTATATCCGGCGGGAGACTATGAAGCGGTTTTAATTACATTAGGAGAAGGGAAAGGAGCCAACTGGTGGTGTGTTCTCTATCCTCCGCTTTGTTTTCTTGACTTTTCTAACAGTGTGGCCGTTCGCAATGAAGCGGAGGCAAATCCGGGTGTGAACGAGAAAAAAGAAAAGACCGAAAAAAGAGAAACGAATAAGAAAGAAGAGGTCGAGTCGGCACCATCGACAGTGGACAAAGAGGACGATTCAACGGTGACTGAAAAGAATCCAATCGAGGCCCCGAGAAAAAAAGATGAAACAGAAACAAGTTCAACGGGAGAAGGTATCGAACAGCCTTCTTTATCTGCCGCGGGCGCAGACGGCCAAATGGAAAATAAAAGCGAGTTGTCGAGAGACCATTCGGCAAACGTAAAGGAAACAAAAAAGAAAAAGGAAGAAGATCCCATCAAGAAAAACAGCGTCTCTAAGAAAAAAAGCAGCAAACCCCCTGTTTATGTCGGCGACGAAGAGAAAGTAAAGGTTCATTTTTTAATCGTGGATGTCATGAAAAAGCTCTTTTAATCGGAAGCACCTCGAATGGGTTGTCGAGGTGTTTTTTCATGTGCCATTTTGGGAGCATCGGCAGGGAAAAGAGAAAAAATTGGGAATTATAAAAAAACAAGAAACTTATTTTCAGCTTAAACGTAAATGTAATTTGGAGCAAGATTTTTTCGAGTCTGGGTCCTTTTCCCGAAGAAAGAGGTGCTGAAACCAGCTTCCGGCCTTTACTCAGTTAAGAGATTTTCACTCTTCTTCACTGGAGGAAGGATCTAAATAGACGGTTTGTTTTCAAAAGGAGTGATTTCATGTCTTTGAAACTGGAAAATGTGACAAAACGATTTGGTTCTTTGACAGCAGTAAATCAATTATCGTTAGAAATTCCGTCCAACGAAATTTTCGGATTTCTCGGAGCGAATGGTGCAGGAAAAACGACCACATTTCGAATGATTTTGGGGTTGTTGGATTTGTCGAATGGCTCCATTCTGTGGGACGGGAGGCCGATCAACTACGAAACCAGTCCTTACATTGGATATTTGCCCGAAGAGAGAGGGCTGTATCCGAAATTAAAGGTGAAAGACCAGGTGGTGTACTTGGCACGGTTAAGAGGCATGGACAAACAAAACGCCGAGAAGGAATTAAAAAAATGGCTGGACCGCTTTCAAGTGCCTCAATATGAAATGAAAAAAGTGGAAGAACTTTCGAAAGGAAATCAGCAAAAAATTCAATTTATCACAGCCGTTCTTCATAAACCGAAACTGTTAATTCTCGATGAACCGTTTAGCGGTCTTGATCCGGTCAATGTCGAACTATTAAAAGAGGCCGTTCTGGATTTAAAAAACAGCGGGACAACCATTGTGTTCTCCAGCCATCGTATGGAGCATGTGGAAGAACTATGCGAACATGTATGCATCATGCAAAAAGGCAGTCCGGTTTTATCAGGGTCTCTTCGTGAAATCAAGCGTTCATTCGGGAAAAAGAACATTTCCATTGCGGCCGATTTTTCGCTTGATTATTTAAAGGAGTTTCCGGGGGTATTGAAATGGAAAAAAACAAGTGAAGGAGCTCTTCTTCAAGTAGAAACGGAAGAAGTCGGACAGCCGATTTTGGAAAGTCTGATCGGAAAAGGATTTGTTCGCAAATTTTCAATAGACGAGCCTTCTTTGAATGATATTTTTATAGAGAAAGTGGGGCTTTCTTATGAATAAGTTTTGGATGATGCTCGTACATACTTATGGAACTAAATTAAAAACAAAATCGTTTATAGTGACAACGATCATTTTGGTGGCGGCCATTTTTTTGATGGCCAACATTAATAAAATCATTTCTTATTTTGACGGCCATGAAGTCAAACACATTGCTGTACTTGATGAAAGCAATGGCGTTATCTTTGCGCCTTTAAAAACGAGCTTGGCAGCCGTAGACAAAGACATAAAACTTGAAAAATCCGGCGATGACGAAACCGCTTTGAAAAAACAAGTAAGTGAAGGAAAATTAGATGGTTATTTGGTCTTGTCGCTTGATGAGCGACAATTGCCGAAAGCCGTTTACCGATCGGAATCCTCTGACTCCAATACGGCCGATCGGTTGAAAAATGCTTTGCAAACGGTGAAGGGGCAAATGGTCGCCGGAAAACTTCAGCTTACCTCTGATAAGCTGGCTCTTTTAAACTCCCCTGTTTCATTTGAAAAGGTGCCTCTTGATCGAAAGGCCCAATCAAAAGAACAGCAGGGAGCGGCGAGTGCGCTCGTATACGTTCTGTTAATAGCCATTTATATGTCTGTGCTTATGTATGCCAACATGATTGCCACAGAAGTGGCCGTTGAGAAATCCTCTCGAGTGATGGAAATTTTGATTTCCAGTGTGTCGCCGATCAAGCAGATGTTTGCCAAAATTTTGGGTGTAGGGCTGTTGGGGTTGACGCAAATCATAATCGCAATCGCAGCCGGTGTTCTGGCACTTCAAACAAATTCGGAAGTATTGTCATTTATTAAACATTTTCATATTTCCAGCATGGCTGCTTCCACGATTGGATACGCGATCGTGTTTTTCCTTCTTGGATATTTTCTTTATGCTACATTGGCTGCTTTGTTGGGATCGCTTGTCAGCAGGGTGGAAGATATTCAACAAATGGTGCTTCCAATGACGTTTTTAGTAGTGATCGGCTTTATGGTGTCCATGTATGGGATGAATCAGCCGGACGCTGCCTTCGTTACCGTTGCATCTTATATTCCGTTTTTCACCCCGATGATTATGTTTATGAGGTATGGACTATTGGGGATTCCCACTTGGGAAGTTTTAGTCGGCATTGCGATTATGATCGTTTCCATCATTATTCTGGCCGTCATGGGCGCTCGAATTTATCGAGGGGGAGTGCTGATGTACGGGACTTCTTCTTCTCTGAAAAATATAAAAACCGCCTTCCTGTTGACAAAAAAAGAACCAACGTCCGAAAGAAAGAAAAACATTCCTTTTTAATGCGGCTATGGATTGAAAAAGCGGCGAAAAAGTTTGAATATCCACTTTTCTCGTGGCATGCTTTGAATTCAATTGGAAGCCCAAACATCAAAATTATATCGTCATAAAGAACCGGACCCGCTCAAGGGTTCGGTTTTTTAATAGGAATAGGACAAATATTAAACTTTTGATGAGGATGAAATAGCAAAAAAAGCGTAAATTCTGAAATTTATCCACTTTATCCACATAGTTATCCACTGATTAAACATCATATTATCCACATATGTGGATAATAATGGGGAATTTGTGAATATGCGTTTTTATGATAAAATAAAGGAACGCCATAATATAATTAGGATAAAGAGCGGTTGAAAACGAAAAAGAACTTTGTGAAATTGTAAGGTGAATAAGGATGGAAACAAAATGTTGGATTGTGGATAAAGAAGTGGACAACGAAACTCGTTATCCACAAATTGAAGAAGCAGCACAAGCTCTTCGGTTAAATGAAGTGGTGGCCTTTCCGACCGAAACGGTCTATGGATTAGGGGCCAATGCTTTGAGCGATGAGGCGATTGCCAAAATTTATGAAGCGAAAGGGCGGCCAAGCGATAATCCGCTTATTGTTCATATCGCCGATACATCCCAATTGGAACCACTTATTGTGGACATTCCTGAAAAAGCGAAACGGCTGATGGAAGCTTTTTGGCCTGGTCCGTTAACCATTATTTTTAAGAAAATGCCAGGGCGCCTATCCGAGAAGGCTACAGCCGGTATGGATACGGTGGGCATTCGCATGCCTGACCATCCGGTTGCGCTTAAATTGATTTCGGCGTGCGGCCTCCCCATTGCTGCGCCAAGCGCCAATCGGTCCGGAAAGCCGAGTCCGACTTCTGCTAAACATGTTTGGGACGATTTAGCAGGGAAAATTGCGGGGGTCGTGGATGGCGGCGAAACGGGGGTCGGGGTGGAATCCACTGTGCTTGATTGCACTGTAGAGCCGCCCGTCATTTTACGTCCCGGCGGCCTTTCAAAGGAAGAAATAGAAGATGTCATTGGCCATGTAGAATTCGACCCTGCTCTAAAAAATAAAGACAGCAAGCCGAAAGCTCCGGGCATGAAATATACTCATTATGCTCCGAACGCACCTTTGTATTTAGTGGAAGGACCGATCGAAAAAATTCAGCAGCTGGCGGATGCTCAAAGAAGTGCGGGAAAAAAGGTCGGAATCTTAACGACAGAGGAGAACTCTTCCAGCTACGATGCCGATATTGTTCTCTCCTGTGGAAAAAGATCCGAATTGTCCACGGTCGCTCATGAACTTTATGGCGTGTTGCGCCAATTTAACGAGACGGAAGTGGACATTATCTATTCAGAAGTTTTTCCAAACAAGGGTATTGGTGCAGCGGTGATGAACCGTCTGGAAAAAGCGGCGGGTCATAAATGGATTCGATGACGGATGAATGTTGTCAACGTTTTGACGATCCTCCTTTGGTAAACGATTGGGCAAACATTCGGAATCTCAAAAAAGAAGGACGTAATGACGACCTGGCCATTCAATTAAATAAGAGATAAGGGGATTGGTCTATTTTCAGCCTCTTTTCTTACCAGTGGCTTATCATTCTAAAACCTTTCGGACATGCATAATCATGAATAGGGGATGTCCGAAGGGGGATGCAGAATGACAAGCTATATGGGGGAAATCATAACATTAGTATTAATGGCGTTTGCGCTCAGTATGGATGCGTTTTCTGTTGGTTTGGGAATGGGAATGTTTGCGCTCCGCTCTAAACAAATTTTTTACATAGGAATGATGGTTGGGATCTTCCATGTTTGGATGCCGCTGATGGGAATGATAGCGGGCCATTTTTTATCGCACACATTCGGAACGGTTGCCGGATATGCCGGAGGGATTCTATTGATTCTGTTAGGAATCTCCATGTTCCTATCTTGCTTTAAAAAAGAGGAATCGTTTGTGACGCCTGTTGGTTTTGGGTTGATTTTATTTGCTTTAAGCGTCAGCCTCGACAGCTTTTCTGTCGGTTTGACGCTAGGGATATTAGGCGCAAAAACGGTCGTTTCTCTTGTTTGTTTTGGGGTTACAGCGGCATTATTAACTTGGTTTGGTCTTTTGATTGGTAGTAAAGCGAAGAGTGTAATCGGCGTTTACAGTGAAGCGATCGGCGGGAGCATACTATTGGCGATAGGGCTTAAACTGATTCTCCCTTTTTAGGCAGGGAGCAGATAGGGTAAGCTTACGTGGAGAGATGGCAGAAGATGATCGGGATAAAGGGAGTAGGACTTTTGTTTGGTTCCGCTTCCTTTTTCTTTTAAAATAGAGGAAAATTAGGAAAATTTATGAATTGGATCTGTATGAAAAAAGTAGGATTCGATATAATAAGAGTAAGAGAGGGTGGCATGAAAAATGAGAGTTCTCTTTGTTTGCACAGGTAATACTTGCAGAAGTCCGATGGCCGAGGCCATTTTAAAAAAGATCAACGAACAGATTGAGGTGAAATCTGCGGGTATCTTTGCAGCAGATGGCGCCGGCATGTCCGTGAATGCCCAAACGGTTTTAAAAGAAAAGAATATTCCTTGCAGCCACCAAAGCCGGACGCTGACAAAAGAGGATATTGAATGGGCTGACTATATTTTCACGATGACAACCAGCCATAAAAATTATATTATGCAAATGTTTCCAAAAGCAGCGGATAAAACGTTTTCTATTAAAGAGTTTGTATTGGGCCGACATGAAGATGTTATCGATCCTTATGGAGGTCCCGTTGAATTATATAGGAAGACGTACAACGAATTGGAAAGCTTAATTCGTCAATTGGCTGCTAAACTATAAGGGTAGGGAGAGAAAACAATGAAAAAACGGTTTAAATTCGGGCTGAGAAAAAAGTTGGTTTTGTTTACCTATTTAGTAGCACTTATCACATATTCCTGTTCCGCCTTTTTCATTTACATAATACGGCCCATATTTTTCTCAAGTGCCGACGACAGGGTCTTCACGATTGTCACGCTTCTGTTGGGAATTATTTGGTCAGGCATCCTGGCGTTTTTTGCCGCTCGGATCATTGTGAAGCCTTTGCAGCTGTTGGAACAAGCGGCTCTTGAGGCGGCTGAGGGGAATATTGTCCATGATGTAAAAGTGCCAAAGAGTGATGATGAAATACGTTCACTGGCTTTGGCGTTTAACGGTATGCTGCAAAATTTACGGGAAATGGTACGGCAAATCGAGACTACCTTTACTTTAACGAACACGAAAGTGCTTGAAATTTTAACAGAAGTCGAAAGAGCGTCCAAACATGCGGAAGACATTGCCCAAACGATTGACGAAATTTCTGCGGGTGCAGAAAGTTCCGCCGGAGCGATCCAAGCCACGGCCGAATCGATGGAGGATGTCACCAAAATTGCCCATGAAGTTCAAACTCAGGCAAAATCTTCGGAACAAAAAGCAGAGGAAATGGTCAAAGAACTGCAAAACAGCAAGGAAGCGATGCAATCTCTTATCGACGGAATTCAACAGCTTGCATTGGATAATAGGCAGTCTTTGCAAGCGGTAAAGCGCTTGGAAGAAAATGCGGTAAAAGTGGGTCAAATCATACAGTTGGTCGGGGACATCGCCGCACAGACCAATCTGTTGGCTCTCAATGCTTCTATTGAAGCTGCACGGGCAGGGGAACACGGAAAAGGATTTGCGGTCGTTGCCGAAGAGGTTCGGAAGCTCGCGGATGGAAGCGCTAAAGCTGTTCAAGGAATTTCTGAATTGATAAAAGACATTCAAAAAGAAGTGGAGCATGTGGTCGGCCAAATTACAAGACAGGTGGAATCGGCTAATGAAGAAGCGGAAAAGGGCAGCCTCACCAACTCCGCGATAGAAGAAATGACATTGGTCATTAACGAAGTGGCGAATGCTGTTCATACGATTTCAACATTAGTGGATGGACAAATGGAAGGAATTCAAAAAACTTCCCAACAATCTCAGGAAGTAGCAGCGATAGCGGAAGAGACGTCGGCAGGAGCTCAGCAAGTGACAGAGTCGACAAAAGAGCAGGCGGCAGATATGGAAAAGGTTGAACAAGTTGCCAGGGAGTTGAAAGAACAGGCAAAACAGCTTCAATCTACGATTACAAGATTCCGTATTGAAGAGGAGCAGGGCTGATTTCAACAAAGCCGGCTGCTTTTCTCTTCTTTTTATTTTGTTCAAACGGCGTCACCTGCCATCTAAAGTGCGACATTCGGCAGATTTTGTGGAAAGAAAGGACACATCCGCACGTATACTGCCACTGTCGGTTTTCTGTCGTTTGAAAACAGCCGGCATCTGGGACGGAAGAGATCTCAGAGCGAATATACTTTATATTTTTTGCAGGGTGTGCCAAAATAAAGTTACAAGAAGAAATTTCTGCGAAAGTGGCTTCGGCTTTGGCCGAGAAGGAGGAACAAACATGAAAGTAGCGATTGCGTCCGATCACGGCGGAATTCATATAAGAGCAGAAATAAAAAAATTACTGGAAGAACTAGGAATAGATTATGAGGATTTTGGTTGCAATTGTGAAACGGAAACTTCTGTCGATTATCCGGATTATGCTTTGCCTGTTGCTGAAAAAGTGGCGAACGGAGAGTTTGACCGCGCCATTCTCATTTGCGGAACTGGAGTTGGGATGAGTATTTCGGCCAATAAAGTAAAGGGAATCCGCTGTGCTCTTGTACATGATGTTTATACGGCAAAATTAACCCGCAAACACAACGACAGCAATATTCTCGCCATGGGCGAACGCGTCATCGGACCGGGTCTTGCCAGGGAAATTGCCGAAGTGTGGCTGACCACGGAGTTTGAAGGCGGCCGCCATGAACGTCGAATTGGAAAAATTAAAGAATATGAAGAAAAACATTTGACAGATAAAAATGACCGCTCATAACAGCTTAGGAACAGGTTTTGGAAAAACGAATAGAAGGACGGTGGAAGGCTACGGAAGAGGAAAGATTTGAATGGGAAAAACAACTTTCGCTCATTTTGCGGGAGTTTCAAGAACAAGCGCAGTTGAAAAAAGGCCAAATTTTTGTAGTAGGCTGTTCCACTTCCGAAGTAGCGGGAAAGAAAATTGGCACATCAGGTACAATCTCCATAGCGGAAGCCATTTTTAACAAGCTTCAATCCTTTGCGAAACAGAACGGAATCTTTTTGGCATTTCAGTGCTGCGAACATTTAAATCGTGCGCTCGTCGTTGAAAAAGAGCTGGCCATTCGGGAGCGTTTGGAGGAAGTATCTGTTGTTCCCGTGCCGCAAGCGGGTGGTGCTATGGCAGCTTTTGCATACCGACATTTACAAGACCCTACGGTTGTAGAATTTATAAAGGCGGATGCAGGGATAGATATCGGCGATACGTTCATTGGAATGCATTTGAAACATGTGGCTGTACCGGTTCGGGTATCCGTCAAAACGTTGGGCGAAGCACATGTTACGCTTGCCAAGACACGTCCGAAGCTGATCGGCGGTCCGCGGGCCGTGTATGATACCGTTGAAACAAGCGAAAACGGCGCCTGCCGTTGAAAATTTCGCCGTATCGTGCCGTATCGTATCGGTTCAGAAGGGCATTTCACTTTGTTTTATACACGATGGATGGCAGTCCATCCATTGTTAAGAAAAAATTTTATTGGAAAAGGCTGTTCCAAAGGGCTCTTATTGGACTTTTGGAACAGCCTTTTCTTTAAAGAATTCGTTCTCTTTAGAGTTTGATAAAATGAGTAGGGCAAATGCGGAAACGTATGAAGACATTGTGCGCTGGATGATAAAATAAAGCGGAACGGAGATTTGGATTTTCAGGCACGATGCTGCGATTGGGTCGTTTCCTTGATACAGGCTCGATTTTATCAAAAAGTCCATTTTGCTTAACGCTCTCAAACGGGGGATGAAAGGAATAGGATGTCCCGTTTCATTTAAAGGAAAAATAACATCCGGCAAACCAGGATTTGGATAAAGCAAAAAATCAAAAACCGCCTTTAATAACCAGAAAAAATCATGTTAAAATAAAAAAGAATTTGAAAAATGAGAAAAGGCTTTGTGTTGCTATAACTTAAAGGAGGAACAAGAATGGGTAAACTTGCTGAACAAGATCAAGCTGTATATGAAGCTATCCAGAAAGAATTGAACAGGCAAAGAGCGAAAATTGAATTAATCGCTTCCGAAAACTTTGTCAGCCAAGCTGTGATGGAGGCACAAGGATCCGTATTAACGAATAAATATGCAGAAGGTTATCCGGGGAAACGTTATTATGGCGGCTGCGAATATGTCGATATTGTAGAAAACATCGCACGCGAACGGGCAAAGGAAATCTTTGGAGCAGAGCACGTTAATGTTCAACCGCATTCCGGGGCTCAAGCAAATATGGCGGTTTATTTCAGTGTTTTGGAACATGGCGATACGGTTCTAGGGATGAATTTATCCCACGGCGGCCATTTAACACATGGAAGTCCGGTAAACTTTAGCGGTGTGCAATATCAATTCGTGGAATATGGCGTGGACAAAGAAACGCATCGAATTGACTACGAAGATGTTCGGAACAAAGCATTGAAACACAAACCAAAGCTTATTGTGGCCGGTGCCAGCGCCTACCCGCGTATCATTGATTTTGCAAAATTCCGGGAAATTGCTGATGAAGTTGGCGCATATTTAATGGTGGACATGGCTCATATCGCTGGTCTTGTAGCAGCTGGTTTACACCCAAATCCGGTTCCGTATGCTCATTTTGTGACCACCACTACGCATAAAACGTTGCGGGGGCCGCGTGGTGGAATGATTTTGTGCAAAGAAGAGTTTGCCAAGAAGATCGATAAAGCCATTTTCCCTGGCATTCAAGGCGGTCCGCTCATGCATGTGATTGCAGCGAAAGCGGTGGCTCTTGGGGAAGTCATGCAAGATTCTTTCAAAGTGTATGCACAAAATATCATTGATAATGCAAAACGGCTGGCGGAAGGGCTGCAAAAAGAAGGATTGAAATTAGTTTCAGACGGTACGGATAATCATTTGCTTCTTGTTGATGTCCGTTCATTAGGGCTGACAGGAAAAGAAGCAGAAAAAGTGTTAGATGATATCGGCATTACTGTCAATAAAAATACGATTCCGTATGATCCGGAAAGCCCGTTTGTGACAAGCGGCATTCGAATTGGAACGGCTGCGGTCACTACTCGTGGATTTGGTTTGGCGGAAATGGATGAAGTGGCGTCCATTATTGGCTTCGCTCTGAAAAATCGCGATAACGAAGCGAAATTGAACGAGGCAAAAGCAAGAGTGGCTGCGTTGACAGAAAAATTCCCGCTTTACGAAGGGGCTTCTGTACGCTAAAAAGTTTGGGCATTTTCTAATGCCCATAACGGACGATGACCTCCGCCTCAATCGAAGAACAGCATCCGGTAGCGGTATGGCGGCTAAAAGCCAGATAGGTCAACTTGCCATCAGTGGGGGATAAGATGAACTCCCACTGATGATTTTTACTCTATTCGGCTATCGCCGAGATCCATAAGGGGCTGCGAAAGGAGAGCTGGTTGGTGTTAAAGGATGAGTTGCTTGGCATCATTCCTGATGAAGCGCGGGTAAGCGCAAATGAAACCGTTTTAGATCACCATAGCAAAGGGTTTTCTTACCATACACCCGTTTTGCCGGATGCGGTGGTATTTCCGAAAACGGAAGAAGAAGTCGTCAAAATCGTCCATTTTGCTAAAGAACGCAGCATACCGATTGTACCGTTTGGAGTGGGCACTAGTTTGGAAGGGCACGTCATTCCGGTGAAGGGCGGAATCAGCATCGATTTTTCCTTGATGAACCGGATTGTGGAGCTGCGCCCGGAAGATTTTATCGTCAAAGTGGAACCGGGTGTCACGAGAATCCAATTAAACAAGCACTTAAAAAAATACGGCCTTTTTTTTCCAGTGGATCCAGGGGCAGACGCAACGATCGGCGGGATGACGGCAACGAATGCGAGCGGAACAAACGCAGTCCGCTACGGAGCAATGAAGCAAAATGTGCTTGGACTGCGTTGTGTCCTTGCTGACGGACGAGTGATTCCTATGGGAGGAGAAACGGTCAAATCATCAGCAGGTCTGCATTTGGCGGACTTGATGATTGGTTCGGAAGGGACGCTCGGAATTTTTACCGAAATTACACTAAAACTTTATGGTATTCCTGAAGCAATTGTGGCTGCCAAAGTCGTGTTTCCAAATTTGAAAGCGGCAGGGGGAGCTGCTACCGCTGTTTTGCAAGGAGGCATACCGATCGGAAGAATAGAGCTTGTGGATTCTCGGACGATAGAAGCGATTAATCTTTATAAAGGAACCGATTTTATGGTGCATCCGACATTATTTTTAGAGTTTGCCGGAAGCCGGGAAATGGTTCAGCATGATATCCAAATGACGAGAGAGATCATGGAAGACAACGGATGCCTTTCCTTCGAATTTGAAGAAGATTCCATCAAACGAGCTCAATTGTGGGAAGCAAGGCATCAAGCGGCTGTTGCGATTACAAGCAAATACCCCGGGAAGCTTCACGTTTCTACGGATGTTTGCGTTCCTATTTCCAAGCTGACAGGTGCATTGGAAAAGGCTAGGCAATTGGCGGAAGCCTATCATTTGGACGCCGCCATCCTTGGTCATGTAGGGGATGGCAATTTTCATACGTCGCTTGCGATCGATCCGAATGACCAAGATGAAGTGGGCCGTTTCCAAAAGATGAATGAGGCGCTTGTGGATTATGCCCTTCAACAAGGGGGCACATGTACAGGAGAACATGGAATTGGGATCGGGAAAAAGAAATATTTGCTGAAAGAGCATCCGGAAGGACTCGATGTGATGCGCACCATTAAAAAAGCGCTTGATCCAGAAGGAATTTTGAATCCAGGAAAAATCTATTAAAAGAGTTTAAAATAAATGGAAAAGGAGGGGGCTTAAGTCTCCTCCTTTTCCGATTCGGCCGGCCTTTGTATATTAAAAGGGAAAAAGTGTGTTTTCCTCATTTAGAAAGAAAATGGTTTTCTCTCCCGTCAGTGATCACGTTTTCGTGAGTGTGAGTAAAATGTTTGTGGGAGAAATTCTTAGAATTCCCCGATGAGGGGGTTGGGAACGTAGGTTCGCAATCCCCCTCATCGGGGCCACCAAGCAAAGTGCGGTAGGATCCCAAGCAGGAAACATGAAAAAAGGACTCTCTCCCTGGTAAGATGATCATTGTTCACACCATCAAACAGGAGGAGAGAGTCCCATGAATATTCAACAACATCTTACCACAAATTCGTTGACATGGAAAGAGATCGAACTTGATTTGTTTCGAGCCTTGCAAAACGCCTTCACCGAGCTGTTTACGGCTCTGTTGGAGGACATCGACCGACAATTGGCGGAAACCCGGGACAAGCGCCGGTACCACTTGAAAGACAAACGACGCACCACGATTCAAACCTTGTTTGGCGAAGTTACCTTTGAGCGAAACTACTATTTAGACCGAGAACAAAACCGTTACACGTTTTTGCTTGATTCCTTTTTAGCGTTTGATGGATCGCAGTCAATCAGCCCTTGTCTAGAAGAAACGGCGATGGGATTGGCTGTGGAGTGCTCTTCCTATCGCAAAGCGGCTCATACGCTTGCCCAGATGGTCGGGTATCCGGTGATGAGCCATGAGACGATCCGCCAGTTGGTGCTCGAGGCTGAAGTTCCGCTGCACTGCCCGGTTGACCAGCGATATGGACGGGTGCTGTTTGTGGAGGCCGATGGACTGTTTGTCTCTCTCCAAGGGAAGGGAAAACGGGCCAAGGAAGACAAAATCCTGACCGTTCACGAAGGATGGAAGCGCAACGGCTCACGGATCGAATTCGTGAATCAGCGCCATTACGTCCATGAAGGCAAGGGGGAGGTGTGGGAAGGCTTCGAGGAATTTTTGATGAACGAATATGCCTATGATCCGTGTCGGGATCTTCTTGTCATCAACGGGGACGGCGCTCCATGGATTACCGCGTGCCGGGAGTATTTCAAAGGACGGGTCTGCTTCCAATTGGATCGATTCCACGTGGCGCGTGAGTTGCGCCAATGCCTCTCGGGCCATCCACGGTGGCAGGCGATTCGGCAAAAGCTGGCGAAGCAGGATGAAGAGAAGCTGCTTGTGGAACTGAACAGCGCCCTCGGCACGCTGGGGGACGAAGCGAAAGAACAACAGCTGGCTGCCTTGATCCACCGGATCGAATCGATGCCGGGATGCATCCGTGATTACCGGGAATGGCTGAAGGAGCAAGGAGTGGACACAACGGGCATGTATCCGATGGGGAGGGCTGAAAGCGTGATGAGCCAGCTGGCGTATCGGGTGAAATACCGCCGCAGTTGGACAGACAAGGGACTCAGGGCGTTTTTCAAGGCAATGATTGCCCGGATGGATGGGATTCGTCTTTTCGGACATCGTTTAGGAGAAGAATCGTCGCATCCGGCGGAGGAAACGGCATCTACCAAACAGACGATCGTGAACAAGGCGAAACAACGCATCCGCCGTCTTCTTCCAGAGGTAACGCGGAATAACGTGCCATATTTACAGCAATCGTCCGGGACTCCGATCTATCATGCCCTGTCTGAATTCAAGGGATGGTAAAAAAAGGTATACATATTCGTCTGTCATGGCAAGGGATGAGAGTCCGAAAGCGCTTACGGATGAAATTCAAAAAAATGGTTCGCTAACCTATGACTTACATCTATTTTCAGCGAACCAAAAAAATTCCCACAAAGTCTTGACTGACTCTTTTCGTGATCCTTTCTTGATGATCCATATGTTTTTTTGTAAAATAAGTTGAAGTATGTAGAACTTTGTCAAGGTTATATTACAGTTACATAGTGAAAATCATCAAAGGAGCGAGATTCGTGGCGAAAGTATATGTATTTGATCACCCGCTGATCCAGCATAAGCTAACTTTTATACGAGATAAAAATACCGGAACAAAGGAGTTTCGGGAACTAGTGGATGAAGTGGCTACTTTAATGGCGTTTGAAATTACCCGTGACATGCCTTTGGAAGAAATTGAAGTCGAAACGCCTGTTGGAAAAGCAAATGCAAAGATTTTATCAGGAAAGAAAATAGGTGTTGTTCCGATATTGCGTGCCGGTATTGGAATGATTGACGGCATTTTAAAGCTCATTCCTGCCGCTAAAGTAGGTCATATCGGACTATACAGGGATCCCGAAACGTTAAAGCCAGTTGAGTATTATGTGAAGCTTCCATCCGATGTGGAGGAAAGAGATTTTATTTTGGTGGACCCAATGCTGGCAACGGGCGGATCTGCCGTTGAAGCGGTGAATTCCCTGAAGAAACGCGGCGCCAAAAACATTAAATTTATGTGCCTGATTGCTGCTCCAGAAGGGGTTGAAGCACTAAAAAAAGCCCATCCAGATGTTGACATTTATATCGCTGCTTTAGATGAAAAACTAAACGAAAAAGGATATATTGTTCCAGGTCTCGGAGATGCAGGAGACCGATTATTCGGTACAAAATAAGGTAGAGTAGGTGCGAATATGAGTGCTCCAATTAAAGTAATGACCATTTTCGGAACCCGGCCGGAAGCCATCAAAATGGCTCCGCTTGTGCTTGAATTAAAAAAGTATCCGGAAGATTTTGAAACGATTGTGGCAGTGACGGCCCAGCATCGCCAAATGTTGGATCAAGTGCTGGATATTTTCGGGATTCAACCTGATTATGATCTCAATATCATGAAAGATCGACAAACGTTGACAGATGTGACGACAAAAGGCTTGGAAGGCCTGGATAAAGTGATGAAAGAAGTCAAGCCTGACATCGTTTTAGTTCATGGAGATACGACAACGACGTTTATTGCAAGCCTGGCGGCGTTTTACAACCAAATTGCGGTTGGTCATGTCGAAGCGGGGCTTAGGACGTGGAATAAGTACTCGCCGTTTCCAGAAGAAATGAACCGGCAGCTAACTGGTATTCTTGCTGATATTCATTTTGCGCCGACAGCCAAAGCGGAAGCCAATTTGATTCAGGAGAACAAAAAGAAAGACACCATCTTTGTAACGGGAAACACAGCCATTGATGCATTAAAAACAACTGTCAAAAGCGATTATCAGCATGAGATCTTAACGAAGGTTGGCACGGACCGCCTGATCTTATTAACAGCCCACAGGAGAGAAAACTTGGGCGAACCAATGCGCAATATGTTTCGGGCCATTAAGCGGATTGTAGAGGAAATGAAAGATGTTCAAGTGGTTTATCCGGTTCATTTGAATCCAGCAGTACGGGAAATCGCAATGGAAATTCTCGGAGATAACGAAAGAATTCATTTAATTGAACCGCTAGATGTGATTGATTTTCATAATTTCGCAGCCAGGGCCCATCTAATCTTAACGGATTCAGGAGGGGTGCAGGAAGAAGCGCCTTCCCTTGGCGTGCCGGTCTTGGTGCTTCGTGATACAACAGAACGGCCCGAGGGGATTGAAGCAGGGACGTTGAAACTTGCAGGAGTGGAAGAAGAGCCCATTTATCAGCTGACAAAAGAACTTTTAACGAACCGACAAGAATACGAGAAAATGGCAAAAGCCGTCAATCCTTATGGGGATGGAGAAGCTTCCCGCCGCATTGCAGAAGCGGTGCGTTATTATTTCAAAAGAACGAGCCAAAAACCGGATCGTTTTTCATAGAGTCTCCAAGCAGGAGACTCTTTATGAATGCCGCTTTCATCGCAGTCGGAAGGAACAAAAAGCGGACGAGACTTCTTAATGTCGAAAGTTAAGGGATTTTTTGCAAATCGGCCATTTGTAACCTAACTCTTTAGTTGAATAAAATGAAAAAAATTCACAGAATTTGCGAAAACTTTGTGAAAACTTTGTGAAAATTTGTGAATGCTTTGTGATCTTTTTCACTGTAAACACATTGACATTGCAAGGTCTCTATTGTATGCTTACAAAGGAAATAATAGAAGTTATTTGAATAAACTGAGCGTGGTGAAAACGCTTGTATTTTTTTGAAGTTCGGGTCAGCTCCCGCTTGAATGTGAGGGTGATGAATGGCTCAAAAACATAAAAGTCCATTTCGGGCAATGGCTCTCTACAGCACCATCTTATCTCAGCTGGCAGGATCTGTTTTGATCGGGATATTTCTCGGTAGATGGATCGATGGCAAATGCCAAACAGAACCTCTGTTTTTAGTGATTGGGCTTTTATCGGGATTAGCGGCCGGAATACTGGCGATGCTGCGTACAATACGCCGTTTCAATTCAGGGGATTAGTGCGTTAAAATATTTGAAAGCTATGAATGGCATTATTACTGTGAATTCTGCCAGTTCTCCATTTATCTGCTCCGCAAGGCATTTTCTATAGCTTGTATACAAGCATAGCCTGCCAATGGACAAGCCTGGAATTTATCGGGGGTTCGGTGAGCCTGTCCGATATTGTCAAAAAGCTGAGGTCTTGACGTTTTACCTAACAGGCAAAACAGCCTCATTGCTGCCCTTCGCTTTCCGGGTTGAATTCTTCTCCTTATATTTCAATATAGAAATAATGGCAGTAAATGTCATTATGATAGATTTAATGAATCCATTCTAATTTAAGTAACGTGGAAGAGAGGTGATAAGAATTGGAACATGAAGCTCCAATAGTGGAATTTATGGGTCTTACTTTTAACCTGTCCAATGTTTTAATGATCACAGTGGCAAGTGTAATTGTATTCTTAATTGCGGTCATCTCCACACGGAAGCTTGCTTTGAAACCGACAGGAATGCAAAATTTCATGGAATGGATCATGGATTTTGTAAAGAATATCATTCAAAGCAACATGGATTGGAAAACGGGCGGGCGTTTTCATATTCTCGGCCTTACTTTGATTATGTATATTTTTGTATCCAATATGCTAGGTCTTCCATTTTCCGTTGTGGTAGATCACAAGTTATGGTGGAAGTCGCCGACATCCGACCCTGCCATTACACTTACGCTTGCAGTTATGATTGTAGTATTAACTCATTATTACGGCGTAAAGATGAAAGGGTTTGGCGGATATGTACGGGGATACTTTGAACCGATGAAATTTTTATTCCCTTTAAAAATAATCGAAGAATTCGCCAATACATTGACTCTGGGGCTCCGGCTTTACGGAAACATCTACGCGGGGGAAATCTTGCTTTCGCTGTTGGCCGGTGGTTTGGCGTCAAGTGTCGGTGGCACTATTGCGGCCATTATTCCGACAATTGCATGGCAAGCTTTCAGTATTTTTGTCGGTTCAATCCAAGCATTTATTTTCACGATGTTAACAATGGTTTACATGGCTCATAAAATCAGCCAAGACCATTAAACATAAATTCATTATATCATTATTTGAAAGAAGAACTTTTTATATATTTTAAAGGAGGAACTTAATCATGAGTTTAGGTGTAATAGCAGCAGCAATTGCAATAGGGTTGGCAGCAATTGGGGCAGGTGTCGGTAACGGTTTAATCGTATCTCGTACGGTACAAGGTATTTCTCGTCAACCAGAACTACGCGGGATGCTTCAAACGGTTATGTTCATTGGGGTAGCGTTAGTTGAAGCGATTCCGATTATTGCCGTAGTTATCGCATTCATGGTTTTGAATCGATAATCACTGGAATTAAGTTGCAAATGGCGAAGATCATTCCATGCGAACCTTCGCCATTCCTTTATGTACCGTATTCCTGCTGGATTGTTATGGTTAGGGAGCTGACTCTTGAAGGGAGTGAATAATACGTGTTGACAAACGCGCTTGTATTGGGAGAAGCACACATCAACAGTGGAGATATCATCTTCCAATTATTGATGTTTATTATTTTATTGGCGTTGTTAAAGAAATATGCATGGGGCCCGCTCGTGGGAATCATGAAACAGCGCGAAGATCATATTGCGAATGAAATTGAAGCGGCGGAAAAGAGCCGTGTTGAAGCGAATAAATTTTTAGAAGAAACTCGTCAAGAACTGAAAAAAGCTAGAGAAGATGCCCAAGCTCTAATCGAAAATGCCAAAAAACAAGGTGAACGGCAAAAAGATGAGATTATTGCCGCAGCTAGACAAGAAGCAGAACGCTTGAAAGAGTCCGCAAAAGCTGAAATCAATCGTCAAAAAGAACAAGCAGTGGCAGAATTGCGTGATCAAGTGGCCTCTTTATCTGTATTGATTGCTTCGAAAGTCATTGAAAAAGAATTGAGCGAGCAAGATCAAGAAAAATTAATCCAAGATTTTATTAAAGAGGCAGGAGAAGGGCGATGAGTAATTCTATAGTAGCCAATCGCTATGCGGCAGCTCTTTTCCAAGTTGCAAAAGAGAACGATCAAGTAGCTCTGATTGGGGAACAGATGAGTGTAGTAAAAGAGGTTTTACAGCAAACTCCGGAATTGCTGTTCTTCTTGAAACTGCCGAAAGTGGACATGTCCAAAAAGAAAGAATTAGTTAAACAGGCGTTTTCAACTGCTTCTCCGTTTATTGTCAATACATTGCTTCTTATGATGGAAAACCACCGCGAAGATCACCTGTTGGAAATGGCTGAAGAATACATAGCCTTGGCCAATAACGAGCGTGGAATTGCAGAAGCGACGGTGACGAGTGTACGCCCATTAAATGAAGAAGAAAAATCTTCACTGTCAGCTGTATTGGCTGAAAAAGTCGGGAAGCAAACTTTGAAAATTGAAAATGTTGTGGATCCGAAGCTTTTAGGAGGCTTGAAAGTCAGAATCGGGAATCGCATTATTGACGGCAGCCTTCGCGGAAAGCTTGATCGGTTAAAACAATTGATTAGCTAGACTATACAACGTATACGTATAAATCATTAAACGGCGAGCAGCACTCGTTGCAGAGTCTCTCGCTTATTCGTTGAATGAATGGCGTGAAATAGCGGGACGACAACTATAACGCTATTTCCTTTCATTCTGCTCTATAAATAAGAAGGGGTGAAACGCATGAGCATCAAAGCTGAAGAAATCAGCGCGCTGATAAGAAAGCAAATCGAAAATTATCAGGCGGATATGGAAGTAAATGATGTAGGCACTGTCATCCAGGTCGGTGACGGTATTGCTCGTGCCCACGGCCTTGATCATGTCATGGCTGGCGAGCTTTTGGAGTTTTCAAATGGCGTTATGGGATTGGCGCAGAACTTGGAAGAAAATAACGTAGGGATCGTCATTTTAGGACCATATACGGATATTCGTGAAGGAGACGAAGTTCGTCGTACAGGACGTATTATGGAAGTTCCGGTTGGAGAAGAACTCATTGGTCGTGTTGTAAATCCTCTCGGACAACCGGTTGATGGTCTTGGACCGATTAATACGAAAAAAACTCGTCCAATTGAAAGTCCTGCTCCAGGGGTAATGGATCGTAAATCTGTTCATGAACCTCTTCAAACAGGTATTAAAGTCATTGACGCTCTTGTACCGATCGGAAGAGGACAACGGGAGTTAATTATCGGGGACCGTCAAACAGGTAAAACATCCATCGCGATTGACACGATTATCAACCAAAAAGACCAAAACATGATTTGTATTTATGTGGCAATCGGTCAAAAAGAATCGACGGTTCGGACAACGGTTGAAACGCTGCGCAAAAATGGCGCATTAGATTACACGATCGTGGTGACAGCTTCTGCATCACAACCAGCACCGTTATTGTATTTGGCACCTTATGCCGGCGTTGCGATGGGCGAAGAATTCATGTACAACGGCAAGCATGTGTTGGTCGTTTATGACGATTTATCCAAACAAGCTGCTGCGTACCGTGAACTTTCCTTGCTGCTCCGTCGTCCACCTGGTCGTGAAGCATATCCGGGGGATGTATTCTATCTTCACTCTCGTTTACTTGAACGTGCTGCAAAACTTAGCGATGCGAAAGGCTCTGGTTCGTTGACAG
Source organism: Bacillus smithii (assembly GCF_001050115.1). Taxonomy (NCBI): domain Bacteria; kingdom Bacillati; phylum Bacillota; class Bacilli; order Caryophanales; family Bacillaceae; genus Bacillus; species Bacillus smithii. The sequence goes on along the minus strand of NZ_CP012024.1, from coordinate 3,196,733 downwards.
CATTGCCGTTTGTTGAAACACAAGCAGGGGATATTTCGGCCTATATCCCAACAAACGTTATTTCCATCACAGATGGACAAATTTTCTTGCAATCGGATTTATTCTTCTCCGGTGTACGCCCGGCTATTAACGCTGGTTTGTCTGTATCTCGTGTAGGGGGAGCCGCTCAAATTAAAGCCATGAAAAAAGTGGCCGGTACTTTGCGTTTGGACTTGGCATCCTATCGTGAATTGGAATCATTTGCTCAATTCGGTTCTGATCTTGATAAAGCGACTCAAGCAAAATTGGCTCGTGGTGCCCGTACCGTAGAAGTATTAAAGCAAGATTTAAATAAACCAATCAAAGTAGAAAAACAAGTCATGATTCTCTATGCGTTGACTCGCGGATTTTTAGATGACATCCCGGTAGAAGATATCCGCCGCTTTGAAAACGAGTTTTACGCCTGGCTGGATGAAAACGGACAAGCGGTGCTTGATCAAATCCGTTCCACAGGTAACTTGCCGAGCGACGAAGAGATGGCAGGAGCCATTAACGGCTTTAAGAAAACCTTTGCGAAATCCGAGTAACAAAATGGAATTCATTAAGTATAAGGGTGGTGAGAACGGATGGCATCGTTACGCGATATAAAAACTCGTATTAATACTACAAAGAAAACAAGCCATATCACCAAGGCAATGCAAATGGTTTCCGCTTCAAAATTCAACCGTGCGGAGAAAAATGCGAAATCATTTGTTCCGTACATGGAAAAAATGCAGGACGTCGTTGCCAGCATTGCGGCTGGAAGCAAAGATATTAAACATCCGATGCTGGTCTCCCGCCCCGTTAAAAAAACCGGGTATCTGGTGATTACTTCAGACAGGGGTTTGGCGGGCGCATATAACAGCAACGTTCTTCGCCGCGTTTACAATACAATTAAGAAACGCCATCAATCTGATGATGAGTACGCCATTATTGTACTTGGACGAGTGGGCAGAGACTTCTTTGTAAACAGAGGAATGAATGTTGTCTATGACATGGTGGGAGTGCCTGATCATCCGAGTTTCGCTGAAATTCGGAACATCGCAAATAAGACCGTGAACTTATTTATAGATGGAACGTTCGATGAACTGCATATGTACTACACCCATTATATTAGTGCCATTGCGAATGAAGTGACAGAGAAGCAGCTTTTGCCATTGACCGATATTACAGCATCCAATAAGCTTACTTCTTACGAATTTGAACCTTCGGCGGAAGATGTGTTGGATGTGCTGCTGCCGCAGTATGCGGAAAGTTTAATCTTTGGCGCCATTTTAGATGCCAAAGCAAGTGAACATTCATCGCGGATGACAGCTATGAAAAATGCAACGGATAATGCTTTGGAATTAATCGATACCTTAACGCTGTCATACAACCGTGCACGCCAAGCTTCTATTACCCAAGAAATTACGGAAATTGTCAGCGGTGCCGCTGCATTGGAGTAACTCTAGTTCGTTGCGGAAACAAGCGATAGAATTTTTGAATGAGGCAGTCTTTGATCTGCTAAAAGCTAGTTAGGAGGGAACATGATGAGCAAAGGACACGTTATTCAAGTAATGGGTCCAGTAGTTGACGTGAAGTTCGAGAGCGGCAAGCTTCCCGACATATACAATGCGTTAAAAGTGCAATATGAAGCAAAGACGGAATCGGAAGTAAGTATCGATCTCGTTTTGGAAGTAGCGCTTCACTTAGGCGATGATACGGTTCGTACGATTGCCATGGCTTCCACAGACGGTCTGCAACGCGGAATGGAAGTAATCGATACAGGAAAACCGATCTCCGTTCCTGTCGGAGACGTAACATTAGGACGGGTATTTAACGTATTAGGGGAAACCATCGATTTAGATGAACCAATTCCTGAAGATGCCCGCCGCGATCCTATTCATCGTCCAGCGCCAAAATTTGAACAACTTTCTACCGAAGTGGAAATATTGGAAACCGGAATTAAAGTAGTCGACTTGTTGGCGCCTTATATTAAAGGTGGTAAAATCGGTTTGTTCGGCGGTGCAGGAGTAGGAAAAACGGTTTTAATTCAAGAATTGATTAACAACATCGCACAAGAACACGGCGGTATTTCCGTATTTTCCGGTGTAGGAGAACGGACTCGTGAAGGTAATGACCTTTATCATGAAATGAAGGATTCCGGGGTTATCAGCAAAACGGCGATGGTGTTCGGGCAAATGAATGAGCCGCCTGGTGCCCGTATGCGTGTGGCCCTTACCGGTCTTACCATGGCTGAATATTTCCGTGATGAACAAGGACAAGACGTGCTTCTCTTCATTGACAATATTTTCCGGTTTACGCAAGCTGGTTCTGAGGTTTCCGCATTGTTGGGACGTATGCCTTCTGCGGTAGGTTATCAACCTACGTTGGCAACGGAAATGGGACAGCTTCAAGAACGGATTACGTCCACAAATGTTGGTTCGGTTACATCGATTCAAGCAATTTATGTGCCTGCCGATGACTACACTGACCCGGCTCCAGCGACTACTTTCGCTCACTTGGATGCAACCACCAACCTTGAACGGAAACTTTCTGAAATGGGGATCTATCCGGCAGTAGACCCGCTTGCTTCTACGTCTCGGGCGTTGACACCTGAAATCGTCGGCGAAGAGCATTATAAAGTGGCTCGCCAAGTTCAGCAAACGCTGCAACGATACAGAGAATTGCAAGATATCATCGCCATTTTAGGGATGGATGAATTAAGCGACGAAGATAAACTTGTTGTACATCGCGCTCGCCGCATTCAATTCTTCTTATCGCAAAACTTCCACGTGGCGGAACAATTTACGGGACAACCTGGTTCCTATGTGCCTGTAAAAGAAACGGTAAGAGGGTTCAAAGAAATTCTGGAAGGAAAATATGACCATCTTCCGGAAGATGCATTCCGTCTTGTAGGTCCGATCGAAGATGTAATCGAAAAAGCGAAAGAAATGGGAGTAGAAGTATAATAAAAGGGTTCAGGAGGTATTCATATGAAAACAATGAAAGTCACTGTCGTCACTCCTGATGGCCCGGTTCATGAATCAGAAGCGGAAATGGTAAGTACCAGAGCGACCAGTGGGGAGCTCGGTATCTTACCCGGACATATTCCGTTGGTTGCTCCTTTAGAAATCGGTGCTGTTCGTTTGAAAAATGGCAATAAAACACAATGGATTGCTGTCAGCGGAGGCTTTTTGGAAGTACGTCCTGATCGAGTGACGATTTTGGCGCAAGCTGCTGAAAGGGCGGAAGATATTGATATTGAACGTGCTCAAGCAGCAAAAGAACGAGCAGAGCGCCGTCTGCGGCAAGAAAACATGGATAATAAGAGGGCAGAATTAGCATTAAAGCGGGCTGTGAACCGCATCAATATATACAAACATAAATAATTGGAATGACCAACCTAGGCTGATCTGAACAGGAAATTTCCGCTTTCTTGTTTGGATCAGCTTTTTTATCGGACTAATGAAATGATCATTCTGCTTTTCGTTTATCTATTGCTCACCGTAAAAAAGAATGGTTGCTGACTTTTTTCGTTTATTTTAGGTAAGACGTTAAACGGAATAAAGGCTGATTTTATGGAAAAAATGGTCATATCAGCGGGAGTTTGGAACGAAAAATATGGAAGCAGGAAAGAGAAGGCATGGTCTTTAGAGTGAGAGGAAGGTTGACCTGTTGATTTTTGATTGAATCGAAAGAATAGGAATGATTCATGAGGAAATCAAATCTCTTTTTTCAAAAGAATGAAACCATCATTCTCAAGAAGAGACCATGTTGTTCGGCCAATCATCGGCAAGGATGGATCATCGATTAGAAAGTGGAATGACAGTCGTTCTCTATGCAAGATTTATGCTACAATAGCTGGCAGGTGGAAAACCTGGAAGGAGAGGTCAGGATGGTTGCACAATTTGGACAACAAGCGCTCCTCAGCATTCTTTCCCATTTGGTGTTTATAGCGATTACATTTTGGGCTTTGCAAGCGCTAAGGTTTGAGAAGCTGATTAAACCCAATAGAGTCTTTCAAGCCAGGCTGTTATACGTCTTGTTGACAATTGCTATTGGTTCAGTGGTCAGCCAATTTTTCTTGGATTATTTGCTATGGTCGCAGCGGCTGCCAATGATGTTTCAATAATTTCTGTTTTTTTGGATCGGAAAAGCGGCCGGAAAGATGACGATTCCTCTTGATCATAGGGAAAATGAATCGATTTTCAATTTTTATGGTCCTGAGAATTTAGTTCGTTCTTCACACTTGAATTTTTAAAAATTTTATTTATTATTTTCTTTGGATGCAGTTTTTTTAAACTGCTGTTTGCTTGATTAGCAAGTGAAAATGTACACAAGACTCATTGTTGAAAGATGACGATTATTCCCACGTATTTCTCCCAGGTAACCGGAAACACTGTTACCAAAGGGGAGAAGATGTATGAAAGGAAATTATATCATTTTCGTCATTATTATTGGCATAATGGGTTTTTCAATCGTACTTTTGGGGAAAAACACGATAGCGGTGAATCCGAAACCGGAAATCGAAACACTTGCTAATCTGGCGGAAAGTATGAATGGAACGATTTCTTCATGGTCTTTACACACGAGGGAACCGATTCAAAGTGAAAAAATTGGACAAACTGTACGGAAGCTTCAGGCGGAGTTTTCACACTGGGCTTGGTCCAAAAATACAAATAGTAATGAGAGTTCATACTCTGCTGTATCAACCAAAGAAAATATCCGCCAAACCATTCAAATTGTTTCCAATGAAAACGAACAATCGTATGTCCTTTATACAGTTGAAGGAAGTGACCTGAAAAAAGAAAATCTTTCTTTTATTCATGGAGGGTTTGAAGAAAATTACTCGAAAATTTTTATTCACCACCCTCTGGTTTTCTCTTGTATAAAGGGGAAGTTCAATGGTAAACTTAAGGAAGTTTTGTCAAATCAAGTTTCCTCTATGATGACGGCATTAAATGCAAAAGAAACGGAAGCACTGAAAGAAGACGATCTCTATTCCATTTCAGCTTATTCAAAACAATTCAGTCAGAGCTTACCTCTGAAAGAAAAACGGATGAATTTGCAAATTGGATTAAGAGAACAATTGGACGCCAATACATCCTTTGTCATTGGCACACCAATCATTACAGTTGAATATTAATATAGAGAATTAGGACGCGGAGGGGAATACTCTTGGAAAAAATCATCGTCCGCGGCGGAAAAAGGCTGAACGGCACAGTGAAAGTGGAAGGCGCAAAAAACGCCGTTCTCCCTGTTATCGCTGCAACAATATTAGCAAGTAAAGGAAAAAGTATCATTCGTGATGTACCTGCTCTCTCCGATGTGTATACCATTAACGAAGTGCTGCGTCATTTAAACTGTGACGTGAACTTTGAAGACAATACAATCATAGTAGACGCATCTAGAGAGGTTTTTGTAGAGGCCCCGTTTGAATATGTACGAAAAATGAGGGCGTCTGTATTAGTCATGGGCTCGTTGCTTGCCCGTACAGGTAAAGCGCGGGTAGCCCTTCCAGGTGGCTGTGCAATTGGATCCAGACCGATCGATCAGCATTTAAAAGGCTTTGAAGCAATGGGGGCTGTTGTCAAAGTTGGCAACGGTTTTATAGAAGCAGAAGTTCCCGGCCGATTAAAAGGTGCGAAAATTTACCTTGATTTTCCTAGTGTAGGAGCGACCGAAAATATATTGATGGCTGCTGTATTGGCAGAAGGAACAACGATCATTGAAAACTGCGCCAAAGAACCGGAAATTGTCGATCTAGCGAATTTTCTCAATAAAATGGGAGCAAATGTTAGAGGAGCAGGTACTGGTACGATTCGTGTAGAAGGCGTTGATTATTTAACCGGGGCGGAACATGCCATTATTCCAGACCGAATCGAAGCCGGCACTTTTATGACAGCTGCGGCTATTACGGGAGGAAATGTACTGGTTCAAGGAGCCGTTCCTGAGCATCTTACCTCTCTTATTGCCAAATTGGAAGAAATGGGCGTGACTGTCATTGAAGAAGCGAACGGCATCCGAGTCATCGGTCCGGAAAAGTTAAAAGCTGTGGACATTAAAACGATGCCGCATCCCGGTTTCCCGACAGACATGCAATCACAAATGATGGCTCTTTTGCTGAAAGCAGAAGGTACCAGTGTGATTACGGAAACTGTATTTGAAAACCGGTTTATGCATGTGGAAGAATTCCGACGCATGAATGCGAACATTAAAATTGAAGGACATTCCGTTATTATTAACGGTCCATGCAAACTTCAGGGAGCTGAAGTAACGGCTACCGATTTGCGTGCAGCAGCTGCGTTGATACTTGCAGGCTTAGTCGCTGACGGCTATACCCGTGTAACGGAATTAAAGCATTTGGACCGGGGATATGTGAATTTCCATGGTAAGCTGGCCTCACTGGGAGCCGATATTATCCGCGTTAACGAAGAAGACCAAGAAACCTTGACGGAAAAAGTTGCCATCACAGATGTGAAAGCGTGATGGCCGGCCCGCTTGTGATAGAAAGCGGGCTTTTTTCATGTTTTCCACCAACGGGCGGTCTCTTTTATTTCCCCGTTCGAAAAAGAATCCATCCACCATTATGCCCCGATGCTCCGGACTCTATTCAACAAATTTCTGACATAAAAGCTTGTCCTCCGCCATATGTTGGAGATGAGAAAAGCTATTGCCCTTTCTGTCTCAAAAAACGTTACTGGAGGACGTAATACATGATGAAGAACTGGAACCCACTGTTTATTTTATTAGCTATTCTGACTACATCAGCGATGATTATACCAGCCTTGCTTGTCATTCCGTTTTCCGATCAAGGGACGAGCGGAAAAATGACTGAAAAGATTTCAGCGGATAAGAGCCAGTCTCAGTTGGAAAAACAATCAAGCGTAGAAGTGGCGGTATATAGATCCCAACTTCATAAAACGGAAAAAGAGCCGTTGGAAAAATATGTGGCTGGTGTGGTGGCCTCGGAAATGCCTGCGGATTTTGAAATGGAAGCATTAAAAGCGCAAGCCTTAACGGCTAGAACATTTATTGTCAAAAAATTAATGAAAGGTTCTGATGCGCCGGACGGAGCGGATGTTACCGATACGGTGAAAGACCAAGTGTATAAAAGCCCTGAGGAATTAAAACAAATATGGGGAAAAGATTATCAGTGGAAGATGAAAAAAATAGAAGAAGCGGTGGGCCAAACGGCCGGAAAAATTTTAACTTATAATGGAGAACCTATCTTAGCTTCGTTTTTTTCGACAAGCAACGGTTATACGGAAAACTCGGAGGATTATTGGAAACAGCCGATACCGTATTTAAAAAGCGTCAAAAGCCCATGGGATAAAAAATCTCCGCAATATTACTCCAAGACGGTCATCCCCGTAAAAGAGTTTGAAAAAAAATTAGGGGTTCATTTAAAAAATAAAAAAGATGCCGGTACTGTCATCCAACGGACAGCTGGCAATCGAGTCGGGAAAGTCTTGATTGCTGGGAAAGAATTTACGGGAAGGGAGATAAGGGAAAAGCTTGGGCTGAAATCTGCAGATTTTTCCTGGGTGATAAAAGGCGATCATATGACGATTACGACAAAAGGATACGGGCACGGGGTTGGTATGAGCCAATACGGTGCTAATGGAATGGCAAAAGAAGGGAAAAATTACATACAGATTTTAAAATATTATTATCAACATGTGCAAATTGCCTCTTCAGACGATTATTTGAAAAACCGGATCACCGCGCAAAAATCAAGTGAAAACGGAAAGAAAACGGCGATTCCTTAAAAGGTGAGGGATCTTCGCCTTTTTCATAATGAGACTCACTTCTTTGGAAGACAAGACAGGCAGCATTTTCTGGATGGGACCATTATTCGGGAAATGCTGCCTTTTTTTAACCTTATAATATAAAACCCCAGAATATGGTGTCGCGATTACGTGAATAATTTTAAATGGATTATCGAAAAATAAAAAGTAAAAAAATTTTTTGAAAAAAGGTATAGAATTCACCCGGCCTGTTCAAAATGGTAGCTGAGGTGATGAAAAGTGAGAGAGGAAGAAAAGAAACGAATTTCTCTAAGGATGAAAACTTTCTTTAAAAAACGTTGGGTATTTCCGAGCTTATATCTTGTCATTGCTGCCCTTTTAATAGCCGGTATTGTATGGTATCAAACAACTGAAGATAACAATGCGACGAAAGATCAGGGCCAACAACAATCCGCTGACAACAGCAGCCGTGAGCCTTCGGTGGAAGTCAATACGGCGATGGAAACCGTGAAGCTTCCATTGGAAAATCCGGATGAAGCCGTTATTAAGCAAAAATTTTATGACAAAAACGCTTCCCAAAAGGAACAAGAAGCCGCACTAGTAGTTTATAACAATACGTATTATCCCAATACAGGAATTGATATTGGTGTGAAAGATGGAAAAAGCTTCGATGTAACGGCGGCGTTGAGCGGAAAAGTAACGAACATTCAAGAAGATGCTTTGCTTGGCAATGTCATTGAAATTGAACATGAAAAAGGAATTGTCACACAATATCAATCTGTGAAAGACATACAAGTCAAAGAAGGCGAAAATGTAAAACAGGGGCAAGTGATCGGAAAAGCAGGAAACAGTGTGTTTAACGAAAAAGCGGGTGTTCATGTCCATTTTGAAATTCGCAAAAACAACACTCCTTTAAATCCTGAACAATATCTCAACAAAACCATCCAGTAATTTATAGATGTACAGAGAGTGAACGGAATAACTCTCTGTTTTTTTATTTTCATTTGAACCTAGAAGAAGGAATCCATCCGTTTTTTGAACTGCCACGCTGATTTTCACGACTGATTCTGTATCCGCCCGTAAAAAAGTCCCTTCATGCCTTGTCCTTAATACTGATTTCGTGCATATATTTTTAACCAAGCTAATAAAATGATTACAAACCTGCACAAAAATTAGAGAGAGTGTTTGAGGTGAGGAATCGTTAAAAAAGCAAATATCCAAAGGCAAAAAGACTTGATCAGTCGTGGTAAAGATAGAAAGCGATCTCGCTTTCTGCCGCATGCGCGGGGGAGGACCACCAATTTATTTTCATGCGGGAATACAGTACTTAAATGAAGTGAAAGCGAGTCTCATTTCACACTTCTCACATCCAATTTAGGGAGGGCGAGTGGTGTGCACGATTACATCAAAGAGAGAACGATCAAGATTGGAAAGTATATCGTGGAGACGAGAAAAACGGTTCGCGTGATCGCGAAGGAGTTTGGCGTATCCAAAAGTACTGTCCACAAAGATTTAACGGAACGATTGCCTGAAATAAATCCTGAACTAGCTAATGAAGTGAAAGCCATATTAGATTACCATAAATCGATCCGCCACCTGCGGGGTGGAGAAGCGACAAAGAAAAAGTACCGCGGGCATAATCCTGCCGCTTTGAAGCGGTAAGGGGAAAGAGGTGACCTGTTGCTGCAAAGGTCACCTCTTTTTCAGTTTCATGTCTTTTTCGCTCTCCTTTTGGAAAAACATTTATGATAAAATAGATAATTGGGGATATAGAACTTCATTTCAAAAAATTGTACATAAATGGAAGAAAAGAGGAAAGGAGCCCTTATACAACATGTTTTCAAAGGATATCGGGATTGACCTGGGGACGGCCAATGTGCTTATTCATGTAAAAGGACAAGGAATTGTGTTAAATGAACCATCAGTCGTTGCGATTGACCGAAATTCAGGAAAAGTGCTGGCAGTCGGAGAAGAAGCGAGGCGTATGGTCGGAAGAACTCCGGGCAATATTGTCGCTATTCGGCCGTTAAAAGACGGAGTGATTGCTGATTTTGACATTACAGAATCCATGTTGAAACATTTCTTAAATAAGTTAAACGTAAGCGGACTTATATCCAAACCGCGAATTTTAATCTGCTGCCCGACGAATATCACGAGCGTGGAACAGAAAGCGATCCGGGAAGCAGCTGAAAAGAGCGGCGGGAAAAAAGTCTATTTAGAAGAAGAACCGAAAGTAGCCGCAATCGGGGCGGGAATGGATATCTTTCAGCCGAGCGGCAACATGGTGGTGGATATCGGCGGAGGAACGACCGACATTGCGGTGCTTTCGATGGGGGACATTGTTACTTCCGAGTCCATTAAAATAGCAGGCGACAACTTTGATATGGAAATTTTAAATTACATAAAAAAAGAGTATAAGCTGCTGATTGGAGAGCGTACGGCAGAACAAATTAAAATGACCATCGGAACGGTATATCCGGATGGTCATAATGAAGAAATGGATATCCGCGGCCGCGATATGGTCACTGGCCTTCCACGAACTTTAACGATTAACTCGAAAGAAATTGAAGGGGTTTTAAGAGAGTCCGTTGTATCCATTGTCCAAGCAGCCAAAAACGTGTTAGAAAAAACGCCGCCGGAGCTTTCTGCTGATATCATTGACCGCGGAGTGATGCTGACAGGAGGAGGAGCGCTGCTTCACGGCATTGACCAGCTGCTTTCGGATGAATTAAAAGTGCCGGTGCTCATTGCTGAAAATCCGATGAGTTGTGTAGCGGTAGGTACGGGAGTCATTTTGGATCATATTGATAAAATATCCAATCGGAAATTCATTTAAGGATGCAAGCCATATGGCGGGCATGGACTTCTACTACAGTTGGCAGGGATGAATTTTTTTCTAAAAAAGAGAAAGCATTGCCAAATGGTTTCCTGTATAATAAAACCAGCAATCCATTGCAGAGGTGAATCAATATGTTCAGAGGGTTTTATACAGCGGCTTCGGGCATGATCGCTCAACAAAGAAGAACAGAGCTGCTGACGAATAATATGGCTAATGCTAATACGCCAGGATATAAAACGGATAAATCCTCGCTTCGGGCTTTTCCGGAAATGCTGTTAAGCCGCTTGGACGAATATGGCAAGCTGGCGAAAATCCCTTCTTATACAACGGTTGGGAGCTTAAATACGGGTGTCTATATGCAAGAAACCATTCCCAACTTTGTTCAAGGAGACTTGCAGGAAACAGGAAACAAAACCGATTTGGCGCTGTTGGATATATTCGTGCCGGGAAATCAAGGGGCTAATTCAAAGGGAACGGTCTTTTTTGCTGTCCAGGGGCCAAATGGCATACGGTATACACGCAATGGAAATTTTACTGTCAATGGACTTGGCTATTTGACAACGGCTGACGGTTTGAATGTTCTCGATACGAACGGAAATCCAATCAGGGTTCAAACAGATAATTTGAAAATTGACGAACAAGGGCGAATTTTTGATAATGGGGAGTATGTGGCGCAATTAGGCGTGTCTTATGCGGCCAATCCCGACTCTTTAGTCAAAGAAGGGGATGGGCTTTATCGTTTGGATAACGGGACGCTTCCAAACGCTTTTCAAGTGAATAATATCCGCTTTCGAATTCAGCAAGGATTTACGGAACGATCCAACGTGGATGCCGCTCAAACCATGACCGATATGTTAGCCGCTTATCGTGCGTATGAGTCGAATCAGAAGGTGTTGCAGGCTTATGACCGCAGCATGGACAAAGCCGTCAATGAAGTGGGGAGAATCAATTAGTCGCCTGAAGAGGAGGAGCAGCAGTGAACCGCATAATGATCAATGCTACTAATACATTGGGCCAATTGCAAAAACAGCTGGACGTCATTAGCAACAATTTAGCGAACGCTGACACGAATGGCTTTAAAAGCCGTGAAGCCACTTTTTCCGACCTGCTAGTCCAACAGTTTCAGAATCAGCTTTACCCAAACAGAGAGATAGGAAGAATGACACCGGAAGGGATTCGATTGGGAACGGGAGCCAAATTGGCCCAAACCAAAATGAATACGAAATTGGGACCTATTCAAACAACGGGACGTTCCTTGGACTTGGCATTGACAAATGAAAATCAATACTTTAAAGTTTTGGTTCAGGAAAATGGGCGGGAAGAGATTCGTTTTACGCGAAATGGTGCTTTTTGTCTTTCCCCTGTGAACGGCAATCAAGTCATGCTTGTCACAGCCGAAGGATATCCTGTGTTAGATGAACAAAATCGGCCTGTTCAATTGAACCGGCAAGCGGGTCAAAACATAACAGTGGATAAAACGGGAAGGCTTTCGGTCGGAGGAGGACAAGCAGTGAATTTGGGAATCGTGTCCATTGAAAGGCCTCAATATTTAGAACAAAAAGGAAATAACTTGCTTGGTCTTCCTGCTGACAGCACAGTAGCCATTGGGGAAGTCGCACGCGATTTAACGGGGGCTCTTCGCAGTGAAATCAGCGTTCAACAAGGAGCGCTTGAGAAGTCCAATGTCGATATTTCCAAAGAAATGACGGATATGATCAACGTCCAGCGTTCTTATCAATTTCAATCCCGGTCGGTTACTCTTGGCGATCAAATGATGGGGCTTGTGAATAGTCTTCGCTAAAGGTGATCTTATGACAGAACAGCAGAGAAAAGTTAGAAAGAAAAAGAAATTAACGCCCCTGGGACGATTTATAGTGAATCTTTTCTTAGTTGCATTCACAGCGTTTGTTGGGGCGGTCATCGGCTATAGCGTCATTGGGCATGGGAAGCCGATGGATGTTTTAAAGCCATCGATGTGGATGAATTTATTTTCGACGATAAAGGACTTGTTATTGTCTAAGGAGGCATAAGGTGCATGTTGGATTTGCAACAGATCAAAGACATTATCCCGCACCGCTATCCGTTTTTGCTGATTGATCGGATCGAAGAATTGGAAGACGGCAAAAGAGCGGTGGGAATTAAAAACGTAACGGGCAATGAAGAATTTTTTAACGGCCATTTTCCCGATTACCCTGTCATGCCGGGAGTACTTATTGTAGAGGCGCTGGCTCAAGTAGGAGCAGTGGCGGTTTTGAATAAGGAAGAAAACCGGGGAAAGCTCGCTTTTTTTGCCGGAATCGACAAATGCCGTTTTAAAAAGCAAGTAAAACCTGGAGATCAGCTTCGCCTTGAAGTGGAACTTGTGCGGGTTAGAGGAAGCATCGGCAAAGGCCAAGCGACGGCTACAGTGAACGGGGAAATCGTTTGTGAAGCGGAAATTACGTTTGCACTAGGGGATCGTTCGCAATCGAAATAAAGCCATCCCGATCATGCTTAGCCGCTTGGATCAAGTTTTGGCTGAAACGGTTTAACAGGCTTCGTTTTTGGGAGTCTTTCATATAGTCGACTGAATGGGTCGCCATATGAAAGATTTTCAAATAACGGAGTCTTTTTTTATGAAATTTTTTCGGGCGAAAGGAAAAAATAAGCGGAAGCATTGTAAAAAAGATGGTTTTCGCGCTTGGTTTACACATTTTCTGATGCCGACAGGTCGGCTTTTGCAATCTTTTTTTCAAATCGGAATAGATTTCATGAAACTGGCGCATGATAACAACCGACCAGTAATATCCGGTCTACCAATGGATGGAATAATGAAAGGAGAAGGATAGAAATGAGTAAGTTTTTGCAATTAATGGGAGGCTCGCTGTTAGCTATTTTGCTTTTAGCCGGCTGTAACACCAATCAAAATCCTCCGCCGCCTGCCAACGACAACGACAACGGTGTAATAGACGATAACCGCCGCGATCTTAATGACAACAATCGCCGCAATAACAATAATGACCGTAATGATTTAAACAGAAATAACAACAATGATGGGCCTGATCTCAACCCTAATGACAATAACAACAACGGTATTTTAAACAACAATAACCGAAGAACCAATGATAAGAACACCAATAATGATTGGGATATGACGAAAGACAGAAATACTCCGGGAGAAGAGCCAATCGAAGATAAACGTGATGTAAGAGATAAAGACAATAAAGATGAATGATGGCGAAAAAGGGAACATCAACGGTTGAATTCTTTCGTTGAGCCCCTCTTTTACAGGAGGCGCTTGGTGCATCCGACGAAAAGATGGAGGAGTGCCGGCTGCTGAAAAGAGGCGCTAGGAATGAATCGGAAGCCTCCATTCCAATGGAGGTTGCCAACCGCAAGGATTCACAAACTCACCGTTCTAAACGGTGGGTTTGTTGCATTTTAATGAAAAAAAGAAAAACTTTGTCAACAACTTCCTAATTATGATAAAGTAGATACGATATATGTATTATGTAGGAGGTACTTATTCCATGTTGCAAAGTTTACCGCACGGCGTAAAAATAAGTATCACTCGCTCAATTGCGACTGCGTTTGAACAATATATGGCTAAGATTCAATGGGAGGATCATCGTTTTTCTTTTGAAGAGTTTATGCAAGAATGGAAAGAATATATTCAATCCAATTCGTCTTGGTATCATAAAGTGAGCAATGAAATTAAAAGCAGCCCTGAATTTCACGAAGAAATAGCGTCCAAAATGAATGAAATCATCGAAAAAATCATCTCGGAAGAACCGACTCCTGAGCAAATTGAAACGGTGGATGCCCTGCAAAAACAATTGGGAACCGACTACGATTATTCCTGTAAAATGGAGGCAAAGTTTTACATAGATTTTCTTTCGAAACAGTTGAAAGAAAACGCCGCCTATAAATAAAGCAGGAGAAAGAACCGGTTTTCAGCTGGTTCACTCCCGCTTTTGACAGTCAAGAAAAATCAAAAGTCAAAAAACGGAAAAAGCGAGCCGAAAAGCCATAAAAACGAAAACCCGATCATTTGAAGTCGTGACCGGGTTTTTTTATTTACGGATTGAAATATTTCAGACGGACAGCGATGGGGGGATATTAACGAATCTTGGCAACGGGATGGCCGGGTCTTTTTTTTAAGTTGACGGAAAATTCTCGAACAAGCTGTTCACCGCTCAATCCCATTTGGACCAAATCCGTAAGAAGACGTTCGGCAAATTCGTTTTGTCTGTTGGTTAAACGTCCTTGCAACAAGACGCTTACGTTGGATTCCATTTTTTTGATGCAATGGATATGGCCGAAAAAATAAGCCGGGCTGTTTTCAGGGCGGGATATGATGACTTGAATTTCCAAGTCTTTATCTCTTTGTTGAACGTCACGGAAATAATCGTAATAGGATAGATCCGTAAAAAGCTCAATCAGCCACGTCCGCTTTTCATCTTCTTTATTAATAATTAATCCATCAATGAAATCAATGTCTTTAGCGTCTTGATCCTCGATAAATTGAAGACTGACTAATTTAAAGGTTTTCATTTAGAAGACGGCCTCCATTGATTCGCTTTTCTTCCATTATAACATAGCCGAATTGACAGCACCTAGAAAGCGTGGGGAGATAAAAATGGAAAGAAAAGCAAAAAAGGTTGATTGCCTCCGAAGTTGTCGAAAATATTCGCTTTTTTCCTTGACAATAACAGCGAAAACAAAAGATCGTGTCGAAAAAGCGGAAAGTAGCGATTTTACGAATGCGTCTTTTCCCGATAAGATGAAAATGCCTCCCGAAAAAAGAAGAAGGAGTTGATAAATCATTGATCAATCAAGTGACGTTAGTCGGGAGACTGACAAAAGATCCGGAGCTGCGTTACACGACGGAAGGGAAAATGTTTCTTCCCGTCATATTGGCGGTTCAGCGTCCTTATCGCGGCCAAGAAGGAGGGGGAAAAGCAGATTTTGTTCTGTGTACATTTTGGAACAAGATTGCGGAAAATACGGCCAAATATTGTAGCAAAGGATCTTTGATCGGGGTGCTGGGCAGTATTCAGACAAGAAATTATGAAAATAAAGAAGGAAAGAAGGTGCATATCACGGAAGTCGTGGCCAAATCGGTGCAGTTTTTAAGTTCAAAGCCCCAAGAAGAAACGTTTCCATTAATGGAGCTTGAATGAAAAGAGGTGAATGTTTTCTGGATCCAAACGTTTATGCCAAAATGGAAAAAATGGAACGGTTGATGGAAAAAGTGGTTTACTTGCTTGGAAATTGTCATTCCTCCATACACCTTCTCGAACAGCGCATCCGCCGGCTGGAATCCAGTCAATCGCTTTCCGATCCAATCGTTTTTCTGTCTCGTAAGAATGAAAGCAAAATGGAAAGAAGTTTAAAAAAATAAACTACTTTCCGTTCTTCCTTTTTTAAAAACGGGTTTCATGCCCGCATTGCCCTCTTATTATCCTCAAAATGGCCTTTCTGACTTTCCTCTAGAGATAAAAGATATTGAAACCTTCCATACTTTCCCTCAAATAAAAAGGGCCGGCGGGAATACCGGCTCTGATTTTGTTTGGTTCAAATAAAATACAAGACATAGTGAAAAAAGGGTTTATCCTTGCGGTTCCAATTTGAGCAGTTGTTCCAGCTCTTGGTTGGAGAGCTCCGTGATCCATTGGTCGCTTTGGATGATTTTCTCGTTCAGTTCTTGTTTTTCTTCAATCATTTTATCAATTTTTTCTTCCAACGTACCAGTGGCAATCAATTTATGAACATGGACAAAGCGGTGTTGGCCAATGCGATACGCACGATCGGTTGCCTGGTTTTCAACAGCCGGGTTCCACCAGCGGTCATAGTGGATGACGTGGTTGGCGGCCGTTAAATTCAATCCGGTTCCGCCGGCTTTCAAGGATAAGATAAATACCGGAAATTCTCCGTCCTGAAACTGGCTGACAAGGCGATCACGCTGCAGCTTCGGCATGCTCCCGTTCAGAAACGGTGCTTTGATTTGAAATCGGCTCTCGATTTCCTGCTGAATCATCTCTCCCATCGTGATATATTGGGTGAAAATCAAACAAGCTTCCTTTTGTTCCAAAATTTCTTGAACCAACTCCAGCAGTTTGGCCAACTTGTGCGAACGTTCAGCAGCGTGACTCGGACGGGTTTCTTTTAAATATAAGGCCGGATGGTCGCAAAGTTGTTTCAGCTTATTTAACATTTGCAAGACAACCCCTCGGCGTTCAAAAGCGGACAATTGTTCAATCCGGTTTAACGTTTCTTGCACGTATTCTTCATATAAAGCGGCTTGTTCCGCTGTCAAAGGACAATATTGCTTCTGTTCCAGCTTATCCGGCAAATTCAATTCCACTTCCGGGTCTTTCTTGGTCCGCCGCAGCAAAAACGGGCGAATTCTTGCCTGCAGGAGGCGGATTTTTTTCTCTGAACGCTCTTTTTCAATCGGGATGATATAATTCTTTTGAAATTTTTGGTAGCTTCCTAAGTAGCCATGGTTCGTAAAATCAAAAATCGACCATAGTTCCGATAAGCGGTTTTCCATCGGTGTACCGGTTAAGGCGATATGATGATTTCCCGTTAATTTCCGGATGGCCCGAGACTGCTTTGTATGGGCGTTTTTAATGTTTTGGGCTTCATCGAGCGCGATGGTGCTCCAATGAACGGCTGAAAGGGTCTCAAAGTCCAAATGGGACAGACCGTAAGAAGTGAGTACGACATCTTTATTTTGAATACATTCGGCAAAGTCTTCGCCTTGTAGCCGGTTCTGGCCGTAATGAAGAAGAACCCGCAAGTCGGGAGAGAAGTGCTCAAGCTCTTTTTGCCAGTTTCCAAGTACAGATGTCGGACAAATGATCAAAGCCGGCATGTCCGGCTTTTCTTTTTCTTTCACATGCAATAAATAAGCGATCAGCTGAATCGTTTTTCCAAGCCCCATATCGTCGGCAAGAATGGCGCCAAAACGAAACGACCGCAAAAACAAGAGCCAGCTCATTCCTATTTGCTGGTAGGGACGCAGAGTTCCTTTCAAGGAAGCCGGAGCCTGCTGCAAAGGAATTTGTTCGATATGCTGAAGCTTGTCGATCATTTGCTGCAATGAACGGTTTAATTGAATTTGGACCGAAGCGAGTTCGTACAAGTTTGACGGTTCTTCTTGATTTTCTTCTGAATCACCGGTGAACTCTTGGGTCAAAACGTCCTGCATTCTGATCCCTTTTTTCTTCGCTTCTTCCATTAACTGTTGGATTTTTTGAATCATTTTCGGATCAAGCGGCACCCACTGGCCGTTCACCTTGACAAGCCGGCGTTTTTCCGACACTAATTTTTGAAATTCTTCTTCTGCCAGTTCTTCTCCATTCAGAGAAATCCGCCAGTCGAAATCAAGGATCGTATTTAATCCGACAAATGTCCGCTGATAATGTGATTGAGAGCGGACTCGGGCAGAAAGGGAAAAGGACGCTTGGCGTATCGATTCCCACCATGAAGGAAGAAGAATGGCAATACCCAGGGCAATCAGTTTTTCGCTCGTTTCGGTCAGAAAAGTCCAAGCTTCTTCTTCGGTCAACGCTGTTTTCATTTTTCCGTTTTCCTGCAGTTCAGGCAATAAACGCAGCCAGCGCGTTTGTTCTGCAAGCACAGCAGGAAGATGCACTTTCCAAGTAGGAGGAATTCTGCCATTTAAGCTGTAAATTTTTTCTGGATTTTTTTTGTTTTGCAGAACCGTTTCTAATAGCCATGAATCTTGATCGTTTTCAGGTTCTGACAGACGCAAGCCTATAGAGAACGGAACAGGATCTTCCACGAAACCGGCCCATTGGCGAAAGTGGCCGTCTGCCCAATAAGATTGGAGATCGATGGCTGACAATTTCCCGTTTTGAAGATAATCGGCGATCTCATGAAGCTTTTGAAAAACAGGAGAATGGGACAAAAAATCGTGTACGCATCTTTGAAACAGGTCGATGGTCATTTTTCTGGCTGATATTCCTTTCCATACGTCCTGCTCCCAAAAATCAGGATTGAACTCCTCCCAGACGGCGGCCGGAGGTTCCCAGTAAATGTCTGTTTCATGAAAAACGGGCGAAAATTCGCCATTCACCACCGCTTCATAAAGAACGGGCGCCACGGACAATCCATATTGAGTGAGCGGGTCAAAATGCCATTGGATAAACGAATGAAAACGGTCGTTTTTTAACAGACTAATCCATTGCCAAGCGGAAAGCATAAACCCTTTCATACCATCCGCTTCCTTTACTTCCAGTTCCGTGCCGAAAAAGCTTTCTTGATGCCAAAGGAACAGCTGTTTTCCTAAGGAATAGTCAACTGCTTTTCCGCTGTCAGAAGTAAGAAAAACAAAGAAACGATCATCTTCAAATGGCATCGTATGAACAGTCAACGTTTTTAATTTAAGCATCGATCAGTTTACCCTTTCTGCATTCTTCGTGAAAAGCGCGAAGACGTTTCGTTTTTTCTTGCAAACCGGCCCAGTATCGTTCCCAGTCTTGCTCACGTTTCAATTTTTTATAGAGGCGTCGAAGCTTCTTTAAATATTTAACCGCTCGTTGGTAGCTGGAACGATTTTTGCGCTCGATCAGCTCGGAAATGCCCCAATGGTAAAGGGGGAGAGCACATTCGGGAGAAGCTTTTTCGAGTTTCTTTAATCCCATTTGCTCAAGCTCTTCCAATTCCGCTCCCATCAATAGCTGCAATTCCGTCCATTTTTGATAATGTTCGGTGATGATATAAAATTCATGAAGCACGGAATAACTGTAGGGAAAAAGCTGAAAAAGCACATCTTCCAATAGATGCGGCCGATTTTCCGCCAGCCAAGGGGCATCAATGAATCGCAAAAAATCTTCGACAAATGTGCGTTTATGATAAGGACTTGTGAGGCTGTCTAAATAGGCGGGCAGCTTCTCTTTCACAAGTTCGAGCAAAAAGCAAGCTTTTTGATAAGGCGGTTCGGAAAAAAAGTAATCCAACCATACTAACGAAGCATCGACAATCGATTCGTCAAGACGTTGAAAAAGAGCGGAAAACTCCTCCTTTTTATTCAAAAAGAGAAGTTGATGCAATAAGGCGGTGGCTTTCCCGTATGAAATGGGACTCTCGCTTTCCAGACGATTCCATTCTTGTTTTCGCCAGTCTTCTTTTTTCAAAAGAACGGTCCAAAGACGCATGTACAGAAACATACAAGTATTTGAAAACAACCGGCTATCGCGGTCGATGAGTCTTAAGAGATCGTCTTTTAAATAAAGAAGATAGCGGTCAAAAGCAAAGGGAATGGCATGAACAGAAAGCTCTCTGGCCGCATGTTCGCATTCCTTGGCAAAAAAGTAGACAGTGGAGGAACAGGCCCGGTCAATCAAATTCCAATCTTCCCCCAATGTTCTGCATAATTCCACCACTTTTTGAAAGAGAAAGTAGCTGCAAAATAATTGGTAGAGCGGTTTCCATTCTCTTTCAAACGGACCTTGTGTCATCAATTGTCGATAGAGACTTTGGGCTTTCATATCCAATAAGTAGGGATTCTTTTTTACCGGAGACCAATCCGTTTGTAAAAAGGCGCGATCGACCATTTTTCCCCACTCTTCAGGGCCGTCATTGGCCGCCCGTTTTTTTAGCAGATCGCTGGCATAATATACTCCCGGAATATCAAGAGGCGGTTGTTTCTTTGACGGAACGCTTGTGAGCGTGCGCCATTGTTCCATCCAATCTTGGAGATTTCCCGTTTGGCTGTATAATGCAAAAAAAACGGCCATTTGATGAGAACAGGTTTTTTGGCGGCAAGAACAAAAGCTGAGTGACGGAAAGGTTAAATCGAGGTTGACCTCCCATCGGCCGTTATCATGGACAAAAGCATGAATGATCTGGTTTTCTATATGAAAGCTATCCACGTTTTCGTGGCGGAATAGCCGCAATCCTTCCTCGATAGCGGAAGAGTTCAGATCAGCGGGGTGCTGCAATAATTCTTCGGAATAATACAATATGGCGTCTCGCCATTCCAAAGCGTTTTGTGGCATTTTTTCATCTCCCCCATAAGATGTCTGGGAAATATCTTATCCTTTAATTATAACAGGGATCGATGAGAAAAAAAACGCTCCATCCAAGGAGCGTTAACGATTCGGAAGTCCAATATAAAAATGTGTTCCGTTAAAGAGGTTGACGGCGGAAAGCGTTTCTTCTTTGCCGTCGACAAAACGGATATTTTTATTGACAGGGTAGCGGATCGTTTGCCCGCCCTTTTGCACCACTAATTCCGGATTTCCCTCTTTTTTTCGATAAATGGTTGTCTTAAATCCCCGCTTTTTATAAAACTGAATCCCATCTTGATAGGACGATTGGAGTTTCAGACCGAGTGTTTGGCAAACAGATTTCGGCAAATCTGTATTTTCGACAAGTCCGGTCGGTTTGCCGGGGCCGTAAGCGAATAAAAAGACATCTTCGCCGGTATGACCGGTGGTTGTAAAACCAATTTTTGCGCGTTTAGAAAGCAAAGCGGCCATTTCTTTTTCCGGATGTTTCGATTTTTTGACGAGATTGTATTCTTTATGGCTTAAAGAATCTAATCCATACGATTTCAGCACTTCTTTCAAGTTGGAGCGGTCTTTTCGCAATCGGGAAACGGCTCCGGTTACCGTTAAATGGGCTTTTTTAAGCGGCTCAATAAAATGTTCTTTCGGTTCACTCGCATAGGAAAGATTGGTGGAGCGGTTTCCCATCGTTAACCCGCTGTTGCCGTGGTCCGCAACCGCAATGACCAATGTTTGCTGATCTTTTTTGGCGAATTGGAGCGCCTTTTGAACGGCTTCGTCAAAACTTAGCACTTCGCTGATCATTCCTACCGGATCGTTTTTGTGAGCGGCCCAATCGACTTTACTTCCCTCCACCAGCAAAAAGAAGCCTTTGTCGTTTTTGGACAGGGTTTGAATGGCTTTTTCTGTCATTTCGGCAAGGGAAGGCTGGTTCAGATTCAGCTTTTTTCGGTCGAGCTCATAAGCGATATCTTCCCGGGCAAAACTTCCCCAAATTTTTTCTCCGCTGCTTTGAAAAAGTTCTTTTCTTGTAGTCACGTATTCATAGCCTTTTTTTTGAATGACGGAAATCAAGTTTTCGCCGTCAGGACGGGATTTGATTTTGTCATCCCGTTTTAGCCACGCTTTTCCTCCTCCCAATACAACTTCCATCCCTTGATAAACTTGTTGTTCCGCAATGTCGTCGAATTGATTGCGATGGTTCACATGCGCAGAAAAAGCAGCCGGTGTGGCATGTTGGACAGGGGAAGTCGACACGATTCCGGTCGAAAGCCCTTTTCTTTCCGCGGCTTCCAAAATATTCGGAACAGGATAAGCGGTGTAAGGCTTCCCTTCTTCAGGAAAAATCGGAATCATTCCTATATGATCCACCAACGTTTTTCTGCCGGTGGCCAGAGCGGTTCCGGCGGCGGCCGAATCGGTAATGGCAGACCGCAGCGAATAGGTGCGTACTCCCCCGGTCATCATTCCATCAAGGGCAAGTGCTGAACCTTTATACCAACGCGCCAAGGCGAGGACATCAGAATTGGTGCCGTCCATGATCATAAAAATGACGTTTTTGGCTTTTGGGCGAGAATCGTAAGCCTTAGTCGGCGAACTTCCATTGGCCAATAGCAGCAAGAGCACAAAAAACGCTGATAAGTGTCGAAAAATGTTTGTCATATTCCAAATCACCTCATAATTATGCTTTGAAAAAAAAAATGAAAATATGCGGATAATCGCGAAATGTTCCATTAATTAGTTGAAAAATCATAAATTAGCAGAAAAATAGTCAGTGAGAATGGTTTAGACTTGTCAACGAATATGTTAAAATGTAGAAAACTGTGGAAAGGAGGGAATATTAGTGAAAAAGGCCCATTTTCTACTGGCAATTGCCTTTTTGCTTTTCATCCCTTTATTTGGCGTGAAGCAGGCAGCGGCCGCTACATATTTTACAGATGTGGGAACGACCCACAGAGCCGCTGAAGAAATTAATTATTTAGCCGAAAAAGGGATTGTGACAGGAACAGCCGACCATCGTTTTCTGCCTAAAAAGACAGTGACTCGCGCAGAGGCTGCCGCCATGATCGGACGGGCTTTAAAACTAAATGGCACACAGCGTTCGACTTCGTTCCGCGATGTACCGGCAAGCTCATTTGCATCGGGGTATATTCAATCGGCTGTGGAAAAAGGATATTTGTCCGGTTACAGCGATGGCACGTTTCATCCTGAGAAGACGTTGAAGCGCGGCGAAATGGCGCTTATGATCAATAAAGCGTTCCATTTCTCCAGCGAAACGACGACGGGAGGAGCAGCCGAAACATTAATAAAGCTCGGCATAGCCCAAGGAAAAGGAGACGGCACGTTTGGCCTCGATGACCCTATCATCCGTGCGGATTTCGCTGTTTTTTTAGCAAGAGCGATGAATCCTGATTTTCGGGTAGATCCGTCCAATACAAATACGGCCCAATTCACCCAACCGTTCTATGTCAATGTGGCCAGCAGCGATAAGTTGAATGTCCGCAAAGGACCGTCGACAAATTATGCGGTCATCGGCACGTTGACCCGCGGTACGAAAGTGTATGCGGCAAATAAAGTGAACGGCTGGTATTACATAAAATCCGGCAGCTTGATCGGATATGTCAATGGTGCTTATCTTCAATCCACACCGCCGTCCTCTACCGGACAGTACGACCGCCGTCTGAGTAGCCAAGTGATTATTATCGATCCGGGACACGGCGGAACGGATCCGGGGGCAATCGGCTATGGATTGAAAGAAAAAGATGTTGTTTTGGATACGGGATTAAGGCTGAGAAATGTTTTGGCCAAAAGTCCGTTCCAAGTAAAAATGACGAGAAGCACGGATACCTTTATTAGTTTGCAAGGCCGCGTTAATTTCGCGATCAGGAATAAAGGAAATGTATTTTTGAGCATCCACGCCAATGCCGGAGGCGGAACGGGTTCGGAAACCTATTATTGGAGAGGTTCCGGAAAAAACCCGTATAAGGCTGACAGCCAATTGTTAGCGACGAAAATAGAAAACCGTCTCCACAGCGCAATGGGTATACCGGACCGTGGCGTTAACAAAAGTAACCCCAATGGAGATTTGCATGTATTAAGAGAAAATAACATGCCTGCCATGCTGGCAGAGCTAGGGTTTATCGATAACCCGTCTGATAACGCGAAGCTGGCTTCGGCCACTTGGCGTCAAAAGGCAGCCAATGCTATTTATCTAGGCTTGCTTGATTATTACCAAGCTAAAGGATACAATGTTTCGAGCTTGTATAATCTTGTGAATCGATAGGTTGGCAGAATGAGAGGAACGGGATCACCGTTCCTCTCATTCTATAAAAACAAGGGTTCAGACATTTCGTCTGAACCCTGTTTTAGTATGTAGCTATTTATTTTTTAAAAAATGATAGAGCTCTGTATACATTTCTTGATAACGCGGGTCGGTATAGGTGGCCAAACGGTTTACCATGGAGGCGCCTTGATAGATGATCAAGCTTTGAGATCTTGCCCCGTATAGATCGGCAAAGTGCAAATATTGGCGAAACTTTTCCAATCCAATGTCTACCGTCGCGTATCCGTGATTTTCAATTTCTAAATTCACACCGCTGTTTCTCGTTTGCGCTTCAATCAAACTGTTATGTAATTTGGCTTTTGTTTCTTCTTCGCTCAAATTCGTAAAATGAGCGTTGCTTTGCAAATAAGCCCCATCAAATCCGTATGATTGCCAGTTTTCAAAATTAGTGGACTGCGCATGCGGCGAATAGATGAATTTTCCTTTCTGTTGGTGAATATAATCGCTGACCATGAGAAGAAGCTGTTCATCTTCCGGGTTCGTGACCGTTTCGTTTAACCAATAAAAGCCTTTTAAGATTAACCCGTTGTGTTGGGTGTTCTCCCATTGGTCATACACTTGATCGATGTACCATTTGACGAGTTGGAATCGTTCGTCCAATGTGTTGGGGTGCGTTTGACCGTTTAGATCGACAATCGGATCTTTCCGCTGTGGATAAGGAATGGCGATAAAAATGTTCACATGATCAACGACCGGAATCTCTTTCATGCTTTGGTCGATGATGGAAATCGTTCCGTTTTCGCCAAACAATTTATTCAAATACCACAGCCATTCGTTATAACCCGCTTCATTTCGGCTAGACTCGGTGAATTCGCCTCCCGGATATTCTCTTCCTGCCAGAATAAGAGAATCGAACATGGAATCTACATATTGTCCATTTTCTTTGTAGGCCAAATACGGCTTGAAAAATTCTTTATTTTGAAGGCTGTTGTATAAAGGATTTTTCTCAATCTCGTATCCGTTGTACAGTAAAACGCCGTTTTTTACGCCTGATTTCTCCGGTGACAGAAATTCATTGGAAAAGGTTTGATATTGGTTGCTGACAGGTCGGATGACGGCATTGTCGTAAGGCTCTGCAAATAGAATGGCTTCTTGCTTGGAACGAAAGGTCGTTTTTTTCTTTCCGTCAATCAACACTTCATATTCGCGGGGATTGAACAGCGTTCGAGCGATAAAAGCGGCAAATTGAGCACGATTGACTGCACCTTTCGGCTGAAAGGAATGGTCAGTATAACCGGTCGTGATGTCATTAGCGGCCAAAGCATCAATGTAGCGATAATAAGGGCTGGTTTGAGGAACATCGGTGAATGCGCTCATTTGGTCCCCTTTTAACCGAAAGCCAATGGCGAGAGCTTTAGCCATGTCTTCTCTTGTCAGGGGTTCATCAGGTTGAAACAGACCGTCTTTCAGGCTAAATAAACCTGCTGATACCGCGGCCTCTATCTCCTGGTAGCCATAGGTGTTTTCGGTCACATCTTTGATCGCGATCGTTTGATCGGAGGATAAAGAAAGGGTGCGGACTAGCATAATGGCAGCCTGTTTTCTTGTAATAACGGCTCCTGGTTTAAATCTTCCATCGGAATATCCCGAAATGATCTGTTTTCCGCTCAACTGCTCAATCGAATGGTAGGCCCAATATGTAATAGGCACATCTGTATAAGCAGCGAAAGAATGGGACGGAAACAGGCAAGCAAGCGCCATAGCGACGGGGGCTATTTTTTTGTACACAAATAGGATTCTCCTTTCTTTTTGCGACTTTTGGAATGAGCCCTTTCTATCAGATTACCAAACTCGACTAGCAAATTTAAGGATTTTATTGAAATTTTTTAGCGAAAAGGGAATTTTTTCATATATACTTTTTTCATATGTTCTTCTTTTTCATGAACTGATAGACTAATGAACATAGGACAAAACCGATGACAGGGCAAACCGTGGCTGTTGATTTTTGGCTGAAACAAGAACATATCGGCGAATGGGGGAAAAAATATTCATTTAACAGCTGGAAACATTCCAGTATAATAAAGAAAAAGTTTAAGAGAAAGGGTAGGCTGCTGGATGAAAAACACGAAATGGCTATTTTTTTTCTTATTTTTGCTGGTCATTTTGCCTTTCAAAGCTTATGGTGCGGAATCGGATGAATATATGATTCTATTTCGCCACCATATAGATGATGGAATTTTGAAAAAATACGATATTCATGCACAGAAAAAGTATGAGACCATTCCTACTGTTTTAGCCGAACTGGATAAGAGCCAAGTCGACAAATTGCGCAATGAACCGGAGATCGCCAAAGTTCAAGCCAATAAGACATATAAGGTTCAGAGCCAAATAGAAACGTGGGGCTATAAAAAAATTTACGAGGACAGCCAATATCGATCTCCTTTTACGGGAAAAGGGGTGAAAGTGGCTGTGATTGATACGGGTATAGCGACGAACCATCCTGATTTGAAGGTGAAAGGGGGAACATGCGTCATCCGCTCCGATTGCGGCAAAGGATATAACGACGACAACGGCCACGGAACCCATGTAGCGGGAATCATCGGTGCTTTAGACAACGGCGTCGGTATTGTTGGAGTCGCACCGGATGCGGATCTTTACGCGGTCAAAGCTTTTGACGAATTTGGAGAAGGGTCGACCAGTTCGATTACGGCAGGGGTGGATTGGGCCATTCAGCATCATATGGACATTATCAATTTAAGCGTGACGACCGTATCCGACGACCCGGTGTTAAAGAGTGCTTTGGATAAAGCGTATAACGCCGGTATTCTGATTACGGCGGCAGCCGGAAATGACGGGGATTCGGTCGGATCGAAAAATACCATTCTATATCCCGCCAAATACAGCAGTGTCATTGCAGTCGGCAGCGTCGATAGCCGCTTGCAGCGTTTGCCTTTCTCGGCGACGGGGCCGGAGCTTGAAATTGTCGCTCCCGGACAGTATGTGTTCAGCACCTTTCCGATCAATCTGGATACAACCGACGGCAAAAAGGACGGTTATACGGCCTTGTCAGGAACATCGATGGCTACCCCATTTGTCACAGGGGTGCTGGCGGAGCTGAAACAGCAGTATAAAGACAAATCGGCAGCGGAAATCCGCAAAATACTCGATCAAAACGCCAAAGATTTGGGGACAGCCGGAAAGGATTCGCTTTACGGCTACGGATTGGTGCAAATTAAAACGTTCCAACCTACGCTGTCATCCGATATGGCCGTCAAGGCAGTAAAGGCCGACAACGGCCTCGTGGAGTTCCAGATCGATAAGCCCGATTCCATTCAAAAAGTCTACGTGAAAAGAAGAGGAGGAATGGAGGGCGACATTACAAAACAAATAACCGGCAGCATTTGGGATGATTATGTGCCGGCCGGAACTTATTATTATTTCTTTACATTGACGGACTCCCAAGGCCGCGAGTACCAGACACAAGTGAAAGTGACGATGAGCAAACCGCAGATCGAAGATGTCTCTGCCTACGACTGGTTCAGTGAAAAAATGCTTTATCTCTATCATCGCTCCATTTTAAAGGGCGATCACAGCGGCCAATATCTATGGCCGACGAAGAACATTTCAAGAGGCGAGGCAGTGGCGCTTGTCGGCCGGGCGCTTGGATTGGACGGAACGAAAAGAAATACGGCTTTTAAAGACGTTCCGAAAGATTATTATGCTTCAGGATATATTCAGAGTGCTTTAGAGCAAGGAATCATTAAAGGCTACCGCAACGGCACTTTTCATCCAACGGAACCTGTAACAAGGGCCGAAATGGCGGTTTTGATCAGCCATGCCTATCGTCTGACGGATAACGGAACCAATCATTTTCAAGATGTTACAACAGGCATGACAGGTTACAAAGAGATCAATGCTCTGGCGGATGCCGGCATTACCAGCGGCTATTCTAACCATACTTTTGCACCGTATAAACCGATTTCCAGAGCTGAGTTTTCCGTCTTTTTGGCCAAAGCGGAAAACCCGCTTTTCCGATAATCCATACTTTTCATAAATAGAAGGCTGGAAAGCCCGCCTCTTTTCGAGTGTTTTCGAAGAGGGCGGGCTTTTTGTTTGCAAAAAAAGAGAGACTTTGATGATTTTTGCTAATTTAACAGAAATCATGCTGGAAAATGGCTAAATTTGTTACATAAATGTAATATTGCAGCAAAAAAACTGTTTTATTATTCTGATAGACTATTATTTGGAAAAATAAGAATAATGAGGAGTGACCATGAAAACAGGAGGGAAACTGATCAAAATAGTCTTTTTTGCTTTTGTTTTATTGCTTGCATTTCCGTTTAAGCAAGCATTTGCCGCTTCTTTTACAGGATATCAAGTAGTAGATTATGCAAAAAATTTTTTAGGAGTACGATATGTCTACGGGGGAACGACTCCTAACGGCTTCGATTGCTCAGGATATACATCGTATGTATATAAACATTTTGGCATTTCGCTTCCACGTACATCGGGAGGCCAATTTTCGACCGGAAAAAGCGTATCTAAATCTTCTTTGCTGCCGGGAGACTTAGTGTTTTTCAAAAATACATATCAATCAGGCATTTCCCATGTCGGAATCTATGTCGGCGATAACAAGTTCATTAACGCGGCATCATCCGGCGTGGAAATAGACTCTCTCAGCAATTCTTATTGGAGCAGCAAATATGCGGGGGCCAAGCGGGTGCTGTCTCAGCCGGTAGGAACCCTTTTCAAAGATCTTGGCGATACCCATCCGGCGTTGGTTGCCATTAAAGAATTGAACAGTGAAGGGATTATCAAAGGATATTCCAATGGACTTTACCATCCAGACGATGAAGTTACACGCGGACAAGCAGCTGCTATCATCAATCGAGCGTTTCATTTAGCGGCGCCGTCATCCGCAAGTTTTAAAGATGTATCTTCTTCTAATCCGTTTGCAAAAGATATTGCCGCCATTGAAAAGGCCGGCATTATTAACGGTTACAGCGACGGTACTTTCAGACCTTATGATCCGATGACAAGAGCGCAGATGGCTGTGATTGTGACAAAAGCCTTTAAAAAGAATGTGGCATCCGTGTCATCATCCAAACCTGCTTATCAGGATGTTCCATCCAGCTATTGGGCTTTTGCCGAAATTAACACCATCCACAATATTGACAAAACAACGGTCTATCAAACAAGCAAATACCGCGCCGGCGACGAAACGACCAGAGCAGATTTTGCAGCGGCGATTTACAATGCCAAATAAAGAAATAGACAACAATCGAGGCCATAAAGAATGGTTTCGATTTCTTTTTACCCATTTATCGGTGAGGGGTCGTCGGTCGGGAAGTTCGTCCTCTTTGATGAGAGGGAAACGTACGGACAGGATCGCTTTCGATCTTGACCTGCTTGCTGCGTGAAAGCAGATTTCGGGCGAATCTGAAATCATGGAAAAGCTTCTATATAAAGGCACCAGCTGTGATGAATTATATTTCGCACAGTTTTACATATAAAAAGATTACTAGTGTAGGAGGAAACTAGATGAAAATGCGAAGACGCATGCTGCTTATGATGATGTTTCTCCTTGTTTTTTCGGCTGCGGTCCCGCCTCAGCCGTCCAGAGCGGCGAGCGATGACATTTCGGGGATTACGCTGGAAAAGGAAATGAGAGATTTAATTGCCAGAGGGATCATTTCCGGTTATGGAAACGGCAGCTACAAGCCGGGTAAAAAGGTGACAAGAGGAGAATTTGCCAAGTTTATTTCGAGTGCGTTAAAGCTCGATATGACCAATACGTCCAATGTCTTTAAAGACGTATCTCCTAATTCGGCATTGGCGCCGGGCATTAACGCGGCTGCCAAAGTGAACATTATCAAAGGCAGAACAGACGGAACCTTTCATCCGGACGATACCATTACGCGGAAAGAAATGGCGGTCATGATTAAAAGAGCCATTCAATATTTGAATGTCCCTTTAGAAACGGGAAGCACGAAATTCACGGACATTTCCAATTTGCAGGATGAATTCAAAACAGCGATTGCCGAAATAGCTCAAGCCAATATAATCCACGGCTATCAAATAAATGGCAAATGGGTATTTCAACCTGATAAAGAAGCTACAAGAGCGGAAGCGGCAGCTTTTATCAGCCGGATGCTTTCCTATGTAGAAAATTATAATGAATCCGGTCCGGGAGGAAATGAGCCGGCTCCTGTCAAAAATCCTTATGAAACGGCTGTCGTCTCCAATCATGAAGTCAAGCCGACCGGAAAGTCGTACAAGACTTTTGACGAAGCGAAAGACGCCATGAATGCCGGTCAATTGGACGCTGTCACCTATAACGGCCGAGTCGTGTATATGAAAAGCGGGATTGTTGTACCTGACAGATCCACGTTGCAGAAATTAATTTATTTATACTCCGATGCATCTTTAAAAACTCAATATACTTATGTGACTACAGATCCTTTATATTCTACTGAAATGAAATATCTAACATCTACAGAGAACTATGTAAAAGTAGAAGTGGGCGGCAAGCAGTTATACGCCTCCCCGCAAGACGTTCTTTTGGAGCCGGACGGCGCTGCGCCGGGGCAAAACTACTATCAAGCCAAAAACGGAGAGCTGGTCCATTATTTGTACGTCGACACAGGGAATAGCAGCTACTACACATCTTATACAGTCGGAAAAGCGCCTAGCTTTTTAAAGGAAGGGCAGCCTTATTACAGCTGGGACGGCTATACGTTTTATGATGCCAATCATCGAAAAGTCGGAACAGCCTGCCAATATTTTCAATTTTTATCAGCCAGAACTCCGACAAGCTATACCGCTGCACAGCTGGATCAAGCGATTATGAACAAATTGGCGGATCTGGAAAAACTGTATCAACAAAATCCAACCCCTCAAAATGCCATCTATAAAGATGCAACGAAAAGAAGCAAGCTGATCGGCCTCGGCAGCCATTTGAAAAAAGTAGAATCCGAGAAACATATTAATGCGTTGTTAATTCTAGGATTGGCATTTAATGAAAGTCAGTATGGATTAAGCGACATAGCCCAACAAAAAAATAATTTATTCGGCTATGGTGCCGTCGACAGCAATCCGAATCAGGCCAATCCTTTTCCATCGCCGGCAGCCAGTGTGGATGCATTGGCGAAAAAATTCAATGACAGCTATCTTTCTTTCGGAGATTTTCGAGCAAACGGTGCTGTTCCGGGCAACAAGGGAACGGGCTTTAATGTCAAATATGCTTCCGATATGTTCTGGGGCGAAAAACTGGCCCGCCATATGTATAGCATCGATAAAATGCTCGGCGGCAAGGATTTCGGTAGATATTCAATCGGTTTGACGGATGGCTATGATCCAAATGATGGATTAAATGTCCGATCCCAACCGAAAGTTTCTTCCAGCACGCTGTTATTTGAATACAATAAACTGGGAATGCCGGTGACAATTATCGGAACATCCGGCTCTTGGTATAAAATCTATTCCGATGTATTAAAATTTGCCGATCAATATAAAGACGGCGTCTATGTTTCCGGCGCTTACGTCGATATTTTGCCGATTGCCGGTAAATAATGCCTCATCTTGAAGCTGACCCGACATTGAAGGGTCAGCTTTTTTGTGCGCTTTTAGTGAGTGCGGACGGAAAGCTTGGAGTCAGCGGCTCTGCAATAAATTTACGCTTCGGGTAGCGGAGAGAAATGAGATCTACAGGCATATTCATATTCTTTTTAGAATATGTCGACTATAATAAAGGCTAGTAATGGAAAACAAGGGGGGATTAAGGATGTCGCTTTATGAAAAAGGAACATTGCGTCATCTTGCCAAATTAAATGAATGGACGCCGGAACAGGCGCAAGCATTTGATCAATTTAACGTCTTTCCGAAAGAAGTCTCCCATCCTCTAGGAATGTGAAGGTGCGAATAGCACCAATGAGTAGGTGGGAGATGAATTTCGGTTGGCTTTAGCCAAAGTTATTTTTCCAATCCCTTTCTCAACAATTCTAAGATTGCGGCTGTTCTAGTTGGAATCCCATTTTCTTTTTGATATTGCTCCAATTTTTCTAATATCGTCTTAGGCATACGAATTTCTACACGTTCTTTCTCTTCTCTCATGATTATCACCTCATATTGATTGTACGGATTTTTTACGATATAATCAATATATACGAAATTTTTCCGCACAAAGTGAGGTGAATTGATATGGCCAAGCAAAACAAAGCTTTCAAGTTTCGTTTGTTACCAAACAAAGAACAATCCGCATTATTAGCTAAGACATTTGGTTGTGTTCGCTTTGTCTACAATAAGATGTTAGCTGAACGCAAAGAAACGTATGAAAAGTTCAAGGATGATAAAGAATTGCTTAAAAAGCAAAAGTTTCCGACCCCTGCAAAATATAAAAGTGAATTTCCATTCCTAAAAGAAGTGGATTCTTTAGCTTTGGCAAATGCACAAATGAACTTACAGACTGCTTATAAGAATTTCTTTGAAGGAAATGCGGATTTTCCAAAGTTCAAAAATCGTAAAGCAAAACAATCCTATACAACTAATATGGTCAACGGAAATATTAAGCTAGAAAATGGTCATATCAAACTGCCAAAAATCAAAAAGCCAATAAAAATGAAACAGCATAGAGAGATACCTGCTGATTATAAAATCAAATCTTGCACTATTTCTAAAACAAAGACAGGCAAATACTACATTTCAATTTTGACAGAATATGAGAAAGATATTCGTCCAGTTAAAATACAGAAAGTTGTTGGTTTGGATTTTGCTATGGATGGTCTATATGTCGAGAGTGAACAGGGTAAGAAAGCCAATTACCCACGTTACTATCGGCAAGCCTTAGATAAATTAGCAAAAGCACAACGAATTCTTTCTCGAAGAAAGAAAGGTTCTGCAAGATGGGAAAAACAACACCTGAAAGTGGCTAAGCTACATGAAAAGACAGCGAATCAGCGCAGAAACTTTCTTCATCATAAGTCAAAAGAATTAGCAACAAACTATGACGCTGTGATTATTGAGGACTTAGACATGAAAGGCATGTCTC
The DNA here is from genome assembly GCF_001050115.1 of Bacillus smithii. NCBI lineage: Bacteria > Bacillati > Bacillota > Bacilli > Caryophanales > Bacillaceae > Bacillus > Bacillus smithii. Next base: position 3,163,792 of record NZ_CP012024.1, on the reverse strand, counting down.
AAGCCCTCAACTTTGGAAAAAGCGTTCATGATAACGGCTGGGGGATGTTCACTACTTTCTTAGCGTATAAGCTAAAAGAACAGGGGAAACAACTTGTGAAAATTGATAAGTGGTTTCCCTCCACTAAGAAGTGTTCATGTTGCGGCAAGGAAAAAGAAATGCCATTATCTGAACGTGTATATAAATGTTCTTGCGGCTTTGTATTAGATCGCGATCACAATTCAGCAATCAATATCAAAAATGAGGGATTACGCTTATTAGCATAAAGAATAATAACTTTCGGAACGAGAGGGTTAGCTCGGTCAATTTTCTGTCATTAGACGGGATTACCCGAGAAGCCCCCACTTCAATCAAACCGTAAGGTTGATAAGTGGAGGGTAGTTCACAAGCGGGCAAACTGTCTGCCAAATTGAAAGAATTGATTGCTGTAGCGGTTGCTCATATTACGGAGTGCCCTTATTGCATCGATGTGCATTCCAAAAATGCTGAAAAAGCAGGCGCAACGAAAGAACAGCTTTCCGAAGCCATCCTTGTTGCGGCTGCTGTAGCGGCCGGCGGCGCTTATACTCATATCGCCAATATGATCGAAAGCTATGGTGCTGAAGAATAGAATCTATAAAAGCAGAAAAAGGCTGTCCTCAAAGCCGATGAACGGATGGGGACAGCCTTCTTTCTTAGGGCGGAAGTTCTACTAAACAAACAGTTCGATGCTGATTTTCGCCAACTACGACCGCATTTTTCTTTTCACGATGCCCACGAGCTGGTGATAGCCTTCTCGGTAGAATACATACAGCCCGACTATGTAAAGAACGGCTCCAAGTATGCCAAGGATGGCCAGCTGCCAAAGCGAGTAGAGATGATCGATCGGTACATAGAGCTTGAACAAGTACAGCGGCACGATCATGACGACTGTTGGCAGCAATACTTTTCCGAACAGGACAAAGAGCCTCCGCTTTTCGCCGGGTTCAAAATCTTTGTACATGAAAGCGGCGGTAGCAACCAAGTAATAAACGGACACAATCGAATTGGTCAATGCTAAGCCCGGATAGCCGAATGGCTTGATAAACAGCCAGTTTAAAATCGCATTTAATGCGATAGTCGTCACGCTGATTCGGAATACGATCGCAGTTTTTCCCCGAGCGTACATTGACTTCGATACAATATATTGCAGACCTTGCGTCACGATGGTTGGCAAATAGTACACGAGCGCCAGATAGGTTTGATACGTGTCCGCGGCCGTAAATTTGCCGCGTTCAAAAATAAACGCAATCGTTTCCCGTCCTGCCACGATCAGCCATGCAGTGATGGGCATTAAAGTTAAAAGCGACAGCTGCATTCCTAAGAAAAACGTGTCTTGGAATTTTTTTTGATTATCCAGCTGTTCAGATAACAGCGTAAAAATAATCACCGCAATCGATGTCGCATAGACGGTTTGGGGGATGGAGGTAATGAGCGAAGCGTCGTTTAAATAGGTGACGGCTCCCTTAATGTCAGACGCAAACGCCTTATTGACGAACACGTTAATTTGCCCCACAACCGAGTTCAATAAAGAGGGGACGAGCAACACAAGAAAAGTCTTGCGAAATTCGCGTTCGACTTTCCAAACCGGACTCCAGCGGTACCCTGTCCGGAACAAATAGGCCAGCTGAAGAATCGTTCCTAAAATGGTTCCGAAAATAAACCCGTAGGCAAGACTGTTAATTCCCCATTTTTCTGAAAACAAAAAGGCAAAGGCGACGCCCATGATCGTTTGCAGCAGTTTGGCGATTTGTGACGGAACGAACACCCTTCGGCCCTGCAAATAGGAATCCAATATTCCGCTCAGCGCAATAAAGCTCATAAACAGGAAGAAAAATTGGGTAACGGCAATCGCCGTTTCCTTCGTTTGCGGCTTCATGTCCCCGTAAATCCAAGGGACAAAGTCGGGAACGAAGAAATAGCCGGTCACGGTGACCACAAGGAAAATGAGCACCGTCCAGTTCATCACTCCGTTCGCGTTTCGTTCCGCCTGCTTTGGCTGTTCTTTCAGCTGCTGGACGTACATAGGAAGGAACACATTATTGAATCCGCCCGAAATCATGGCGAGCGCCAACGTAATAAACGAAAACGCAAGCAAATACCCGTCTGTATATTGGCTGACCCCAAACTGGTGGGCGATGATGCTCTCCCGGACAAAACCGGACAGCTTCACCACCACAGCCAAGATCGTCAGCCAAATGGCTGTTTTTTTCAATGACATGAATGACACCTCTTAAGTAAGGAAACGTGCAGAAGAGCTTGCATCTGCACGTTTCGGAGTGGACTGGTAAACTAAAACTTCAGTCAGTGGCGATTTTTCTCATCCACAATGATCGCTTGTTGGACCAACCGGACATCAGGGACGGTGATCCCGCAGGACTTTTTTCTGTCCGATACGGTCTTGAAAAAGAGACTGCTACTGGCCAAAACGTTCCTTCAGCAAATCGATATTTTTCATCGCTTCGCTGCGCATTTCTGCGGCATTCTCACGGATCATCTCTTTCAGTTCTTCCTGGCGTTGCAATACTTCCCGGGCATTATCCGCCAGTTTTTCCGGATCCAAGTTTTCAAGTGTGAAGGAATAGTCCCACATCCCGGAACGCTTCAGTAAACTTTCGACCTTTTTGTCATAGCTGATCCCGATATGGGGAACACCTGCCAAACAGGAAAAAATCAAGCAATGCAGACGCAGTCCGATCGTCATTTCGCAAGCTGAGATAAAATTCAAATACTGATTAGGGGTAAAGTCGGGTCCAAGCAGAAGGCTTTGATCACGATGTTTCATCTGCTGCCGGACTTTTTCAGAGGCTCGGACATCATAATGCCCTTCCATCGGGACGAAGACAGGAGTGACGCCTTCGGATTCGATCAGGCTATCCAGCGCTTGGGCGATATGCCCGTAATAAGACGTATCTCCGAACCAAGGGCGGACACTGACCGCGACCAATCGCTCCCCGCCTTTTAACGGCAAGCTGTCCAAACAGGCGCTGTCCTCCTTTTGGTGAAAGGCAAAGACGATATCTGCCGTTACCACTGATTCCGGCCTATTAACACCGAGTTTGTGGAGAAGCTCCTTTGAAAATGGATCTCTTACTGTGATGAAATCGGCCATATTGGCAAAGACTTTCATGAGAATTTTTCCCCATGTCGTATTGACGGGACCAATGCCCTGGGAGAAAAACATGACTTTTGCTCCGCACAACTTGGCTAAAAACACGATCAATAAATAATAAGGAAGCGGTCCGAACAAAAATTTCGTCGGATACGTGTCCTGAAGGAGACCGCCGCCTCCGGAAATCAATAAATCCGCCTTCTTTAAAGCTTGTACTTTTTGTTTATTTTCACGGCGCCACCCGCGGTACACGGACCGGACATTGTGGCGTTTTGCCGTTTTCTCCGGGGAAAAGGAAAAAACGGTGATATCCACCTCGTCAATCTCGTTGCGCAAGTTATCGAGAATCGCTTCCAATATCGCTTCGTCCCCGGTATTGCCAAGGCCGTAAAAGCCGGAAATAACTACTTTCAATTGGTTTCCTCCTTCTCATTTCCTCCTTCATGCAAGGCTTGATTTTCTCGAACCTTTTTTGTTGTGGAGAATGAGATGTCCTGTCTATTATTCATCATCTGTAAAGAGGAATAAGTAGAAAAAAATAAAAGAGAGAATGACGAAAAACCGCCTTCTCCACCCTTCCCACACTGCCCTTCATTGTATCATTTGCCATAAACACATTCAATGGATACATAAGGACTAGTATAAAATGGAACGAAAATGAGGGAGTGAGATAGATAGAGAGATTGGTTCGTTTATAAAGAATACTTAGTAAGGGAACACACCAATAGTGCTATACATCTCCTCGGGTGACATAATTAACCAAAAAAACTTTCTTTTTCAACCAAAAAAGACTATAATTTAGTAATGACATGACAATTCTATCTATCCAATAGTCTATACGATAGTGTTTAAGAGTGATATTAAGAACTATTTACAAATAAGTAAAAAATCACAAAAAAATCATCGAGTTCATAAAAAACACTTGAAAAAAAGACTTGGTTTGATAGAATAAAAGAAGAGTTTAAATCTGCCAATTTGCCCATATTGTTCATTTTTATGGAACAATTGGCTTATGGAAGGTTTAGATGGATTTGGTAAAAACGATTGTGTTTTTTTCAGTCGTTTTCATATGTACTATTACAAAACGGGGAGGAAATAGTGAATGGCTTACCAACCAAAGTCTTATCGCAAATTTGTGGCTACGGCTGCAACAGCAACATTGGTAGCAACGGCTGTAACGCCGGCATTTGCTGCTGAAAATCTGCCGTTTGGCGATGTAAACAAAAACTATGCAGAAGCAGTAGGTGCGTTGTATAGCAAAAACATCGTCAAGGGAGTCAGCAAAACTGAATTCGGTACGTACAAACCTTTAAAACGCGGCGATGCAGCTGTTATCATCGCTAAAGCGTTAGAGCTTGACACGAAAAATGCTCCCGATGCCGGTTCAAAGATGTGAACAGCAAGATTAAAGGTGCTGTAAACGCACTTGTGGCTAAAGGAATCATCAGTGGGGTTTCTAAAGATAAATTCGATCCGAATTCTCCACTTACACGCGGTCAAATGGCAAAAATCTTAGTTAACGCTTATCCTACTTTGAAAGATGAAGCGAAAGAAACACCTTTCAAAGATTTAACAGCTGACTTCAAACCTTACATTGAAGCTCTTTACGGTGCTGGAATCACTGGTGGTACTTCCGATACTACATACGGAACAACTCAAAAGATCACTCGTGGTGACTTCGCAAAATTGCTTTATAAAGCAATGAACTATAAAAAAGTTGATAGCATCAAAGCTATTGACGACATCACAGTAGACGAAGGAACAAAATTAGAAGATGTTAAACTTCCAGAAAAAGTAACCGTTGTTTACACTGATAAATCCGAAAAAGAAGCATCTGTAAAATGGGATACTTCTAAACTGGATACTTCTAAACCAGGTACTTACAAAGTTGAAGGTACAGTTGACGGTACTGATCTGAAAGCTTCTGTTAATGTGGTTGTAAAAGCAGCAGCTCCTAAGGTTGTAAGTGTAAAAGCTATTAACTCTACACAAGCTGTTGTTACTTTCTCTAATGAAGTTGGACAAGCTGATGCTACTAACTTCACTGTAGATAACGGGTTAGCAGTTGTAAAAGCAGAAGTTAATGAAAATAATAAAAAGGAAGTTACATTAACATTTAACCAATCCTTAGATGATAAAACTACTTATAAAGTAACAGCTAATGGCGTAAAATCCGTTTCTGGTGCTGAATTAAAAGAAGATTCATCAGCAGAATTCACTTATGAAGTCGGAGAAGTTAGCAACATTCAATTGACAAAGACTAAATTTGTTGGTGGCGATAAAATCGCTGACTTTGTAAAAGTAACCAATGCCAACGGTGTTGATGTAACTGATAAATATACTGTGGAAATTTCTTCTACTTCTCAAAATATTGCTGATAAGGAAGGAAAAGTTTCTCCTGTTACTTCAAATGAAACTGCTTATGTACAAGTCAAAGTTAAATCTGGTGATCAAGTAGTTAAAGAAAGCGACGCAATTAAAGTTACATTGGCTCCATCTGCTGTATCATCTCTTGTTGGTTTTGGATTAGTTCAACCTAGCGATGATGTGGATACAGTAACTGCTTATAAAAAAGCGGTAAAAGACGGAAAATTAACTACTGAAATGAAAAAATCTGATACTCCAAACTTGAAGCTGCTTGTAAACAATAATGGTACTGAGCAAGTATTATCTGCAAAAGATGTAACAAAAATTGAAAACTTAACTCCGGCAGTGGCTACTGTCTCTAAAGAGGGTGACGAGTTAGTAGTTCATGCTTATTCTACTGGAACTGCTCAAGTTAAGTTAACAATCGGTGATTTCGTTACTACGGTAAGTTTCACCGTTAATGCAGACTCTAAAATTGCCAATGCAACTTTAGATAAATCAAATGTTTACTTCAATACAGCGGATAATAACTCAGCTCAAGATACAGTTAATGTCAAACTAGCTGATCAGTATGGAAAAGATTTTAATGCAACAGTAGATAGCGATGGAAATGTTAAAGTTGGAGATACTACTGTTGGAACTTTAACTGCAAAATCTAGCAATACAAACGTTGCAACGGTTGCAGTAGGTGCTGTTGGTGACTCACCATCTTCCGACTCACCATCTTCCACTATTCCGGTAACAGTAACTAAAGCAGGAAAAGGAACTGCTACAGTTACAGTTGAGTTTAAAGACACTAAAGGTAACGTTGTCTTCACAAAAACCTTTACTGTAACTGGAAAAGATGCTGGTGCCTTTGCTGGTTATGTCATTGAAACAGATAGTAATGCCATTGACTTAGACAAAGACAATCCTCCTGAAAAAAATGACAATACAGTACACTTCTCTGTATACGAAGTAGATGCACAAGGCAATAAAATCAAACCAGCAAATAATGTTACCCTTGAAATTCAAGGATACGACAAGAAACCTGAAGTTTCAAAATACATTGGCGTAGTTGATCAAACGGTAACTGTTACAGACGAAGATGCATATAAAAAATTTGCTGGTTCTGGTACTTTAAATGTTGATGTGAAAGTTAATAATACTAAGATTGGTACAAAAACTATTTCTTATCAAAATACCGATCCTGTAGCAACAAAAGCCGCTATCGATACAGTGAATGTTATAATTGACAATGATAAAATCGATGGCAAGTCCGATTCACCATTAATTCTTAAAGATTTGTTCTATGGACACTATGATGCTACTACAGGTAAATATACTATAGCACCAAAATTATCTGTACTAGACCAATCTTCTAAAGTAATAGATTGGGATACAACTACTCAAGGTAAATTGTCTAATTCAGATTCAATAAATGACATTAATTTTACTATTACTAATGATTCTGATGTAGACATTAACGGTAGTGGGTTAGATACTACTGTTTCATTGGCATCTGGTAAGACTACTGGTTCGTTTACAGTTGTTGTTTCTGATGTAGATACTCAAGCTGTAAATGATATCTTGCCAGCCCCTGTAGCATTTAAAGTAACAATCGTTGACTAATGGGATACGTGCTTGTTACGACCAAAGTTGACAAAAGGCTCTGTAGAGAGAAATCTCTGCAGGGCTTTTCTTTTTGGTTCTATACTAAATGTTGGGGTTAAGAGACTTTTCAGGCAAAATAAAAGGGTTCTATACTAAATGTTGGGGTTAAGAGACTTTTCAGGCAAAAATAAAAGCACTTACGAAGATCTCCCTTTAAAATGATAGTTGGCGACTACATCAAAAAGGAGATTTCGTAAATGCATTCTCATTTGATCACAAAACTGCTTGGGTTAGAAGATGTTGAAATCACTCATGTAGAGGATCAAATCACTCACTTTGAAATCCATATTCAAACGCCTGTAAAAGTTCAAAAATGCCCCTGCTGTCAGAAGGAAACTTCCTCTGTCCATGATGATTGGATTCAAAAGATTCGGGATGTAAAGGTCTTTGAAAAATATTGTTTTCTCATCTTGAGAAAGCGCCGATACAAATGTAAGTCCTGTGGAAAACGGTTCTACGAACTCTATTCTTTTCTAGAACGTTACCAGCGCCACACGAAAAGGCTCCTTTAAGCACTTTTGGTTAAAGTGAGGGAGTATAACTTTAAGCAGGTTGCCAAGGAAACAGGACTTGGGCATTCCACTGTCATTCGGCTCTTTGACAAGTACTATTCCTATGACAATAAGGCCCTCCCGAAAGTTCTGGCCATTGATGAATTGAAAGGGACTTCTGAAACGGGCAAGTACCAATGTATCATTGGCGATCCTGTAAACCGAAGGGTTTACGATATCATTCCTAACAGGAATCTATCCACCCTAAAGGAATATCATGAAACGAATGTCATATGGCATTCGGAATTTTAAGAGACTAAGAAATAAAGCTTTATGTTCACTCATCTAGTCAACTACAAAAAAAGGGGCACTTCGATCAGTGTACCCCAACAATTGACATAGAGCCTTCTTTTTTATTTTTAAAAGATAAAAAGGAGAAGCTGTACGTACTTCTCCTTCCTCATTCCCGCTCTCATTCTCCCTTACAATCTGGACATTGCCATTTAATCACCCGGTCTGCTTCCAGATTGGATATGCCGATTTTTCTGCTAAAGTGGGTGGCATTACCGTAGTGGTGCTGCAGTTCTTTCGGAATTGGGTTTCCCTGTAGATTGGCTCCGCAAAAAGGACAATCTTCTTTGCGATCATCCATGTTTTTTCACGTCCTTCCCAAGGTAAGAATGTCCTTTTTTATTTTCAGAAACGACAAAAGTTCTGTAAATAATCCAGTTTTAGACGATTTCCGATATGACATATTTTTTGCAAGGGTCTAGCAATTAATATTTTCTTAATACAAATATACAAAAATATAAAAATAAAGAACAAAAACATTAGAAAAATATTAGATTTTCTATTTAACTTAAATATCGAAAAGAAGTTTTCAGATCCGGCATCAACTTCCTTTATTTACCAGCAACAGAGATGAAGAGCATCGGTTAAGTTTAAATGATATTTTGATCGGCATCGAAAACGATCTTTTTTATGCGAAAAGCAAAACGCTCAATAAAAATTGCTCATTACGATCAATAATATACTGAATACACGAACAGCCCCCAATCCGATACGTTTCTTGTACGATTTAAGCTTGGATGGCAAAAAAATTTGATATAATTTTCTTTAGGATACAATATTTTCTAAATATTCGTACACCTCAAAAAATTGGCTGTCCGGTTTCATTAACAATGGGCTCTCTCACGGCATACCTGCTTTATTAATTGTTTGGTGCAATGGCAGGAATTTTGTTGACGTTGTTAGCGATCCAAAACGGTAAAAAAACGCCTTGGGACAGCGCGTTTTTATAAAATATGGATAAAAGAAAAAGGCAGGGTATTCTCTGATGTTTTAAGAGGGTACCCTATCTGCATGAATACGGAATTACTTGAAAAAGTTGTTCAAATTTCAATGCACGATAAGGTGGGATCTGGAAGCATGCATTTGAAGAAAATTTTAGTTGTAGATGATAATGAAGATATTTGTCTTACAATCAAGCAATATTTGGAACTTTATAATTACACGGTGGAATATGTACATAACGGCACCGAAGCATTGCAAATCATTAACAATGATTTTGATTTGATTATCTTGGACATTATGATGGAAGGCCTTGATGGAATGGAATTGTGTGGGATTATCCGTGACAAAGTGAATTGTCCGATTATTTTTGTCAGCGCAAAAACGTTGGAGGAAGACAAAGTTCAAGCTCTATCCATCGGCGGGGACGACTACATGACCAAACCTTTCAGTTTAAAAGAGTTGAAAGCAAGAATTGATTCCCATTTAAGACGGGAAGAGCGGATCCGTTCGAATGACAGGCATTTGTTAAGTTCTAAAAATATTACCATCGATCTTTTGGCCAATGAAGTCTTTTGTAAAGGGGTTCAATTGCATTTAACAAAAAAAGAATATGAGATTATTAAATTGTTAATGTTGAATAAAAATATGGTCTTTTCTAAGGAAAGAATTTTTGAACGGGTATGGGGATTGGATTCGGAAAGTCAATTAGAAACGGTGACTGAAAGCATTAAAAACATTCGGAAGAAAATCCGGTCTTTGGATAAGGAAAACTCCTATATTAAAACATTATACGGATTAGGCTATAAATGGGATGTTACAAATGAAAAAGGATAAAACAATAAAAAGAGATTTTTATTTATTGGTTGTAAAGGTCTTTTTATCAACGATTTTGTCTTCGGCAGTTACTTATTTATGTTTAATCTATTTTATCTTTATGTTTACCGAAAATAATATGATTAAACCGACGGATTATTTTGTGAAATATTTGGATGTTATTGAAAAAAAGATTGAAGAAAGCGCTCCGGACATTTTAAACGGGGAGCTAATTAATCTAGATCAGTACAGTGAAAAAATTGAAGGGGAAGTATTGGATATCAATGGCAATCATCTTTACGGCGATCAGGATGTTGCGGGATATAAAGTGAAAGTCGGTGAAGTAATTAATCGTGAGATTGTAAAAGGAAGCTATGTTTACAGATTTATCCCCATTAAACATGATAATGCCATTCAAGCGGTGTATGTGCTGAAAGCTCCTTTCGGGTTTATCATTAATAATCAGGATCGCCTCGGAATCGTGTTGATTTATGTTGTGTTGTTGATTTCTCCGTTAATATTTTTTGTGATTTATTTAATTTTTTATACGTCCAAGCTGTATAAATCCTTGTTTAATAATATTAAAGTGTTGCTTCAGGCTGCGGATAAAATTTCCAACGGAGATTTTGATTTTAAGATCTCGGGATTGAAAAGAAAAGAGTTTATGAGGATCCAAGATTCGTTTAATACGATGATCGACGCTTTGAAAGAGATGATTGAAAGTATATCCAAGATCGATGATGAACGAAAAATCATGGTGTCGTCGATTGCCCACGACATACGAACGCCGTTAACTGTTATTCAAGGGCAAATGGATTTAATTAACGATTTGAAAGACATAGAAAAATTTGATATTACCCCGCATTTAGATATTATTCGGAAAAATTGCAGCAAAATGAGCATGCTTACGGACAATTTGTCGCTTCTTTATAAAGTGGAAAACGTCGACTTTTTGTTGAATATTAAAAGAGTTGATTTGGGTAAAATGCTTCATGAGAAAAAACAAGAAATATCAACCATGGCTCATTATAAAAAAAACGTTCATATTCATTTTGATGTCCACTTAAGCAAACGATATTATTTTCTTGATGAAGCCATGTTAATGAGGGTTTTGGATAATATTTTGTATAACAGTCTGAGATTTACAACTAGCGGGGAAATTAAACTTGAAGTACATGATGAATCCGACGGTCATTCAAGCAAAATTTATTTTAAATGTTCGGATACGGGGACCGGATTCAAGGAAAAAGATACGTCTCGGTTATTCAAGGCATTTTACCAAGATGAGCAATATAAAAACCATGTCGGGTTAGGCCTTTATATTTCGAAAAAAATTGTCAATAATTATGACGGACAGATTCAGGCGTACAATAATGAAAACGGTGGGGCAACCGTTGAGTTTTATATCAAGGAGCTATCCAATTATTTGTTGTAAATCGAGTGGAACTGTATCATCTTTTAAAAGAAAGGTTTCGACATATAAGGATTTTAAAAAATTTTCGCATTTCACAAGAAGAGGCGTCTCATCATTCGTTTTCGGATGGGAGATTCCCCTATTTTTATACCTTCAAAAAAGTGATGAAAAAATATAGGTAGCCAAAATAATATATTCGTAAAGAAAAAAGGTCTGGATTTTGTAATGCTCCGGGCCTTTTATGTGTCGGGAACTTTTAAGCTTTGAACAAATTGCTCAGAAAGTTTTTTATAATAGCGAACGCAGGTAAGGTAAAACCCACACCAGTTTTCCTCACTCACCATTCCACGGTCGCCAACGAGAAGCACTTTGTCGATCGGGTAACGCTTTTTCATATCCTCAATAACTTCCCGAACGTTTTTGTATCGTGCATATTGCCAGAGAAGACTTGGCGACCAATCGGAATGCCTTGTTTGGTCATGAGGAGTTCAATCAACACTTATTTCCGATCGGAACGGTGGTCTTTGGAGAAACCTCGTTTGGCAATCTCTTCATCAGCCTCTTCCCCTTCGAAGCAGGTGCTTGTCGTATCATAAAACACGATATCCACGTCTCAAGAGAAATCAAATCCGTTAAATTCCCATATAACTGCATTTCTTTTCTTTCTTCCAAGAAGTCCAAGGCACGATAGTAGTGTTGAAGCTGGATTTCGGAAAGCCCTTCTGCGTAAATGGTGTTAACTCACCGCTTGAAAATCCGATATTGACTTCCCGGATCCATCAGGCGATTTAATACCATGGCCAAAATAGCTTCATCATATTGTGAAGCTATTTCCGCGTCATCCATCAACTTCTTCAGAAGACGACCTAAACCGAGCTTGTCCCAAATTTTACGGAACAGATAGACCGGACCGAATTCCTTTGTCCATTTGACTGTAACAGAAGTTTTAGTTTGGTTATGGATTCGCTCAAAATAGCGCTCTGAAAATTTGGCCAGCCCTTCAATCAGCGTATCAAGAGAGCCGCTTTCCAATAAAATTTCCAACCTCCCCAAGTTATAGAGCGTCTCTTGGCGAACCTTATTTCACAATTAAGTTCTTGTTTTGTAGTAGGGTGGTATCAAACTTAAGTCAAAATAATTATAAAAACTTTATATTGAAAAGGTAGTATGAAGTTGGAAATGATTGATGGAAGTATCGAAAAAAATTGGGTGAATCCGTAAATGGTAAAATTGCAGTAATTTTCCGGATTCCCCTTAATACAAAGGAACAGAACATATGGCTTTTAAGACAGATCTGAGCTTTTTTAAATATGACTGTAAAAATATCGGGTCGGCAACATTGATCAAAGATGATGCTGATCAAGGAAACAGGGCGTTTTCCGGGATAACTTATCAAGCCGCCGAGTCGTTAAAATTTAATTTTTTTAACGTTGAAAGGAGAATAAAAATGTCAGAGTATTTTTTGGAAACGAAACAATTAACCAAAGCTTTCGGCAAACAGCTTGCCGTTGACAATGTATCAATCAGGGTCAAGGAAAACACGATTTACGGATTGCTTGGACCGAACGGAGCCGGGAAATCAACCATTTTAAAAATGTTAACGGGTCTTTTGCGGCCGACAAAAGGCGAAATTCTCTTTAATGGGCATCCGTGGAGCAGAAAAGATCTTAAGGAGATCGGCGCGCTTATTGAGTCACCGGCCCTTTACGGCAATTTAACGGCTTATGAAAATTTGCTGGTTCATGCAAAATTATTAAATCTTCCGGATTCAAGAATTAAAGAAGTGCTGAAAATCGTGGATTTGGAAAATACAGGGAAAAAGAAAGCCTCGCAGTTTTCCTTCGGGATGAAGCAACGATTAGGGATTGCCAAAGCACTTTTAAATGATCCGAAGCTTCTGATTCTCGATGAACCAACCAATGGACTGGACCCGCTTGGTATTCAAGAATTACGAAAACTTATCAGATCTTTCCCGAAACAAGGAATGACGGTCATTTTATCAAGTCATATTTTGCCGGAAGTAAAACAATTGGCCGATCACATTGGCATCATCCAAAACGGAAAACTTAAATATCAAGGAGAAATAGAGGAAGATCAAGATCTGGAAAAATTCTTTATTGATGTAGTCAGCGGATTATGAGGGAGGCTGTAAATCATGCTGAATATGATACAATCTGAACGTTTAAAATATAAGCGGACTTTTGCGAAAAAGCTTGTATATATTGCACCGTTTTTCTTTGTACTATACGCCATTATTACCATGCCTACGATCCATTCCAAATATAATTATTTCGAATACACGGTATTTAATTGGTGGCCGTTAATATTTCTTCCTTTGGGGACGGCATTGATCGCGTCACTGGCCGCCATGCGAGAAAAAAAGTCAGGAAATTACAGAGCTTTACGTTGTCACGATATCAGCATTCCGCGAATGTGGTTCAGTAAAATCATTGTGATTGCCTATTATACATTGCTTTCATCCATTGAACTGATCATTTTGTTGATCCTGTTAAAATTATTTTTACCCAACAGCATTTCATCAGCTGCTGTCGTTGTAATGGCCAGTCTTACCATATGGATCACATCGTTGGCATACATCCCAATCGGGTTGTTTTTTGCTGAACGATTCGGAACCGTTATTTCCATAATTGTCAGTTTGATAGGGATTGTATTGGGCGTAGTCATGGCTCCAGAATCATACTGGATGTTTATTCCTTGGAGTTGGGGAATGAGATTGATGTCTCCGATCGTCGGTGTTCATCCGAACGGAGTACCGTTGAAAGAGGGGAATCCTTTGTTGGATCCTTCCGTTATTCCAGTAGGCATTCTTGCCTCCATTGTTATTTTTGTTTTATTATCTCTTGTTACCGCGTTTTGGTTTTCGAGAAAAGAGGTGAACTGAATTGTCTTTTTTGAATGTTTTGTCATCCGAATGGCTAAAGACAAGGCGTACAACCATTAGGCTGATCGTGTTTGTGACGCCGATTATTTATCCAATTTTTATGTTATGGTATTTTTCCAGATACAATGATCCATCTTTTTGGCAAGTGAAAATATATGGAGGATTTTTTGAGGTATTGAGTGTCTCGTTACCGATTATTATTTCTTTGCTTACCGGTTTGATCGCCTATCAAGAAGAAAAATCGGGAAGTTTCATGAATGTGTTGACTGGTCCTGTTTCAAGAGCGAAATTTTACTTTGGGAAACTTTCTTTGCTTATTTTTGCCGCCATTGCGGATATATTCTTGGCAACTTTCCTTATGTTGTTAGGGATGAGATATATTTTGAACATAGAAAATGTGCATTACGATTTATTTTTGCAAGGAGCGCTTTTGTCCTTGGTCGGATCACTTATTCTTTTTTCCTTGCATTTGCTGATCAGTTTTGCATTCGGGATGGGTGCGTCTATTGCGATCGGTGGCGGAGGATTCCTTGTTTCAGCAATTATAGGGGCAACGGTTGTGGGTGATAATATTTGGCAATATATTCCGTGGGCTTGGACCGTTCGCCTTTCGCAAGTTCCCATGTTATTGATGCTTAAGGTCAAACATGCATTCGGAATGGAGTTGTCGGACTTGTATTTTCAAGAGTTGATGAAAGGGATCATACCCGCAAGTATATGTTTTATTCTCGTAACATTACTAGGTTTAGTTTGGTTTAATCGTTGGGAAGGGGGCAAGTTCTATGAATAAAGGAAAAAATACAGGGGAAGAAGGAGGAAAGAAAAGTGAAAAATTCCATCCTGCTTATGGCTGTTGCCGGGGTAATTCTTTTGGGAGGCTGTTCCCTATTAAAAGATTTGAAACAAACCGCCTCCGAGAATATGGAGATTGATAAAAAGTTGCCGAAATATAAGTTGAATATGGAAAATTTTAAGGAAATCAGCTATGAGGGTAAAACCTATGTGATTCAAGAAGCGGAAGTTACGAAAGAAGATTTGGATGAACCGATTGGAAAGGTTACGGAAACGATCACGATTAATGAAAATAATGAGATACTAAGCAAAAAAGAGCTTAAAAAAGTTGAAGTAGTTCCAAAGGAAGAAGACGAGAAACGAACGCATTTAAACTATGGTTGGGTATACAGCATAAAAGATGTAAGTCCGGATGAAGAAGTTGCGGTAGTGATTAACAATAAATTTCATGTAGCCAAAATGAAATAAAGTTCATAGATGGTATGTATTTGAAAAGTACTTTCCTCTTTGGAGGGAGTGCTTTTTTTCGAGAGCTTAAAATATTTTGTGTAAACATCAACAATTGTTGCATTGAATATTGAATAGTGGAGCATCGGAGGATTCTAGCGTTACCAAAACTGTTACTGCGGTAAATGCCGCTGCGGCCTTTTGGGTCAGGTGAACTTAGGTAAAAATCATCGGGATAGGATGTTCGGCATTAAAGCCGTCATTCTATTCCGATTTTTTTATTTATCCAGAAAACGGAGATTTATTAAAGATGAAATTAAATTTGACACGCAACGCACTTTTATTAAAAAAAATTTCAAAATAATCGAAAACAGTCGATAAAATAGATGTCGATATTTATATAAAGAAAAATATTGGAAGGGGAAACACCTTAGATGAAAAAACAGTCATTAATATTCTTTGTGATTATTTTTTTCCTTACGACCGTCATAAGCGGGTGTGGCGTAAAAGAGGAAGATCCTTTAAAACACAAAACGAAGGTTGGCATCATGTTATCGGATGATGGCTTGGGGGACCAGTCATTTTCGGATGCAGCTTTTCGAGGATTAATGAAAGCAAGAGATGATTTGGGCATCGTATTTGATTATCGTGAGTTAAAAGATACGAAAACATATGAACAAGGATTGAAAGAACTGGTAAAAGAGAAAAACGATATCGTGATTGGTTTAGGATATATGGTGCAAGAGGATTTGGAAAAAGTGGCCAAACAATATCCAAACCAAAAATTTGTGTTGATCGATGCCGTATCGGATTTGCCCAACGTCACTTCTATTACGTTTAAAGAAGATGAAGGAAGCTATTTAGCGGGTGTCATTGCCGCGTTGACGACCAAAACGAAAACAGTCGGTTTTATAGGCGGTGATAAAGTTCCTCTTATTCAAAAGTTTGCGAGAGGTTTTGAAGAAGGAGTAAAGTCAGTGGATCCAAGCATTAAAATATTGACGAAATATGCCGGCGGCAACTTTGGCGATGATAAGCTAGGTGCCCGCATCGCTAAAGAAATGATTGCTAATCATAGTGACGTACTCTATGCGGCTGCCGGATTTACGGGGGTCGGAGTTTTGAAAGAAGCCGAAAGAAACCACGTATATGCCATCGGTGTGGACAGCGACCAATATTTTTATGCAGAAAAAGCCGTTGTCACTTCGATGATGAAAAACGTGGATGTCGCTATATTTAATATCATCAAAGATTACAAGAAAAACAAAGAACTGCCTTCTCATCCGATCGAATTAGGGCTGAAAGAAAACGGTGTGGGTCTTGCTCCTATTCGTGTCATTCCTTTCACGGATAAAGATAAAAAAGCGCTGGAGTCAGCGAAAGAAAAGCTTATTAACGGAGAAAAAATTACTCTTCATCAAAACTAGATCTGGAGGATATCATGACGATTAAAAAGAAAATTTTACTGAATTCATTGCTCATGTTAGCTCTCTCAATATTCATGATCGCATTTATCATTATTCGTATGTTATCCATACAAAGTTCGAACCAAGATTATATGAAAGTTTTACTGACTGTCCAAGAGTTAAGGGCCGAAACGAAAGCGACGATGCAAAGTTTAAATACTTTTGCCTACAACATGACAGATGGAAACAAACAAGATGCAGAACAACAATTAGAACTGACGGATAAACTGTTTAAACAAGCGGACGGACTGTTAAAGGAAAAAGAATCAAAACAAATTCTGAGTAAAGCGCAAGCGAAGTTTACGGACTTAAAATCTCAATCATTGGATGCTCTTAAAGATGAAAATGCTCCTGAAGTAAAACGGCAGTCGCTGAGAACCCTGGGTATCACAAATGATTTATACATGTTGGATCTCTATACATCCAACCACTATGAATTTTTGCAAGCATCATTGAAGTCTAAAATCAGTTTTGTCATCACGTTTGCTCTTATCGGAAGTATAATCCTGCTCGTCGTTACAGCTGTTGTCGTTATGAGAATGGCAAACGGTATTACGAATCCTTTAAAGAAGCTGGCGAAAAACGCACAAGAAATTGCTTCAGGGAATCTTATAGTCGACCATGTTGAATACAAACATCATGATGAACTCGGTTTATTAAACGATGCTTTTTCTAAAATGGTCGATCACCTATCCAATTTGTTGACTTCCATCGAACATGCCAGTGAAAAGGTAGACTTGTTCGCCAAAGAATTAGAAACGGAGAACCAAACGTTAACGGAGTCAAGCAACCAAATTGCCGTTTCCACCGATGAATTATCAAAGGGAGCGCAAAGCATTTCAGAGGATTTGCAAAGCTCCGTAGAATTAATCGAACAAATGGACCGGCAATTTGCTGACAACGTTGAAAAAGCAGGGAAATCTGTTGAGTTTGCGAATGATGCCAATACGGTGATCATGGACGGCAGAAATGCCATCAATGAACAAAAATCATTCATCGAGAACAATGTGAAAGCGACACGTACGATCGAACAAGCTACCAATAACTTTATCCAATATGCTGTCAAAATCGAAGATATGGCCAAAGTCGTTTCGGATATTGCAGACCAAACGAACTTGCTTGCTTTAAATGCGGCAATAGAAGCTGCACGAGCAGGGGAAGCAGGAAAAGGATTTGCCGTGGTTGCCGAAGAGGTCAAAAAGTTGGCGGAAGATTCCACACAGGCTACGAAACAAATCTTTGAGATGGTCAATTTCATTAAAAATGGCTTAACATCGATTACTTCTTCCGTTGAAGAAGGGGTTAAAATTGCAGATCAGCAAAATAGAAACATGAACCGCACCTTGGAAGTCTTCGAACAAATCGAAGAAAAAGTAAAAGGAATCACTTCGGTGCTGGAAGAGTTGGTCAGTGGGGTTGATCGTTCTAAAAAATCCAACGAATATGTTCTGCAAAATGTAGAGAGCATCAGTGCAGTTGTGGAAGAAACAGCGGCAGGAAGCGAAGAAATCTCTGCCTCCACTCAGGAACAGAAACATTCTATTAGTAAAATGGTGGGAAAAGTGTCTTCGCTAAGAGAACTGACCGAATCCTTAAATGCAACGATGTCTCAATTTAAACTGAAAGAATAGCAGATTGGGTGTGGGGCGTCTGCACCCGATCGTGGTTGAACAAAACATGTCGAAGAAAAGCTCTGCGGAAAGGTCTCTCACGAGGCTTTTCTTTTTTTATTTTCTTAGCGGAATGGATCATTCTTTGTTTTTTGTTTGAAGCGTCGTTCTGGCTGCCGCTTGGCTAATCGGCAAGAAAGATGATAAAACTTCATTCATTTTGATAGAAGTGATTTATAATATGTATGAAAGATTACGTATTTTAAGAAAAATTTACAAAATCCGACATCCTCAAGGAAATGCAAAAGTGGATAAATGGACATCTTTTACTGTTTGCGGCAAGGATTGAACCGGTGGTGATTTCGGAGTTGGATACATAAGCAGGGCATATTAATTCATTTCTTACAGCGCGAAGCCAAGAGAATCAGTCCGCTGCAACACTTTTTCTCGCTAAGCTGTTTGTAATGAAAAAGAGGAGATGCAACGAAGAAGAGCTGAGAAATGAAGCAATAAAAGACGTGATTTTTACGATAGGAGGAAAAATGAATATTCGCAAGCTGATTATTCCTGTTTCTTGTCTTGCACTTACGCTTATTATTGGTACATTCGGCTATATGTGGACAGAGCACCTGTCTTTTTTTGATGCGGTATGGCTGACGGTCGTTTCTGTGCTGACGATCGGCTACGGGGATATGACACCGACGACGATTCAAGGGAAGATTTTTACCCTGATTATTATTCCGGTTGCGATTGGGATTGTGACGTATATTTTGGCCCGATTTGCCAGTGCGGTGATTGACGGGAAATGGGCGGATGAGGTGAAACGTAGAAAAATGAACCATAAGATTGATCAACTGGAACAACATATTATTGTATGCGGTTTGGGAAGAGTCGGCAAACAAGTGGTTGCTCAATTAAAACGGGAACATCAGCCGATTGTAGCAGTGGAAAAAAACGAGCAAATATTAGAAAAAACAGAAGATCTTCTTTATGTAAACGGAGATGCCACCGATGATGATGTTCTCATCGCGGCCGGCATTGAACGGGCTTCTTGTATTGTCATCACGCTGCCAAGCGATACCGATAACGTGTTTATTACGCTCACGGCACGAGGAATCAATCCGAATATCCTCATTGTAACGAGGGCGGAGAAAGAAGAGGCGGAAAAAAAGTTATACAGTGCCGGTGCGGATAAAGTGATTAACACTTCCAGCATCGGCGGAAAACGAATGGCGATGTCCGTATTGAAACCAGTCAGCATGGAATTAGTGGATACCCTTTTGCAAGATTCGGAAGGAGCCTATAATGTGGAAGAAATCGTGCTGAGAGAAGATTCCAAGCTGGTCAATCAAACGTTAAAGCAGTCGAAACTCCGTCAAGTGTGCGGGGTCACCATTGTGGCCATCAAGCGGGGAAATACGATCATCAGCAACCCGAAACCAGATGAACAACTGTTGGCCAATGATTTATTGATTGTCTTTGGCAGAGAGGATCAGCTGCGGAAATTCGAACAATTGTGATGCGACCTTATCACCCGCCGGAATTTTTCTGCGTATGTGCTCTTAATATTTGAGACCATCTATTGATGGATGCTGCTTCCGCTAACTTTATTGCATTTGACTCTCGCTCGACGGTTCGCCATTCATGGTACTGACCGCTGAAAAGAATGGAGTAGTTTCTTGAACAATGGCAGACAATAAAGAGGAAGAGTTGGATAAGGAGAGAAATGTTTGAAAAAAATCATTTTATTCGGTGCTTTATTTCTTATTTGTTTGGGGTGGACAGATCAAACGAATGCGAAAACCATTTTAAATGCACCCTATATTCAGCAAATGCCCCAATTGCCTCGCGGCTGTGAGGTCACATCTCTCGCGATGCTTTTGCAGCACGCAGGAGTGAAAGTGGACAAAATGACATTGGCCAAGCAAGTGAAAAAAGTTCCTTTTCGTCAAAACGGCCTCTACGGCAATCCTTACGAAGGATTTGTCGGAAATATGTACACGTTCACACAAAGCGGCTACGGGGTCTATTATCCCCCCATTTATGAATTGGCTCAAAAATATATACACGATCGGGCTGTCAATTTGTCGAATAAAGATCTGAAGACGATTTATCAATTTATCGATCGCGGTGCCCCGGTTTGGGTCATTGTCAATTCAAAATTTAAGAAACTGCCTTCTTCTGAGTTTCGTATTTGGAATACCAGAAAAGGCAAAGTTGCCATTACTTATCGGGAACATTCCGTTCTTATAACGGGGTATGACGATCGTTATATCTATATCAATGATCCTCTGTACCATCGGAAAAATCGTGCGGTCAACAGGAAAGGCTTCGAAGCGGCCTGGATACAAATGGGCAGACAAGCGATCAGTTATTTGCCAAAACCGAATTGGAAGAAAGAGTTGAAAAAAGGACAGATAGGGAAAGTGACGATTTTAAAACCGATACAGCTCCAAAGCAAGAATGAAGCAGGTCAGCTCAAGTTCGTCCGAATGCTTTACCCATATGAGACCTATCGAGTGTACAGCTACAGCAAAGACAACGGAGGAATGTATCAGGTAGGAAGTAATCTTTATGTCAAAGCGTTGCAAGGATATTTTCTATATGAAACGCCTTAGTATGTGTGCCTGTCCGTCTCTAAAAAATAGGTTGAAAAAACTCTGTGGAGAAAAGTCTTTGCAGGGTTTTGTTTTTATTTCTTGGGAACTGACTGTCACGTTGAAAATTTCGCGAAATTGGTCGAATTTTGAAAAAGAAAAAATAATGTCCTATTTTGTTAATAGTTGTAGAATAAAAAAGTACTAGTTCAATAGTCGGATAAAGGGAGTGAAGTACATAAACAGTCAATATTATTACTTTTTGATTAGGAGGGAATTTTATGAAAAGTGGTAAAAAGATATTTTTCTTTTCTTCGGTCTTATTCTCATTTTCACTATTTCATCTCTGAAAACGAAAACGGCATTCGCCAGTTCACCGACAGACTTGCCGTTCGATACATCAGTTTCTGGATACATTACTGACACTGATAATCAACAAATCTACACGATAAATTTAAAGCAAGCTGGGAGAGTTACAGTGAAACTCGACTCTTATATAGGTGGAGTGAATATAGCCCTGGAAGATTCAGAGGGAAATGAAGTATTCAGGCACTATGTTTCTGAAGGCAATTCGGCGGATCCGGGCAAATGGTCAGACTGGGCGGATCTCGAAGCGGGGACATACTATGTGAAAGTTTATCAAGCAGGCAGTTCTACGGGAAAATATGATTTAAAAGTAAACTACGTGGCAGCCCATAATAATGAGATTGAACCTAATGATGGAACAACGCAAGCGCAGCCGATCGCGCTCAATAGCCAGACAGTAACAGGATTTATCAGCTGGAATGACAGCGAAGACGTCTACAAAGTCGTCTTGCCGAAAGCAGGCCGTGTAACGGTTAAGCTGGACTCTTATATAGGTGGAGTGAATATAGCCCTAGAAGATTCAGAAGGAAATGAGGTATTCAGGCACTATGTTTCTGAAGGCAATTCGGCGGATCCGGGCAAATGGTCAGACTGGGCGGATCTCGAAGCGGGGACATATTATGTGAAAGTTTATCAAGCAGGCAGTTCTACGGGTCAATACGTACTTAGTGTCCAATGCCCTGACTTGCTCCCGGCACCGCCAACTGTAAATATGGTAAGCGATAAGAGCAAGACAGTGACAGGAAAAACGGTGCCAAATGGAACAGTTTCAGTGAAAATCAATTCGAAAGTTTATACCGGTAAAAGCGACAGCAAAGGATATTTCAGCATTCCAATTCCAGTGCAATCAAACGGTACGAAGCTATATGTTTCAGTGAAAGATAAGATGGGTTATACGAGCAATGAAAAAGTGGTAGTGGTAGTGGATAAAATTCCGCCTGCTGCACCTAGTGTGAATACCATTTCCAGCAAATCCACCACGATTACCGGAAAAGCAGAACCAAACTCCACAGTGATAGCCTATGTCGGAAGTCGAACAATCGGAAGCGCCAAAACCGACAAATCCGGAAAATATGTGATTAGAATCACACCTAAGAAAACTGGAACATCCATAAAAGTAATTGCAATGGATGGATCAAGAAATAGGAGTGCTGAAAGAATAGTAAAAGTAAAATAGGTTACACGTCGCTGTCTTTCCCCGAAGATTGATAGATCAGATTGAAAAGCACTGCGGAGAGAAATCTCTGCGGGGCTTTTTATATATAAAGATAAAAGGAACTATATATGTGGGGATATTCCTAAATTTGATAAGGAGCCAATTCCTCTATTTTAGATTGGAGAAGAGTTTTTTCTATAATTTCAATCTAAGCTATAGGCATCACTTTTCAAACCACAACCTTCTATTATAAAATTATTAAAAATATTTCCATTAAAAAGAAAATTTTCCTTGATTATAATAGTATGAAAGAAAATATCGGAAATTCATCATGCAAAATACTGACATTCGGGAACAGTGACTCCTATATTTTCCCGCAAAAATCACAAGGACTGTGCCGTTTTTACTCCTTTATTGCTGTATTCCTGTTGCGTTTTTCATAAATGGTGATAAAAACTGGGAGGAATGTATTGTGAGCATCATTGAAAAGGCGATTATTTTTGCAGCAAAAGCGCATGAAGGACAGACTAGGAAATCGACAGACATTCCGTATATTACGCATCCATTTGCCGTTGGGATGCTTTTGCAAAAGGCGAAGTGCAGTGATGAGGTCATCGCTGCAGGCATCCTTCATGACACCCTTGAAGACACTTCTGTCACTTATGAGGAATTGACAGAACATTTTGGAGAACGGATTGCCATTCTTGTGCGTGCGGCCTCGGAACCGGATAAAAGCTTGCCTTGGAATGAGCGAAAACAGCACACCATTGATTCGTTGAAACAGGCAAGTTTAGAAGAAATTCAAGTGATCACGGCGGATAAATTACATAACTTAAGAACGATCCGGGCTGATCTTGAAGTGATTGGAGAAAAAATTTGGGAGCGTTTCAACCGTGGAAAACGCGATCAACACTGGTATTATTCCAGCATTGTGAAAGAATTAGCACCCCGGAAAAAAGAATGGAAGCTGATTCGCGAGTTGGAGAAAGAAGTGAAAGAGATTTTCGGTTCGCTAAATATCCTCACGAATGATGAAATTTCTCTTCTCTTTTCCTGCACGTACTACATCGGCGAGCACGAGAGACGAATGCTGGAGAAATACGGATTAACCGATATGGCAGAGGAATTGTCGAAAGAAGCGATGCGCATTTATAGAGAAGAATATGATTCGGTCACAGCCAAACTAGACGACCTTTCTTCAGGAGGGATAGAGTTCCAGTCCAATTCAGACGGCCCATTTCTGCTCGCATCATTCTGTGTCGCTTTACAAAATAAAATGAAATGGACGGATCAAGAGCTGTTTAAGCATGTAAAAAGAAACAAGACAAAGCTTTAAGAACAGTTGTCAAAAGAATTGGGTTTGTTTTCGATTTAGTCTTAATTTATAGTGACCCCAATTAGGCATTTGTCGAAAATTTTTTACGATATTTTTAGTATCGTTTTGGCCGTATATTCTATATAATAAAGTTAAACAGCACGTTCGGAAGGAGGAAGGACTATGAACATCAATGTTTGGGAGTTCATGGGAATTCAAAGGACGGATCAAACTGAATCTGATCGATTGTTGACTTTCATTATGAATAGTATGATCAGCAGCTTATTTCATTGTATGAAATGGTCACCTGCTAATTTTGTTTCGTTTCCCCAAATGGTAAAATACGGAATTGAACTTGACGATGAAAATTCGTATTTTTGGGACTGGATGAATGAGTACGGTATAGGCTATGTAAAAAACATTGGGAAAACGACGTTGCCGGATACAGAGGAAATATTAAACTTTTTAACATATAGACAGATGCTTTTAGAGATGGACATTGAAAATGAAATCCATTCTAATCTGTTATTGTCTATTTCTGAATTACTTACAGCACTAAATGAATTTATAACGGGTTGTATGGAATCGTCTGCTACTGATTTAGTAGATGTTTTTGAAGAAACCGTTTTTTTTAATAATAGGCTGAAATCTGATTCGGATCATATAGAATGGGAATTTATATTAAGCTCTGCTGTAAATCAGCAGGGCTTTTGTTATAATTATACAAAAAAAGGAGTGGATATTATTGGATAATCAACAGGCTTACGAGTTGTATACATTGGCTAAAACAAAAATTCAGTTAATAGAAGCAAGTCTTGAATCTGTACATATAGACAAGATGAAACCGTTTCAAAAGGGGAAATATGTAAATGAAATTGTTTTAGGAAAGCGCTTAGAACCAATTAGTGAAAAAGAAGTTAACACTTTTTTAAAAACCGTCGTGAATAGTAGGGAAGAGGGTAGTGATGATATAGTATTAAAAATCGAAATTGTATACAAAGGACGTTTTAAGGCTAATACTTCTGCTTCAACAGAAAAATTAGAATACTGGACAGATATACAAACGGTTCCACAGTTATTGCCATATACTCGTAGTTTAATAACTTCTTTAACTTCTCATATGCTAATCGCACCAATTGTGTTACCAACGATGGATATCTTGGAATCAATGAAACTGAATCATGAAAATCAATCGGTCGGTGAGTAAATTGAATGCTTTGATGCGAATACAATTCTGCCATTCAGATTATCCATACCCTAATCTTGAACCAACGGCAAAAAAGATTGCCGAATTTTTATTTACTTATAGAAGTCAATTTAGGCCTTTTTGTGAGTTTATGAGGATCAGCAGTACATGGACGCTTGATAATTATAAAACAAAACTCCAAAGATGGTCTCAAGCCATAGCTCCTAATCGCAAAAAAGCAGCTCCAGATACTTTACAATTGATTAATTTAACTCATGAATTCTTTTCAGTGTGCCAAAATGAAGAAGATCGAAAAAAAATGCGCGGGCTAGTTCCGGAAAAGTTATTTGAAAAAGTCTTTAGTTTAAGGCACAGTGGTAAAAAAGGTGTTTTTGGATATGGGGTAATGGTAGTGGTTGATGGCAAACCGGTAAAATATATTCCGTCGTTTTCTTATAAAAAAGAAGATGACAGCGATGTTTATCGGCAAACGGTCGATGCTGGATTTTGGGATGGAGAAGTGGGAGAGTTTGCAGAGGTTAAATTCAGCCCAGAAGCCTTCCATACGAAAGACATTAAATATTTACAGTTACTAGCAAATGAGTTAAATACTGCAGGTCTCAATTATTCGATATTGTTGGTATCTTTTGATAATAAAGAATTAATACGCTTTAAGTTACAGCGTCTAGGTTTATGGAAAAAGGAGGATTCATTTTATTTAATTGGACGAGATGAGTTATTCCAATGGGGGATGAATTCTTAAAAGATGACTATAATGGAAAATAAAAAGACCTTTTCCTTCTAAATAAAGTGTAGATAGTAGAGATTCATCTTTTATACAAAGAATGGAAATAATATAGGAACAAAAGTATAATATAAGAAAGGAGGGATGTTTGATGATAGATGTTGTTCAAGTAAACCGAAGATCGATGTTTCAAAAAGTTCTTTTGACGTTTGTGATTTCTTTATTATTCGCAACGGTCGGTATGTATGCAGGGAAATTTGTTCCTCCGGTATTGATGTTTCCGTTAGCCGTAGCGGAATTTGTCATGATTTTCGCAGCGTTTTTGTTAAGAAGAAGCAAAAGCGTCGGCTATACGTTTGTTTATGTTTTTACCTTCCTTTCCGGAATCACCACTTATCCGATCGTGAGTCATTATATTTCTACAGCTGGTGCGCAAGTGGTTTTGATGGCTTTTGGTTCGACATTCGGGATATTTGCCGTCATGGGCTTGATCGGTGCCGTCACTAAAAAAGATTTATCGTTCTTGAGCACCATTTTATTGGTCGCCTTATTAGCGTTAGTGTTCATTAGCATTTTTAATATTTTTAGCCCGTTAACTTCCAGTGGAATGCTCGCATACTCGGTCATCGGGTCCATCGTTTTCTCTCTTTATATACTTTTTGATTTCAACCAAATGAAACACCATCACATTACGGAAGAAATGGTTCCGTTATTAACTTTATCTCTGTATTTGGATTTCATTAACTTATTTATCAATATTCTTCAAATCCTCGGTATTTGGCAAAGCAAAGATTAGGCGGCTGTTGCGGCCTGCAGTATGTCAAAAGCTCTACAGAGAAATCTCTGTGGGGCTTTTCCTTTATTCGCGTTCGCTGATATGACGCAAGGTTCAAAAGGAAGTATGGTCATATTAAAGAGATCCTGAAATTCCTTATAAGGAAGGGTGCGGAAATGAGAAAAGATCGTTTTTTCTCCCATCAGCTGGTTCAATCGTATCTTGAAGATTTTAGCAAAAGGCTGCATGATATGCCTCAAGATGTAAAACAACCTTTTATTCAAAAGCTTCGTTCTGATTTATATGAAAAGGCATTGGAAAAAGAAAAGAAAGGGGTTAGCCCGGAAGAAATTCCTCAAAGTGTGTTAATGGAATTTTTGTCTCCGAATGAATTGGCGGCTGATCTTTTAAAAGAGTATGATAGGGAAGATTTGAATCATCATGTCATAAAGCTCAGCTACTCTACCGTGCTAGGCATAGGTTCTTTTGGGGCTCTTTCGGTGCCCATTTTGTTAGGGTTCGTCAATGTATCTGCCATTTTGCCTTTTGTGATCGGATTTATTATAGGGAATATCTATCTCCTATTCGGAAAGTTCACGTGGAATAGAACCCTTCTCTCTCATTTTCAAAAAACGATGAGATTCATCCCTTGGATGTTTGTGCTGCCTTTTGTTCTCTTTGCGGTCCGCACCATGATCGTCCGACAATCGATCTGTTTTCTTTCTATTATTTAGTGGGGTATCTTGTCGTGTCTATTTTATATATTCGTTTTCTTAAAATGTTGCCCAAACATCAAGAAACCAACACGGATTTATCGCGATGATATGCCCGTGAACCAATCACATTGCGGGCATCTAATGGACTTCACAAATTTAGATTATTCGAAAACTTATGATGTTTAGAAACCGGATCGTATACACCTGGCCGCTCTGGTGTCCCTTCATCACAACACGGATGAAGGTTGAGGGCCAGGTGTTGATCGGCATTTTCATTATTTCCCGCGGAATAACTGTCTTGGCAAAAGAGAAGAGAGAAAGTAGCCGCCAAAGAGCAGATAGACCGGAATAATCGGAACGCGGTAGCGTTGTCCACCGACGAGTAGACCGAGGGAAGTCAAAACGGCAAATCCCAGTATAAATAAGATCAGAAATAAAATTTCCAGCCGCATTTTCTTTTCTTTCCATAAACTCCAGACGATTCCGGCTATGCTGATGAAGAGAGTCATCCAATCGAGGGCGTCAATCCCTTGGAAGAACAGACCGGTTTTCAGCACAAGCCGTTTGATCGTTTCGCCGGGGTAAGAGAGCATGTAATGAACGGCTTTTTCTTTTAACAACTCGCTTTTTTCTGATAAGCTCAATCGGCTGTATGAAAAATACTCAGGCTCTACAAATTGGTCGACGATGGTCGTTGCAAAGAACGCCACTTTCGTATGAGGATTATTGGCGATATATAGATTTTGCCCGCTATAGTTTTCCAAAAGCACAAATTTCCCGTGAAGAGACCAGTTGTGAAGCCCATTGGCGGCTAAACAAACAACGGGAATCAAAAAGGCGAGAATCGTCGCGGCTCGCAATTTTTTTGTCCGCCAATATAGGAGCCATAACAGGCCGAGCAGCAAAAACACATACATAAGATGAGGCCGGAATAATAAGCTAGCCGACAAAAGCGCTACGGACGTTATCAGCCATTTTGTTTTCTTTTCGTCGCGAATAAAGCGCAAGATGCTGTATAGGATTAAGAGAATAAACGTAATAAAAAGCGTTTCTGTCAGCAAATATTGCGGACCGTTCAACAACAAGACAGGATGAACAGCATACAGAAGCCCGGCCGCCATGCCCGATTTGAAACGGTGAAACAATTGTTCTCCCAAAAAGGCAAGAAGGACGCCGTTGAATCCGTAAACGACATACTGAAAAAGAATAAAAAGTTTAGCGCTGTGGAAAAACGCAAACGGCACTAAAAAAATGGAGAACAGCGGGGGCACAATAATGTCCTCTTTGCGGACGGTGTTGATCATCCCGTTTCCCTTGACGAAATTTTCGGCTATATTAAAATAAAGCTGACCATCCGGAGTAATGCGAAAGAATTGTTTTCCGGTTTGATATAAATAAAAAAGTAGTATTGCTTCCGTAAGAAGAAACAAGAATACATAACCGATTATGTTTCGTTTATGAATCGTTGGCATATGGAGATCCTTTCTATTGTCATTTTTCATTTGCATTATATCATGAAAATTCTGCTTTGAATTTACAGAGCCGGAGGATTTTGTCTTATGGAAAAAATCTTGATAATCATCCCTGCCTACAACGAAGAGGACACGATACACCATACTGTAAACCGGCTTCGAAACTCCTGCAGCTATGATTTTATTGTCGTGAATGATGGGTCCACCGATCGGACGGAAGAAATTTTAAACGAACATCAAATTCCCCATATCAGTCTGGCGGCGAATCTTGGAATCGGCGGAGCGATGCAAACCGGCTATATTTATGCGTACAGGAACGGATACGATTATGCGATCCAATTGGATGCCGACGGCCAACATGATCCGAAAGACTTGGAAAAATTAGTGCAGGCCATCACCGGCTCCGATTACGATATGGTCATCGGGTCTCGATTTGTGGAAAAAACCGGGTATAAAGGCAGTTGGATCAGGAGATTGGGCATTTATTATTTTTATTATATGTTAAAATGGATTGCTCACATTAAAGTAACCGATCCGACATCGGGCTACCGCATTGTCAACCGCAAAGTAATGAAAGAGTTTGTCCGCCACTATCCGGTTGACTATCCGGAAGTGGAAGTATTGGTGAAATTGGCGCACCAGCATTTCAAAATAAAAGAGATTAAAGTGGAAATGAATGAACGGCAAGGCGGACAATCTTCCATTACACCGTTTCGATCCATTTACTATATGTTAAAAGTCACGTTTTTTTCTTTAATTCGATCGGTTTTTTAAAGGAGCGTTATGTTTATGGGGTTTGTGCAAATCATTTCGATTGTCATGGCCGTGTTGTTTTTCGTGCAAGTCGTGTGGCTAACTTCCAAAAATAAACTGCAGGATCAGCAGGCGTTCCTTTGGCTGGTTTTGTCTGTTGCGGCGATCTTGATTGCATGTTTGCTTCCGGTTTTAAATCGATTGGCACGGGCCGTTGGCATTTCGTATATGCCGTCTTTTATTTTTGTGGCGGCTTTTTTCGTCGTGCTGACTTTGCTGATGTATCATACGATTGTTTTATCCAAACAGCAGGCAAAGTTGACCAAAGTCATTCAAGAACTGGCCTATGTAGAAAAAGAACTGGAAGATCTGAAACATTCGCTCAGAGCGGAAAAGGAGGAACGCCATGACGCCGATTAATTTTGTGCTGATATTGGTCAACACTCTCATATTGGTGAGCGGACAATTTTTATGGAAATACGGGATGATGAAAAGCGGCCAAAGTTTTTCCTCTCTTTTGGGGATTTTGAAGCTGCTGCTATCGCCGTATATATTGACCGGTTTGATTTTGTACGGGGCTGCTACGGTGTTGTGGCTGTTTATTTTATCGAAAGTTCCGTTAAGCGTGGCGTACCCGATCCAATCGCTTGCCTACGTGTTTGCATTGTTTGGGGCCTATTTCTTCTTCGGAGAAACGCTGACGAGTTGGAAAATAGCAGGCGTGCTGCTCATTGTGGCAGGCGTAGCCATGATTAGCGTTCATAGCGGAAGATAACGATTTATATGTCTAAAGAAAAAGACGAGGGAGCAGCTCCTCGTCTTTTGTCTTTTGGATGAATCTTAATAGAGTTCTGAAAAGCAAGTGAGTTTTTGGGCACCATTATATTTGTCGCCTTATTAGCGTTTGTGTTCATTAGCATTTTTTAATATTTTTAGTCCGTTAACTTCCGGTGGAATGCTCGTAAGTTCGGTCATCGGGTCCATCGTTTTCTCTCTTTATATACTTTTTGATGTCAACCAAATGAAACACCGTCACATTACGGAAGAAATGGTTCCGGCATTAACATTATCTCTGTATTTGGATTTCATTAACTTATTTATCGATATTCTTCAATTCCTCGGTATTTGGGGAAGAGACGATTAAGACCGGTCAAGAAACTTGTCAAAGCCCAGCAGAGATTTCTCCGCCGGGCTTTTCTTTGTTGTACTAAACATTTTGATATTCGCCATTGGTCCATTCTGCCATGCGTTTATTTGGTTTTCGTTGTGATAGCCGTATGGGTAAGTCGCCATATTGTATCGTATTAAAGAGATTCTTTTTCCCACATTTTCACATGACATGTCAGCAAAATTTCTCCTTTTGTTACGACGTGATGAGCGGCGTATTCCAAACTTTCCACTTTTTCAAGTATGTTTGTAATGATCACAGGAGTTACTATTTCTTTATTCTTTCTTTCTAAATACTCCAAATCCACCTTTAATAAAGGCTCTCCGGTTTTTACGATTTGTCCATTTTGAACGAATACTTCAAATCCTTCTCCATTTAATTCTACTGTATCTAAGCCAATATGTATAAGGATTTCCAATCCTTTATCTGAGAGGAGACCTATGGCGTGTTTTGTAGGGAAGATTTTCACGATTTTCCCATTGGTTGGAGAAACCACTTTTCCGCTACTTGGGATAATGGCTAAACCGTCACCCATCATTTTTTGAGCAAACACAGGGTCAGGGACGTGCTCTAATGGTATCACTTCTCCGCTTAGTGGAGAATATAATTCTTCAATCACTTTTTTGGCTCTTTTACGAAATACATTTTTTAACATGTCTCAACCCATCTTTCGTGAATAGTTTGAGTAAGATAGAATAACATAACATGAAAAGGGGAGATTACCGTATTCCAAAAAGTCTTAGAAGAATGCCTTTGAGTTTGAGTGCTTTTCAATGAATGGATCCTTGTTCATCGTTTTGATCACTTTCTTTTTGTTTTATAAAATCTACATAATGGTGAAAAAGCATTTCACCAACAATAAAGAAAGAAGAAAACGTATTCAGTTTTGTTCCATCCTTTAGTTCATTGCATGAACTATAGGCATATAAATTGTATGGAGTCATTCTTGCCAATCGATTGTTTTTTAAATTCGTGACGGAAATAAACGGGATTCCTTTTGCGACTAACGATTGAACGGCTGGAAAAATGGATGGAGTGTCACCAGAAAACGAAATGATGATGATCAAATCGTTCAATGTTAAATCTTTGATGATCATTTCAAACTCAGTTTGTGCTTGGATCACATGGAAATATTTCTGCACGGGAAGAAACATTCGTTGTAAATCGAAAGCACAATTTAATTGAGCGGTTCCTGTTCCGTAAACAAATATTTTTTCAGTATGATAGATCAAACGGCATATTTCGGAAAAATCTGTATTCTTCACATATTTTAATGTTTCAAGAATATCGTTTCTTAAAATTTCCACTCCACTTTTGTGGATATTCGGATCTTTTTGGTCTTGCCATTTCAAAAATACTCGAAACTCGCTATACCCGCTAAAGCCTAGTTTTTGTGCTAATCGTAAAATGGATGAGCGAGAAACATTACATTTCTCTGCTAAACTATTGATTCCTAATTCATAGCAGGAGCTTTTGTTGTTTAAAATATATTTTAAAATATGAAGGTCATTATCATGGAGTTGGTTATAATGCTTATTGATCAACTCTTCAATTTTCATTTTTTAATCCCTCCTCTTGAAATAGTTTACCAAAAATTTCAAAAAAGAGGGGTGAAACAAAAAGTACAAATGGATGTCTGTACTTTTTGTTTCGTTTATTTGATCTCATGTTACACTGTGACTTCTTCTTTATGCAGTTCAGGCCAATACTCTTTATTCGCTTCCATTAATTCATCCAATATTTCCTTCGCCACCTTAGCGCTAGGAACAGTTTTGGATAAAGTTAAGGCCTGCCATAATTTTTGATAAGATTTTGTGATCCACGCTTCCACTACTAATTTTTCAACAGAGACTTGTTGTTCCATTAATCCTTTTTGAAATTGTGGTATTTCGCCGATGGACAGCGGTTCAGGACCGTTGCTGCCTACGATACAAGGAATTTCAACCATGGCGGTTGGATCGAAATTGGAAATAGCTCCTTTGTTTTCAACAATTAATAACATTCTTTCATGTGTGTTATAAGCAATGGCACGGGCTAAATCCACAATATAGGAGGCATGTTCATCCACATGAAGGGCGCATCCTTCAGTTGATTGATTTTCAATGACTTTTTGGCACTCTGAAAATACGAATTTTTCACGGCCATCCATCACTTCATTGGCTCTTGTATAATTCGGATTAGAATGTTCTACTACGTAATCTGGATATAGATAATATTTTAAGTATGTGTTTGGCAAAGTGTCCGGATCCACAGCGAAAACATCACGCGCTTTTAAGAACGTATCATTCCAGCTGGTCTCCGCATCATCATTTTTTACAACATATCCGTATTTTGCGACATGTTCTTTTAACTTAGGCATTAAATCATATCCATCTTTATCGCGAATATCCGTCCACCATCCAAAATGGTTTAAACCATAATATCGAACGGTCATTTCTTTACGAGAAGATAACCCCAAAATTTGTGCCATTCGATTTTCGATACCTACAGGCATATCGCATATATTTAACACTTTTGAGTTGGGACGTAAACGTCGGGTGGCTTCTGCTACAATGGCTGCCGGGTTGGAGTAATTGAGCATCCATGCATTGGGAGAATATTTTTCCATATAATCAATTAACTCTAACACTCCGCCGATTGAACGCATGCCATATGCAATTCCACCTGGTCCGCATGTTTCTTGCCCTACCACTCCATATTTCAATGGAATTTTTTCATCTAATTCCCTCATGGCATATTTTCCTACTCGAATATGAGCCATGACAAAATCGACATCTGTAAATGCTTCTTTAGGATCTGTAGTAGCAATAAATTGAATATCTGGGGCCTTTTCTCTTAAAATAACTTCGCAGGCTCCGGCTATGATATCTTGTCGTTCTTTATCATTGTCATAAAATTTTAATTTACGGATCGGAAATTGGTCTAAATGATCTAATAGCATTAATACAATCCCAGCTGTAAAAGTGCTTCCTCCACCAGCAATAACAATAGAAAATTTTTTCATTTTTCTTCCTCCTTCTCGTAGTGAACGCTTACATTCTTCTTATATCAAATAAAAAATTGCCAAACAATACCAATCGATCATTCTGTCCCTTATCACACTTTTTGTTCTTTTTCACATGAGGTAAACATTTTCTCAAACAGATAATTTTTAATATTTTGTATTTTTGAATTTCTGTTGAGCCGAAAAGGATACGCCCCTTTAAGAAACCATCGTTTTGTAATGGAGATCATCCAGTTTTGCTGCTTTCTTCAGCTAATATTTTTTCAAATTGTTCTCGTACTTGAGGAACGGATAAACCCACAATGACTTGAATGGCTTTTCCGTTACGAACGATACCATGTGCTCCAGCGGATTTGAATACACTATCCGTTGTGATTTTTGATTCGTCTTTCACACTTACGCGAAGACGTGTGGCACAATTTGTAACCTCCACAATATTTTCCGGGCCGCCTAGTGCTTCTAAATATTGGGCTGCTTGGGCTGCATATTCGTTGGCTACTAGATCACCGCTTTGCTTTTTCGCCTTGTAATCAGCTTTTGTATACAATCTAGTTTCTGTTACATCATCTTTTTCGCGTCCTGGAGTCGGAATATTAAATTTCAGAATTAGATATCGGAAAACAAAGAAATAAATAGCTGTAAAAGCTAAACCAATTCCCCATTGTGTTAAATACGTTGTACTATGATACTTAAATAATGGAATCCAGTTTGAACTAGCTATCTCAAGCAGTCCTCCCCCCATATTTCCGACAACACCAAATGCATACATAGTGGCGGACATAGTAGCCGCAAGCACAGCATGTACGGCAAATAACCAAGGAGCAATAAATAAAAATGTAAACTCGATGGGCTCAGTAATGCCTGCAATAATGGAAGTTAAAGTGGCAGATAGTAAAAGTCCGAAAATTTGTTTTCTTTTTTCGGGTTTTGCAGTCACATACATAGCGGCTGCGATACCTGGTATACCAAAGATTTTAGACATGCCATGTAGAGAGAATCCTCCTTGTGGGAACATCTCTTTCAGCGAGTGGGCAGATGTTGCGTAATCTTGCAGATGCTCGATCCAATGTTTGGCGATTCCTCCTTCCGTAACGGCAGGGCCATAAATAAAAGGACCGTAAATAAAATGATGCAAACCGGTTGGGATCAGAATGCGCTCTAAGAAGGTATATAACCACACCCCAAATACTCCGGAACTTGATAAAAATCCTTGTAAAGAGGCAACGCCATGTTGAACCATGGGCCAAGCATAGCAAGTAATTAAAGAAACGGGAAGCATGAGAAAAAAGGCAACAATGACAACAAAAGAGGATCCTTGGAAAATCCCGAGAAAGTCAGGCAATTTCGTATCAAAAAAACGATTATGCAGGAAAACCACGATAGAAGAAATAGCGATTGCCCCAATGATGTTTGTATCTAGGGTTTTAATCCCGGCAATCATTGTCAAACCGTTGAAGCCATTGATTTCTTGGTGAAAATCCACCCCAAACTGATCTCCCCAAATAGTTAAGATTGCGCTAATAAAATAGTTAAAGGTTAAATAGGTAACAAGAGCTTCCATACATGCTCGTGCATGCGCTTTTTTGGCTAAACCAATTGGGATTCCTATGACAAATAATAACGGCATTTGCCGAAAAACGGTCCAACCTCCTTCTTCCACGACAGTCCAGATTTTAGACCACATGCTATGCGGATCGGCGATGGATCCCATGATGTCGGGATTTTTAAACAATGTCGCCAACCCTACAAGTATTCCGGCAAATGGAAAAAGCAGCACCGGAACAAACATAGCCCCGCCAAAACGCTGGATTTTTTGCATCATACCCATTCACTCCTTTTTCCTATTTTCATAATCTAAAAAGAGCAAAAACAAGGATGGCCACCATTCGAAGATGCATCTTATAACAAACGAAAGCGCTTTCTTTATTTTTATAACACATGCTTTTTTTCGTTCACAATATTGGGACAGAAAACTGTTCGTAATCACTTTCATTGTTCGTTTTCTCAAAATGAGGGAAATTTCTCAATCGACTTAATCGATCACTATATGGATGGAAGTTTGGCTTTATTCTTGCAGACAAGCAAATGATTTCTTCTTCGGAGAAACGTTGACAAGTTGGAAAATAGCAGGCGTGCTGCTCATTGTGGCAGGCGTAGCCATGATTAGCGTTCATAGCGGAAGATAACCATTTATATGTCTAAAGAAAAAGACGAGGGAGCAGCTCCTTCGTCTTTTTGTCTTTGTGCGCCCGGCATGTACATGAACTATAGGGTGTAAGTCCCGAACCCCGAAGACAGAAGTAGAGGTTAGCCAAGAGCAAGGGTGTCCGTGGTGACGCGGAATCTGAAGGAAGCTGGAGGCAAAACACCGGTCCGAGGAACACGAACCTCATATAAGGCTAGGTATGATTGAGTGAGTTTGCATAACAAAACAAAGCTCTTTCTGTCGAAGGTCATATCGAGTAAATGAGGCGGATAGATGGTGTGAAAGTGCATGTACTTACCCGGGGAGGTCTGGCGGATATGTGAAGTACTCTTCATAACCTACTTAGTGATAAGTAGCTGAACCGTCAGAAGTCAGCAGAGGTCATAGTATTAGTTGGTCTAGAACAACTAAGAAGGACCGAACAATTAAGAGAGAATAGCCCTTGGTATTCAGTGAGTCATGATGAACACAGAAAACGTAGTACCTCACTTGAGGGAGGAAGCGGTGAATCCCGTGGGAGACCTCTTGGAGGGTGGAGTGACCACTGGCATAAAGAGAACAGCTATTCACGGAAGTTATAAAGACTTGCGTCAATTATCTTAATTGAACCGCCGTATACGGAACCGTACGTACGGTGGTGTGAGAGGACGGGAGTTAATCGCTCCCTCCTACTCGATTGGATGAATCTTAATAGAGTTCTGAAAAGCAACGGATCACACCGCTTATGCTTGTCCCGTTTCCGTTTAAACGGCACGTTTTTTTCTTTTTAAGAAATTCAGCATTTGGTAGAAACCTTCCCGATAAAACAGATACAGCCCTGCGACGTAAAAGACGACTCCGAGCGGCACCAAAATCAGGATCTGCCATAAAGGATAAAGATGATAAAGCGGCAGCGTTTCCTTTATGGCGATCAGTACGACCGACATCACAATAGTCGGCGGTAAAGCTTTTACGATCAATCGAAATAGCCGCACTTTTTGGGACGGATGAAAATCCTTATAAATCACAATGGCCGTGACGATCAAGTAATAGAAGGAAACGATGGAACTGGATAAAGCAAGCCCTTTATATCCTAATGGTTTGATTAAAATCCAGTCCAACAGTGCGTTCAGCAGGATCGTCGTAACGGTCACTCTGAAAATGATTTTTGTTTTCCCCAAGGCGTACATGGCTTTAGAAACGATATATTGCATGCCTTGCGTAACAATAATGGGCAGAAAGCAAACAAGCGCCATATAAGTGTAGTGCGTGTCCATCGCTGTAAATTTTCCTCTTTGGAATAAAAAAGCGATTGCTTCTTGTCCGACTAAATAAATTCCTGCCGTAATGGGCAATAGGGTAACCAGAGAAATTTGCATTCCTGTATAAAAAATATCTTGAAACTTTTCCGGATCATCCAATTGTTCGGATAAAAGCGTAAAGATAATCGCCGCAATCGAAGTGGCGTAAATATTATGCGGGACGGATGTCATAAGCGATGCGTAATTTAAATAAGTAGCCGCCCCCGGAATGCTAGAAGCAAACGCCTTATCGACAAACAGATTGGTTTGGCTGACAACCGAGTTTAACAGCGAAGGGATCAAAAGCACCAGAAACGTTTTCCGAAATGTCGCATCTACATGAAGAGTAGGCTGCCAACGGAATCCCGTTCGATACAGATAGCTGAATTGGATGACCACGCCGATGAAAGTTCCGATGATAAACCCGTAAGCTAAACTGTTAATTCCCCAATAGCTGGAAAACACCAGAGCGAAAAGCGCACTGGTCAACGGCTGGACAAGCTTAGCGAATTGTGAAGGGACGAACACCCGATGCGCCTGTAAATAGGAATCTAAAATTCCGCTTAATGCCACTAAACTCATAAATAAAAAGAAAAATTGAGTGATAGCCACAGCGACTTTTTCTGTCTGTGGTGCCATGTGGCCATAAATGAACGGCACGATGTCAGGAACAAAGAAATAGCCGATCACTGTAATCACGAGGAAAAGCAGAACCGTAAAATTCATGACGCCATTCGCATTTCGTTCCGTTTGTTTAGCGTTCATTTTGGAATGGCTGACGTACAGCGGCAAAAAAACATTGTTAAAACCGCCGGAAATCATGTCCATTGCCAGGCTGATAAAAGAGAAAGCAAGAATATAACCGTCCGTCAGATGACTGACTCCAAATTCCCGCGCAATAATGCTTTCTCTCAGGAATCCCGACAGTTTAACAATGAAAGCTAAAATAGTCAGCCAAATGGCTGTTTTTTTCAAGGACATAACGAGACACCTCTTCAAAAATAAAATGCAACAGCCTTCCGAAACGGCAGCCGTTCTATAAGTAACGACTGTTGGAAGAGTTCATATGTTCATGTGTCATATAATGGGAACAGCGCAATCGATGTCCAATAAATGATGGAATGTCGGTCCTGCCCTCTTTTCGATCCAATCAATCCACCTAGAAAAGCCGCCTCGCAGTAAACACGATCTCGTGTTTTTGCAACGCGGCGGGGAACGGTTGATTTTGGTTATGATGGAGAACAGTCTTCATCCTTTATGACGAGGAAAATTTTCCTGCAAGGTGGATGGAACCCCAACAATTCACAAGGTATACAAATTTTAAATTCTATAAATGATTTATAATGATAGAGTTAAATAATGGATAATTTGGAATCCACTCAAGATGGTTTATATTTTACCATTGGCCTTATGAACATTCAATGTAAATAGTGCAAAGTATCAGTGAATTTGCTATACTATTTGAGTTGAGTACTATGCTTATTAATTTTGCGATTAAAAACAAATTTTTTGTTTTTCAATATCATCATAAAGAGAGGTCTTTCACATGCAAAAAATATGCGTAATGGGATTAGGATACATCGGACTTCCTACTTCTGCAGTTTTTGCGCAGGCAGGCTTTGATGTCGTAGGTGTAGACGTAAACGAAAAAGTGGTGGAAACGTTAAATAGCGGCGGGATCCATATAGAAGAAAACGGGTTGGAAGATGTCGTCAAAGAAGTGGTGAAAAAAGGAAAATTGCGCGCATCTACACAACCGGAAGAAGCGGATGTGTTTATCATTTCCGTCCCGACTCCTATTCATCAAGATGAAACCGCGGATGTAAGTTATGTGATCAGTGCGACGAAGATGATCCTCCCTTATTTGCGCAAAGGCAATATCGTCATTGTGGAATCGACCATTCCGCCAAGAACGATGGATGATATTGTCGCTCCTTTGATCGAACAGGCAGGATTGGATCCAAGAAAAGACGTGTATGTTGCCCACTGTCCGGAACGGGTGCTTCCTGGCCGAATTTTAATCGAGTTGGTGGAAAATACTCGTATTGTCGGGGGGCTGACGCCGGAAGCAGCGAAAAAAGCGGCAGATGTATATCGGAAAGTCGTGACAAAAGGCGAAGTCATTGAAACCGAAGCGTTGACGGCGGAAATGTCGAAGCTGATGGAAAATACGTTCCGTGATGTCAATATCGCCCTTGCCAATGAGTTGGCCAAAATCTCCAACCGACTTGGAGTGGATGCTCATAAAGTAATTGAACTGGCCAATAAGCACCCACGTGTCAACTTGCATCATCCCGGTCCGGGCGTAGGCGGCCATTGCTTGGCAGTAGACCCTTATTTTATCGTCGAAAAGGCGCCGGAAGAAGCGAATTTAATCAAGTTGTCTCGAGATATCAATAACTCCATGCCTGATTTTGTCGTAGAACAAGTAGAGAAATTGACGGCGGAATTGGCGAAACCGACGATTGCTCTTTGTGGACTGACTTACAAAGGCAACATTGACGATATCCGCGAAAGTCCGGCTCTTGAAGTAGTAGAAAAATTGATGCAAAATCCGCGCTATGAAATCCGGATTCACGATCCGCACGTTCAACCGGATCAAGTGCCATTTACGCTGTTGCCGTTTGAAGAAGCGATTCAAGATGCTCATCTTGTTGTGATTTTAGCGGATCACAATGAATTCAAACAGCTGGATCCTGCCGTATTGAAACAACGTATGAAAACGCCGGTAGTGTTTGATACGAAAAATTGCACGAATCTAAAAGACGCTGAGGGGATCACCCTTCATCGAATCGGCGATTTGACCAAATTAAAAGCAATTCAGGAATAAAGCAGGGATGTCAAAAATGGAAAAGGAACAATATTTAGGCGTCTCCGTTTCATCATTGACTTATGAGGAAATCATTGCCGACATTAAAAAGCGGATTGCCGCTGGGAAAAAATCGACCGTCATTGCTGTCAATCCGGAAAAAGTGATGGCGGCGAACCGCGACCCGCTTGTAAAAGAATTAATCAATGAATCCACTTACCAAATACCCGACGGAGTTGGCATGATTATTGCTTCCAAGTTAAAAGGCGGAAAAATTCGCGAACGGGTGACAGGTGTCGATATGATGGGGCGGCTTCTTCGTTTTGCCGCAGAGGAAGGGCACGGTGTATTTTTGTACGGTGCCAAAGAGGAAGTCGTCTCAAAAGCAAAAGAAAATTTGGAACGGCAAATTCCCGGTCTGATCATTTCCGGCTATGAAAACGGCTATGTTCAAGACCAATCAGCTCTTATTCAAAAAATCAACGATTCCAAAGCTGTCCTTTTGTTCGTCGCTTTAGGAAGCCCGAAACAGGAATTGTGGATAAGAGAACATATGAATGAGCTGAAGCATGTGAAAGTGTTTCAAGGAGTGGGCGGAAGCTTTGATGTCTATTCCGGGATGGTCAAACGGGCCCCGGCCTTTTTCCGAAAAGCAGGCTTGGAATGGTTGTATCGGTTAATAAAAGAACCAAAGCGGATAAAGCGTCAAATGGCGTTGCCGAAATTTGTCCTGAAAGTATTGGCCAGTCGTTGAAGAGGAAGATGGCTGGCCTTTTAAAAAGCAGAAAGCGCCACTTGGAGGGGAAGTTCGGATGAAAGTACTCCATGTTATCAGCGGAGGAGAAACCGGGGGATCGCGCAAGCATGTGATTACCCTTCTAAAACAATTTGCAAAGAATGAAGTCGTCTTGGCCGTATTCCAAGAAGGAGCTTTGTCGAAAGAAGCCCGGGAAAACGGCATTCATGTCGAAGTGTTTCAGCAAACTTCCCGCTATGACCTTTCTGTTTTAAAAAAACTGGCCCGATATATTCGGCAAGAACGGTTTGATTTGCTACACACTCATGGCCCTCGCGCCAATCTATTCGGTCTTTATTTAAAGAAAAAAACCAAAATTTGCTGGGTGACGACGATTCATAGCGATCCATCCCTCGATTTTATGAAAGCAGGAGTGAAAGGAAAAATTTTCACGGCGCTGCATCTTTATGCCGTGAAAAAGATGGATCATTACTTTGCGGTGTCTGAGCGGTTTAAGAAAAATTTAATGGCCGCCGGCATTCGTGGAGATCACATTACCACTATTTACAATGGCATTCATTTTACAGAAGAAAAAGCAGTTCCGGTGCCCAGAGCCGAACTTGGGGCGGACAAGGATGACATCTTGTTTGTCATGGTGGCGCGTCTGCATCCGATTAAAGGTCATGAAATCGTATTGGAAGCTCTTCAAAAGTTGGGGAATTCACAGGTAAAAGTGCTCTTTGTCGGCGACGGTCCGATTCGAAGCGAGTTGGAACAAGCCGTCGAACGGCGCGGCCTTTCCGAACAAGTCCGCTTTCTCGGCTTTCGAAAAGATGTTGAAGAAATTTATGCGGCGTCGGATGCGGCTTTATTGGCTTCCTATAGCGAAAGTTTTCCGTTGGCGCTGCTGGAAGCGGCCAATCAACATTTGCCCGTCATCACCACCGATGTAGGGGGAGTAAATGAATTAATTACGAACGGAAAAACCGGTTGGATTGTGCCGACTGGTGATGCCGATCTTTACAGGCAAGCAATGGAGGAAGCGATTTTCCGCAAGCAAAGAGGGGAGTTGGCGAAGATGGGGGATGACCTTTACCAACATGCCTCTCGACATTTTTCCTTGACGAATTTGTATGAAATGATTCGAAATACATATGAACGTTTGCTGTCTTAACAGTCGAAAGTTGCATGCTGATAGGGCATATGGTGTGAGGGTCTGATCCCTCCATGCTTTTTGAACCGATCAGGGGATAAACGATGTTGTTGTTATCCTGTTTTAGCATGGTGGATCCGGCCCTTTCCAGTTGAAGAAGCGCTCCTTTTAGATCCAAAAGTCTAGCAGGAAAGAATGATCGTAAAAGGGATTCCCGTTTTCTGTAACGGAGCGTAAATCATCATTCATTCCAGTCGCTTGTGTCGTTGACGACCATCTTAGGAATCATTTATAATCGGAAAAGTAGTGTTTGCGAAAAATTGCGTTTTTCCTTAATATTTCGACAAACATTGCGTGTCGAAAAAATAGAGTAAAAGGAAGGTTCAAATAGATGGCTGGTTTTCGAGAGAAGTATCAATACATCCTTGTTATGGTTTTATTTGTTTTGGTGGCACTCTTTTTTCCAAACAGTATGATCGGTTTGGCCGTTTCGCTCATAGTAGCTGCGCTGGCGTTTATTCGGCCGAAAGACGGTCTGTTGTTTTTGCTCATCTACTTTCCAACAAGGGCGTTTTTAATAGAGATAAATCCCTCTTTGAAAATAGCCGGTGATTTAATCGCCATTGCTGCCTTTTTAAGAGCGGTTTGGGATCAACGAAACGATTGGAAAAAGATGTTCCAATTTTCGCTGTTTGAATGGGGATTCTTTTTGTTCATTCTTATAGGTTGTGTGTCCGCGCTTATCACGGGGGTTTCCGTAGGGGCTATTATTTTTCAAGTTCGGGCTTTTGTGATTACATACTTGATTTTCTATACAGTGAAGCGGCTGTCGATTGAAAAAGAAGATATTCACCGCTTTTTATGGATTACTTTTACTATGTCTATGATTCTCTCCGTTCAAGGAATTGTCGAAAAAGTATCATTGCGGACTTTGTTGATGCCGGAAACATGGGTGGAGCGTTATATTTCTCCGACGAACCGGCAGCGCATTTACGGGTTGATTAACAATCCAAATGTTTTGGCTGTTTACTTAACGCTCGCCTTTATTTGCACGCTATATTTATCAACCCTTGTTTCCAAAAGAACGAAGCTGTTTCTCCTCATTGGTTCAGTTGTGATGATGGGTGTTTGGATTTTGACGTATTCAAGAGGAACGGCTATTGGCCTTGCCGTCGGCTTGATCACCTATTTGGCTTTGTCGAGAAATTGGAAAACCGTTGTGAAAGCTTTGCTGATCATCGTGCTGAGTGTAATAGTGATCAGTATTCCGGTGACAAAAGCGACGGAATTCGTCCAGAATATGAACGTGTTGAAAGAAAAGCCGATTGCGGCGCCTGATCAGCAAGGAGATGAATCACACGCGGAAAAACGGCTGAAAGAGACGTTTGAAGGCAGTACGATCGAGCAAAGTAAAAATACCGGCCGCTTGTTCATTGTCAAAAAGGGTCTGCAAATATTTAAAGACCATCCTGTTATTGGTTCCGGATTTTCGACATTTGGCGATTCAGCGTCAAAATCGTATTCATCGCCGATTTATAAACATTATGGGATCAACTTGAATATTTATTCGGATAATCAATATATTCAAGTAATTGCCGAAACAGGGGTGCTTGGGGTTGTTGGCTTTGCCGTTTTCCTGCTGGGAATGCTGGCTTTTCTCTGGAAAAACAGACATACGGTTTCCCCGTACGACGATGCGCTTATTTCGATATTAATTGCCGTTTATGTTTGCGGACTGCTTTATAATATTTGGGAAGACAAAACGTTCACCGCCTATTTCTATATGATCCTTGGAGGAGTGGCTTCTATGGCGGCAGAAACGTTTGGGCGCCCCTTAAGATTTAGATGAGAAACGCATCAGCAACAATTTTTGTAAAAAAAGGAGAGTATATGGCTGGCAGCCTGCTCTCCTTTTTTGTTTATATCCGTTCTTGGTTTTGGCGGAATTCGATCTGTTCCTTCGTTTTCTTCCGGTGCAGAGGGACAACTTTTCTCTTTTTCCGTATCGCTTGCGATACTATTTTCTGCTAAACTCTTATATGTAAGGTGGATAAGCGAATGGCCGGCGCTTTTTGAGTATTCGGTTTTTCTTTCAGACGTGCACTCGTTTGTTTATATCCGCCTACAAGAGAGAAAGGTGATATAGGGGTAACGTGGATAAAGAAAGTGCTGCTCCTAATGATGTATCACGTAGACACGATGAATGACCTTTTTGTGCAAGCAAGAAGAAGGAAAAAGCATGAAAGCACAGTCATAAAGGGTCACCCGTGCGATAGCTGAGAAACGATGGAATGAAAGATTCATTTTATTGATAAATAAGAGGAGGCAAATCATGAAAATTTTACTCGCCACGGCTTATGATTATCCTCATGCGGGAGGGTTGTCCACTCATGTGACGACATTGAAAGCGGGACTTGAGGAGCTCGGCCATCAAGTGGATATCCTTTCTTTTTCG
This sequence comes from Bacillus smithii, assembly GCF_001050115.1. NCBI lineage: Bacteria > Bacillati > Bacillota > Bacilli > Caryophanales > Bacillaceae > Bacillus > Bacillus smithii. The sequence goes on along the minus strand of NZ_CP012024.1, from coordinate 3,119,522 downwards.
GACGTGCCTGCATGGAAGCGGAAAGCGCTGGCACAAGGACCAAGCTTCATATTAAATAAGTTCAAAAAAGGAAAAGGCATTGTATGGTCGCACAAGATGAGGAGAAAGTTTCTTTATGGGTTGATCGAAGCCAACAAACAGAAAGGATATGACCTCATCAATGCCCAAGATCCTTTCACTGTATTAGCCGCATTGGCGACCGGAATCCCGACAGTGGCTACTGTTCACGGTTATATGACGTTTGAGTCCATCAGTAAAGGATCGTTGCTGGAAAACAGCGCGGAAGAAGAATACATGAAAGATATTGAAGTACAAGCCTATCGAGGTGCGAGAAAGGTCATCACGGTTGATCAGCGCTTGAAGGAGTATGTGAAAGAAGTTTCCGGGATCGATGCCACGGCGGTGCGGAATTTCATCGATATCCATCAATTTAAGCCGAATAAAGAGAAAAAACAAGAATATAGAAAGAAATATGGTTTGTCGGCGGATGACCGTGTTTTATTTGTGCCTCGCCGGTTGACCAGAAAAAATGGAGTGATCTACCCGGCTCTGGCGCTTCCAGAAGTATTGAAAGAATTTCCTCAAACCAAGCTGATTTATGCCGGCAGCGGAGAAGCGTTGGATGAATTGAAAGAGATTGTGGAAGAAAACCGTCTCAACGATCATGTTGTCTTTTTGGGAGCCATTCCGCACGATCAAATTAAGGAGTTTTATGCCCTTTCTGATGTCGTATTAGTTCCTAGCGTCCACTCTGCAGGGGTAGAAGAGGCTACTTCCATTTCTGCTTTAGAGGCGATGGGATCCGGCTCTCCTCTTATCGCCAGCGCGGTTGGCGGTTTAAAAGAAATTGTCAACCACCAAGAAGACGGCTTGCTCGTGGAGGAGAAAAACATCAAAGAACTAGTCGAGTCTATTGTTTACTTATTCCAACATCCTGAAAAAGGAGAGGAATTCGCAGCCAAAGCCCGTCAAAAAATCGAGTCGGAATACTCCCATATCTCCGCAGCGAAAAAATATGAATCGGTGTATTTAAAAGCCCTTTAAGATTGGATGATATGGAAATAACAAAGCGGTCCCTGTCAACGCGGGGACCGCTTGCAACATCAAGACCGATAACCCGATTAAGAGTTTTCGGGCCGATCAATTTTAACTTCCAAAACCCGCAGCAATTAAAAAAATCTTTCTTATCCTTTCAAACGAAAGACTGCGACCATCCTTTGAGATTAACATTTCTTAATGATCCGGTTTAAGATAAAAAGTTTCTTTGTTATTCCTGTTCCAGCTAATGGTCACCTCGATTGGTTCATTGTCCTTTACTGTACAACCATTGCAGCTGGAGGGGATTTGAATGGTGGTCCCCTTATGCTCCTCATCGTTCAAAGAAGGTTCCTCGTCGTTAACGATAATTTTAAGATTCTTAAAAATCGTCGTATCATCTCCGTTTTTATAATGGAAAATATATTTTCCGTTTTCACTATGGCTATCTATGGTCGCCGAGTATTGATCTTCCCAGTGATCGCTATTTCCGGAAAACTTCATATAATTATTATGGCTACAACCAATAAGGAATGACACCATTAAAAGGATAATGGTTCTCCTTTTTGTTCTTGGCTATTGTTGTTTTGTTTTTTCTTCAGACAATCCGTGATTTTGTTTGTATTGTTGAATGATAAGGGCATGTTGTTGGCTGCCGACTATTTGATCTGCTTTATTCGCATCCACTATTGGTTGGTCAACGGTGGAAAGCTTAAATAGCAGTATTCGCTTGACGGCCTCGTCAATTCGTGATGGCTTCACTTCTCCCTTGTGAACCGCCTCTATAATCCCGTTATACACTTCCAATTGGTGCTCATACTCATGACAGACAAGGAGAAGATCTGCTCCGGCATTTAAGGCATCTTTTCCTAAGTCTTTGTATGAGTAGTATTTATTGACTGCGCCCATTTCTAAATCATCGGTGACGACGATTCCTTTGTATCCAAGCTTGTTTCTCAACAGCTTTTGAATAATAATCGACGATAAGCTTGCCGGTTTTTTTGCGTCGTAGGCAGGATATTTTAAGTGTGTCACCATAACAAAGAAGTTTTGCGGATCCGTTTCCTGGATGATCCTTTTAAATGGGTAAATATCCGAGTTTTCCAAGTCGAGTTGATTGGCTTTAACGCTTGACGTATCAATATGCGGATCGATTGAACTGCGCCCGTTTCCCGGAAAGTGTTTTAAGACGCCGGTAATATGGGAATCGTTTAATCCTTTTAACACCATTGTTCCTTTTTCATAAACGTCTTCGGGCTGGCTGCCAAGCGAGCGGCTATCTTTCGCCGACAAATCCAAAACGGGAGCGAAATTGATTGAAATACCCATAGACGCTAATTCTTCGCCATTGAGTTTAGCGATCGAATAAACTTCTTGTGGTGAAGCGTATTTTCCTAATTCCTGTTGGGAAGGAATAGGCGATACTTGATTTCTCATGCGCAGAATATCCCCGCCTTCTTGGTCCACTCCAATCATTAATGGAATGGAAAAAGGATTGGATTTAAGAGCAGACTGCTGCAACGAATTGGACAATTCCGCTGTTTGTTTTGCCGATTTCATGTTTCGATCATAATAGATAACACCGCCGATATATTTGTGTTCAATCAGATCGGCAATTTTCTTGTTTGGAACAGGGTTTTTAAACCCTACCATCAGCAGTTGTCCCACTTTTTGTTCTAATGTCATGGCTTTGACCAGCTGTTCGACCTTTTCGTTCGGGTCTTGAATTTTATCGATTTTTTTCTTGGCCTCCATTTGGGCATTCGCTGTTTTCAGCCGCTCTTGTTCTTGATCAACTCGCTTTTCTTTGTTGTTTTGTTCGTTTGTTTCAGAGGCCAGTTTAGCCGGGTTGGGAACAGATTGAAAATGCCAAACAGCCAGTGCACATGCAGCTGCGATGACGAGGCAAAGAATATAAAGAGTCTTTTTCTTTTGCATTATTCTATAACCTCTGAGTTTATTTTTTTAATGGCAGGAGAGTCTAACTTCCATTGATCTCCTTCTTTCACCATGCCCCATGTTCCCTCCCACTCTTGTTTCAGTGTACCTGTTTCTTTGGAATCGTATGAAGTAAGGTGGAAGGAGACGGTTGCCCGATTGTTGTCCAAATAGACGACTGAAAAAGAATCAACATCGTTTTGATAATTGTCCTTTATTCCGTTTACCCAATCATCATAGTTTCTTTTTTGTTTCTGTCTAGCGGAAAACAAATCAAAGGCTTTTTCATATTCGTGGCTGGAAATACACGCATAATGGGACATTAAAACGTCTTCCAGCTCATTAGCAGTATTTGTACTATCCGTAAAGCTATCCATATCGTCTCCATCTTCAGCGAGAGGAAGATTGTCGAAATGGAGATCTACTTCTTGATCAGGTTCATGAATGGCCACTTCATTGCTTTTGAACGTTCCGGCAGGCAATTTTAATTTTGCGGAAATTTTCGTTGAACCATCCGTTTCCACGGGGCCGAACTCATCTATATCTCCCACTCGCTTGCCGGTGCTTTTTCCGTTCACATAAACAACAGCATCATCATAGTCAGAATATATCGTGACGTGATCCCCTGTCAGATCCAGATCAGCGTATAAATTATGATCGGTTGCATCCGTTTTCGGATCGAGTTCTTTTTTGTCGGAAACATTGGCGTATTTTCCCTCATAAAAAGCTTTGACCGTATGTTCCGAAGGCAGGAAGGGGCCGAAAGTTCGTTCTTTATCTTTTTCGATGTAACTCATTTTTTTGTTGTCAATGTATAAAAGAGAATGATTTCGGTTAACCGTTACTTTAATAAAAAACGGATGAGGAACAATTTTGTATTGGTCAATCAGATTCCATTTTTTATCTGATTTTTCGATGCTGACAAATGGTTCGTCTTCTGGTTTCACAACTTCGACCCCGTTTTCCAAAAGACGAGCATCATTCCTCAGTTTTTTGATCATGCTCGTATACTCGTCCGGATTTTTCTTTAAATACTGAATGAATTGTTTGGCTCCCTCTTCGTCAACTTTCATTTCTGTTTGGCCTGAATTGAACAGGTTGGCAAGTTCTTTGGCATTTCCCTGTTCGACTGTTTTATTGAAATGTTCCACTAATTTGGACGGTTTATGGTTCGATTCCGCTATTTTGTAAGCAAAAAAAGCGGCTGCCAATACAATCACAGATATGGACAAAATGATTTTGCTTTTCTTAGAAATTCCTTTTCCTGAAAATGATTTCAATCTACGGCTCGGGCTTGGTGTTTCCGGCCCGACAGGCTCAGAGTTTTCTACTGCGGCGCCACAATGAGTGCAGAATCCTTGCCCTTGCTTTAATTTTTGGCCGCATTGCTTGCAATAAATTTCCAAATAAGCCCCCTCCTTTTTAAAATAAACCATGACAATCGGACTATTAATATATTACTTGAACAAGATAAAGTTCACAATGTTTTCTGGAAATGAAGTTATATTTATCCAGATTCATAAGCCTATAGTTATATACAATAATGGATCTATATGATAAATTTGTAATATCTGACCATAAGGAGGTATGGAAATGGGCGAATTGCAAACTAGAATTGGAGGGGGTTTGTTTAAGATCAAAGGTGGTCTTGAGCAAGGTAAGCAGAAGGTCCTATTGACCCAGGAAATCCTCCAGCACAAAAAAGTGATCGAAGAAGCCGGAGCCAAGCGGGCAGATTTTATTCTCCAGCTAGGGGAAGAGGTTTATAGAAAAATGAGATCCGGCGAATGGGAGCATAAAGAGTGGAGTGAGAGAATAGCTGAGATTGCTGGGCTTGATCAAACCATTTATAGGGCCAAACAAGAATTACAAAGACTGAATCAAAAGTTTGGATCTGATAATGTTTGCCGGCAATGCGGGGCTCAAGTGACCCCTTTGGACAAGTTTTGCGGCTCCTGCGGTGCGAAGGTAGTTCGGGAAGAAGACGTAAAAGAGACCGAAACAGTGGCTTGCTCTTTGTGTGGTGAACAAGTTCCTGTATCCGCCCAATTTTGCAAATGTTGTGGGACAAAAATGCATTGACAGGAGGTGGAGCAATGTATTGTAGATCATGTGGTGCGGAAAATAGTGATTCCAGTAATTACTGTTGGCAAGATGGTGCGTATTTAGCGGGAGATGGAAGAGCGTATCAACTGCTAACGCCGAAAAATGAAAGTGTCTATTGTTCGAATTGCGGTGAAAAAGTGGCGGAAACGGACAATTATTGCCAATCCTGCGGCAAGGAGTTATTTCTTTATAAGGGTGCTGAACGGGAAAAGCAAATAAAACCTGCTGTTTCATTGGGATTTCCTGCTTTTCAATTTTCGTATTTAAAAAAAGCCTTTATTCCGTCTATTAGCGCTTTTATACTCATGTTAATTCTTAATGCTGCGTTATTTCTTTTTGAGCAGCACAAGTTTGATGACCTGATCCAAAACATAAGCGAAAACAATCAATATTTTAATTTTGTAGAGGATCTTTCTCGTGAAGTAAACACCGATTTATATCCATTAAGTCATCCAATAGGATTGACCGATGTCGTGATGTTTACTCATTTGGTGGAGCCTACCTTTCACTTTAGCGTCAATGGATCTGCAGGTTATGGAGACACAGGTTCAATGAAGGGAACATTACATATTGATACTTTGTTTTTATTATTGATTTTTATTCCGATTTTTTCCTCGTTTTGCATCGGGGTTTTCAAGGGACGGAAGCAACGGACTGATAGCTTTTATGAGCAAATCTATACAGCTGCAGCCATTGGATTGATTTACGGTATATTTTTAAGCGTGTTTTCTCTTTTTAGCGGTTTTTCATTTGATCGATCTTTTGCAAGTCAATATTATAAAATTCATTTGGACTTTCATACTTCTTATTCATTTATTCAATGCTTTTTTACGGGTGGCTTCATAGCAGCGATCTTTAGTTTGATCGGCATGTTATTTGCCAGAGATTACCGCCATTTTACCAGCCATTTAATCGGGAATGTATCATTTGGACATGCCATTCACCAAGGGTTTTCAACGTTTATTCGCGGACTCGTCAGTGTGATGGCGGTCACCGTTATCGTTGTTTTGATCCAAGTAAACAAGTGGAAGGAAAATTTAGCGCTCCTTTTAGATGTCTCTGGTATGGATAAAATGACGGAAAATACGTCTATGTTTGCCACATTAGTCGGAACGCAGCTAGGGGCGTTCATTTGGAACTTATTGCATTTATCACCGCTCACTAATCATTGGAAATGGGAAGACAGCGAGGGGGAACTTACATATTCCTTGTTTTCCGGTTTAAATAGCTCACATCCGGAATTCCTTCCATCGGATGCGGATTTGATGAATTTACTGGATCCTCCCATTTATTTAAAACTTGCGGTTTTAATCCCCATTTTCTTGTGTCTTTTCGCCGGCTATCGGCTAACGATGAAAAATGGATTATCCTTTAAGGAAATCGCAGTTTTTAGTTTGACTTACAGTTTTTTTATGCTTTGTTTGGCCGGAATTTCTAATTGGACTGTGGGAACCACTTTCTTTTCATCTGATAATAATTTAGAACAGTCCTTTCATTTTTCTTTAGGATTTCATTTGTTTGGGGTCTTTATTCGCAGTTTGCTTTTTTCTTATCTGTTTGCCGTTTTGGGAGGCTATTTGGCCAAAAAGAAACACATCGTGAACTGAGTTGAGACAGAATAAAGAAAGTAAGCGTTGAGGCAAAGCTCGCTTGTAAGCTGGTCTCTGGAACGGAAAATACTTTTTTCGGAAAATCCCGGAGAAAGATCACTGACTCTGGCGCCATGAGGCAGTTGTTTCTTATTTGCGAACGATCGATTAAAAAACTTCTGCGGCGGGAAGAGTATAAGATAGAACACGGAAAATGGGGAGTGATAAGATGAAGAAATTAGCGTGGACAACGTTGGCTCTGGGAGCTGCCTATTTGCTTCGAAATAAAGAATCCCGCCAAAAACTCATGCGCCAGTTTCAAGGGCTTAATCCTAATTCTGGAAACAGCCGTAATGCTCGATAAAAGAGAACTCTTCCCTTCATTGGGAAGGGTTCTTTTTTTGTCCAAAATAAAAGGCGGTTTTTGAAGATTGTTCATATAGTTCTTTCTTGTTTTTTGGGATGGTCGCTAGGTAAAAAGAAGCAGTATTGAAGGTCGCAACACACATAGGATTTATTTTATGTAAGAAAAGCTAACGATGTGACTGATTTGAATACAGATTTTTCGGATTTTTTTCAATTTATAGTCTTGATTCAATAGGAATAACGTATTATGATAATAATACAGACATAATATGATAGAAAATATAACATAATAAAAAGGGGAGATGGGAAATGGATATCGCCACTTCTGCATTTATGTTTCTTGCTACGCTTCTTGTTTGGATTATGACACCTGGAATTGCATTATTTTACGGCGGAATGGTGAAAAGCAAGAATGTTTTAAGTACAACGATGCAAAGTTTCAGCTCTATCGCCATTGTTTCGATAATTTGGATTATAGCGGGTTATTCACTTGCTTTTTCCACTGGCGGAAATGCTCTTATCGGAAATTTAGATTGGGCGGGTCTGAAAGGAGTCTCTTTTAAGCCGAACCCGGATTATAGTTCTGATATTCCACATAATCTTTTTATGATGTTTCAGCTCACGTTTGCCATTTTGACAGTAGCGATTATTACAGGGGCTTTTGCGGAAAGGATGCGCTTCTCTTCTTATCTTATATTCATTACTTTATGGTCTTTGTTCGTTTATTCGCCTGTCGCTCATTGGGTGTGGGGCGTCGGCGGTTGGCTTCGCGAATTAGGTGTTCTTGATTTCGCCGGCGGGAATGTCGTTCATATTTCTTCAGGCGTCACAGGCCTTGTGCTGGCTATTGTATTAGGCAAACGTAAAGATGCGCAGAATACGACACCGCATAATTTGCCGCTTACCATTATGGGGGGAGCGCTCGTTTGGCTTGGCTGGTACGGTTTTAATGTCGGCAGTGCTTTGACCCTTAACGATGTAGCAATGATCGCTTTTATTAATACGAATACAGCGGCAGCTGCCGGTATTATTGGATGGGTAGTAGTGGAATGGCTGGTGAATAAAAAGCCGACGATGCTTGGAGCCGTTTCTGGCGCCATTGCTGGACTCGTAGCCATCACGCCCGCTTGCGGATTCGTAACACCGTTCGCTTCGATCATCATAGGACTTGTTGGAGGAGCCCTTTGTTTCTGGGGAGTTTCTTACTTAAAATCAAAGTTAGGCTATGACGATGCTCTCGACGCATTCGGTTTGCACGGAATCGGCGGTACTTGGGGAGGAATTGCTACCGGTTTGTTTTCCACCGTTTCTGTCAACTCTGCGGGGGTCAACGGATTGTTTTACGGCGGTGCCAGCTTGCTTTGGAAGCAGCTTGTAGCCATTGGCGCGACATATGTATTTGTTGCACTTGTTTCTTTTATCATTATTAAGGCAATCGGATTGGTCTTGCCGATTCGAGTGAACGAGGAAGAAGAAACGGTTGGGCTGGATATTACCATTCACGGTGAAAAGGCGTATCACGACTAATTTTTTATAGGGGTGTGGTGTTTGTTATGAGTGATGTATTGACGAAAATCGAAATCATTACCCGTCCTACCAAATTTGACGAATTGAGACAGGCTTTGGCCAAAATAGGCGTCAGCGGCATTACCGTAACCAATGCGCTTGGGTGCGGATTTCAAAAAGGGTTTACCGAGCTGTACCGCGGCAAGAAAAAAGAAGTTGACATGCACGAACGAATTAAAGTAGAAATTGTCGTATGCGAGGTGCCTGTCCAACAAGTCGTAGATACAGCCAGAAGTGTTTTGAATACCGGCAAACCAGGCGATGGAAAAATTTTCATCCACGAATTGGCCGACGCCATCAAAATACGAACAGGAGACACAGGCTGCGCCGCACTCAATTAAAGGGGCCAGACCCTCATGGTGCATTAAAGTATTAATGTATAGAAGTTTTGGTTGAGTTGGTTGGATGTTCATCTTGCTTTTGGTTTGAACGTTTTGTCATAAACAAACAGGGAACGGATGTGTGATTCCGGTCCCTGTTTGTTTGTGGTTGGTAAAAGTGCAGTCAAATATGGTGAGGATACCATCGATGTGTAGTGTCCGTAACAAATATTTAAAGGAAGTGAGCGTAAGTTTCTGATCTGAGGGAGATGAACTTCATAGAAGCTTGTTACATTGAGGAGTATGAAAAACAAGGTAAAGTTCTTACTGTCGAAGAAGTTACAAAGTAAAAAATAAATAGATGGATAGAAAGACTGTACTCTTTTCTAACAAGAAGGTTTGTTTCGTTTGGAATGTTAAAGTGTTTCTAGTGAAGATTAGAGAGTTGATCCACTAACTACTCATTTCTGAACTTGTCTCAGTGGTAACTTCATTTCTTGTTGGTTTCGATTCACCGAGGCTAATATGGTTTGTTTATGCAACATTAGTGATGATGAGGCTGCAAATAATTATATATTCAGTAGAGAAACAGGGTGGGAAAAAATAATGATTACGATTAAAAGACAAACTCCTTTTTAAATAAGAGCATATTCATTGACATTACTATTACTAAAAAAATATGCTACAAAAAAATTGATTCATGACATGGACAAGAGTGAGAGAAGGACAGGAATTATTGGAAACATTCTCTTTATTTATTTGAATTATAAAATTAAAAATTTTTAAATTTTCGGTTGAACTGGCAGTTATTAAATGATATATAGTGAATTATAACTATTAAAAATGTACTAATTTTACTATGAAGGGGAGCTGGATGTGAAAAAAAGATTCCTAGTATTTTTCGTTTTTTTCTTACTTATAGGTAATTTGTATTTGCCCAATATACAAGTTCATGCGAGCACACAGTATTTAGATGTTCCAAATAATTATTGGGCAAAAAAAGAGATTGAATATTTGGCGAATACTGGTATCATCAAAGGATATAAAAACGGCAATTTTGGAATTAATGAGAAAGTCACTCGTTCTCAAGCCGCAACAATGATTGTTCGTGCGTTAAAACTAGATACGAGAAATCGTCCTAATCCAGGTTTTCAAGATGTACCAAAAAATTATCCTGCCTATAAAGAAATTGCTACAGCGGTTGATGAAGGTATTTTCAGTAAAAGCAGAAAGTTTTATCCAAACAAATCACTAACTCGCGCTGAAATGGCAAAAGTACTAGTAAATGCTTTTCACCTAAAATTTGAGCAAGATGTTAATTATAAAGATGTTAATCCTAGTAATTGGAGCGCAAAGTTTATTAGTATTTTATCTACAAATGGCATTGCAATCGGTTACACAGATTTAACGTTTAAAGGTAGTCAGCCAATAACTAGGTCCCATTTTGCTGTATTTTTAGCAAGAGTACTAAATGAAAACTTTCGACCAAAGATCATTATTTTTCCAAAAAGAATTGCTCCGGATGTGTACTATCCAATAGTCAAAGGAATTGGAAGTACGGCTGAGGAAAAGATTAATAACGCACTTTATCAAAAAGGATTGCAAGGGAAACAAGCCTATCAAGAAGTTCAAAAATCGAAGCAAGATTACTCGGATGACCCTTTTTCAAAATATTATACATATAACATGACTTATGAAGTGATGAGAAGTGATTCCCAGTTTATTAGTATTAAGTTCAATGATTATTCTTATATGGGAGGAGCTCATGGGTTATACGATTATACTAGCTATAACTTTGAGACAAGTTCCGGAAAACAATACCATACTTTAAAAGAGTACTTTGGCAATTCATCTGATTATGTAAGTGTTATTAATAATGAAATAAGGAAAAAAATATATCAACGACAATTGACTGACCCGTATTATTTTGAAAACTTTGACTCAATTGACCCTGAAACAGATCGCTTTTATTTAACAAATAAAGGAGTTGGAGTTTACTTCTCCTTATATGAATATACTTCATTCGCTGAAGGGATCCCTGAGTTTGTTATACCATATAGTTATTTTGAATGATAAAGGGGCCTGACCCCTATGGTGCATTAAAGTATTAATGTATAGAAGTTTTGGTTGAGTTGGTTGGATGTTCATCTTGCTTTTGGTTTGAACGTTTTGTCATAAACAAACAGGGACCGGATGTGTGATTCCGGTCCCTGTTTGTTTATTTTTGTGAAAGTATTCTAGCTCCGGATGCAAAATACGGTTTCCAATATTTTGCTCCGAGGGGTTGGATTTTTACGCCTTTGCTCGTTGCGGCGATAAATTGACTATTACCTAAATAAATTCCAACGAAAGAAACTTTTTTGCCGTCCAGTTTGAAGAATACAAGATCGCCAGGCTGGAGGTGATTATAGTCTACTTTTTGTCCTTGTTTAAATTGATCGGCCACTGTGCGCGGTAATTTCACATTTGCTGATTTTAAGTAAACATATTGTACAAAACCGGATGCATCAAATCCTTTTTCGCTTGTACCACCGTATTTATAAGGTTTTCCAACCAGTGTTTTGGCGTAAGCGGCAACTTTATCCCCTTTTACAGGAGCTGCAGCTTCTGCTTTGCTTGACAGAGGCGCCAAAAGGAAAGATACGGCCAGAGTCAAAGCGGCTGCAAGAGAAAACGCCCATTTAGATTTTGAAAGAACTGGAACCATCGTTATATTCAACCTCCTTAGGAAATAATGTACTCTAACGATTTTTATTATATTTATCTTTTTACAAAATCGCAATATAAATGTAATAAAAGTAACAAAACAACCAAAACATTCCTTTGAACATCCTTAATCGTGAATGGAAGAATCGAAAAGTGACAGATCAATAGAGATCAAATGAGGGCTGCCATTCATACAGTTTTATTTCAAATATATGGAAATTAAAATGAAAATGGTTTCATTTTAATCTTAAGGAATTATTCCTAATTCTTCCTTTCTATTCGTTGACGAATAGACACTAATCCAATTATGATAGTGTTAATATGAATAATGGATCATATATTATCCTAATAAAGGGGAAGAATCGATGAACAAAATTATTCACTTTGTGTTAAAGAACAAATTGGCAGTTTGGCTCATGACCATCATCGTGACGGTAGCAGGTCTGTATGCCGGACTAACGATGAAATTAGAAACAATTCCGAATATTAATACGCCTATTCTAACGGTAACGACCGCTTATCCAGGTGCAACCCCTGAAGAAGTGGCTGACAAAGTAACCAAGCCGATCGAGCAAGCACTTCAAAATTTAGACGGGGTGAACGTTGTCAGTTCTTCTTCCTTCGCAAATGCATCTTCTGTCCAAGTGGAGTATACATATGAAAAAAATATGGATGATGCTAAGAGAGAGGCGGAACAAGCCCTTTCTGATGTGCAGCTTCCTGATGGCGTCAAAAAACCTGACATCAAAAAGCTGAGCATCAATGAAATTCCTATTCTTTCGTTAAGCTTATCGAGTGACAAAGAATCGTTGTCGCAATTAACGAAAAAAGTACAAGAAGATATTGTGCCGAAGCTTGAAAGAATCGACGGAGTCGCGAATGTGCAAATAAGCGGACAACAAGTAGATCAAGTCCAAATCGACTTTAATCAGGAAAAACTGAAAAAGTACGGTTTGGATGAAGAATCCGTTCAAAACTTTATTAAAGGCTCCAATGTCTCTCTTCCTCTAGGATTATATACGTTTCGCAACAGCGAAAAATCGGTCAAAGTAGACGGAAATATTTCCACCATTAAAGATTTAAAAAACATGGAAATTCCGATTGGACTATCGGCAGGAGCATCTGTGGGAGCCGGACAATCTTCCCAAGTTCAGCCGAGTTCATCTCAAAGCGGATTGCAAGGCGCCGGGCAACAGTCAACCGCCGTCCGAGGACCGCAGCAAGGAAATGTTTCGTCGGCCGGTATTCCGACCGTGAAATTATCGGATATAGCTGATATCAAGCTAGTCGGAAAAGCGGAATCTTTTTCCAGCACAAACGGGAAAGAGTCGATCGGACTGGAAATTGTGAAAGCGGCCGATGCCAATACGGTGGATGTGGCGAATGCCGTTAAAGATAAAATGAATGAAATCAAAGGGAAAAACAAAGATCTTCACGTTATTACGGCAATGGATCAGGCTAAGCCTATAGAAGAGTCTGTGCATACAATGCTCAATAAAGCTGTTTTCGGGGCAGTATTTGCGGTGCTTATAATTCTTTTATTCTTGCGAAATATTAAATCGACGCTCATTGCCGTTATTTCCATCCCGTTGTCTCTAGTCATCTCTTTGTTTGTTTTGAAACAAATGAATATCACACTCAACATGATGACTCTCGGGGCGATGACGGTAGCCATTGGACGGGTAGTGGATGATTCGATCGTTGTCATTGAAAACATTTACCGGAGAATGTCCTTAAAAGAAGAAATATTGAAAGGAAAAGAGCTTATCCGGGAAGCAACGAAAGAGATGTTTATTCCTATCATGTCATCCACCATTGTTACGATTGCGGTATTTCTGCCTCTCGCTCTTGTTAAAGGAATGATTGGCGAGCTGTTTTTGCCTTTTGCATTGGCGATCGTGTTCTCGCTGCTGGCTTCTTTGCTGGTTGCCATTACCATCGTGCCAATGATGGCGAGCATATTGTTTAAAAAAGGGATTCATCGTCCAGAACAGCTAAAGTCAGGACAACCTAATAAATTATCGTCCTTCTATAAACGGGTATTAAATTGGGTGTTAAATCATAAGTTTATTTCATCGGCAGCAGCCATTTTACTGTTGATCGGAAGTTTATGCTTGATCCCGGCCATCGGTGTCAGCTTCCTTCCGAATATGGGGGACAAAATGGTGGTGGCCACATACACGCCGGCTCCGGGCGAGACGTTTGCAGACGTCAAAAAAGTGTCGCTTAAGGCAGAGGATTATTTACGCGGTCGAAAAGGGGCGGAAATCGTTCAGTTTTCAGTGGGCAGCGATAATCCGATGAATCCGGGCCAAAGCAACAGTGCCATTTTCTTTGTTCAATACGACAAAGACACAAAAAATTTTGATAAAGAACCGGATCGAGTGATTAAACACCTGCAAACTTTAGGTGGAAAAGGGGAATGGAGCACCCAAGATTTCTCAGCGAGCGCAGGCAATAATGAAGTAACGGTGTATGTTTACGGAAATGATATGAAAGAGATTACCCCTGTAGTTGATCAAATAGAAAAGAAAATGAAAGAGCAAGGGGATTTTAAAGACGTGGAGGCAAGTACGGCTAAAACGTACGATGAATATGTGCTCGCAGTAAACCAACAGAAATTAAGTCAATTAGGGCTGACAGCCAGCCAAATTGCGATGGCTCTGAATCAACAGAGCGATCAGCCGGCTTTAACCACTGTTAAAGAAAAGGGTCAAGAGCTCAATGTTTATGTGGAAAACAACAAGAAAAACTATCAATCTGTTCAAGATTTAACGAATCAAACAGTACAATCACCGCTTGGAATGGACGTTCCAATCAAACAACTCGTCAATGTGAAAGAAGGAAAAACATCCGATACGGTCACGCGCCGAGATGGACGTTATTCTGTTCAGGTGAGCGGAAAAGTGAAAGAGGACGATATTTCTAAAGCTTCCATGAATCTGCAAAAGAGACTTGATCAAATTCATCACCCGTCAAGCGTTGATATTTCAATGGGCGGGGTGACAGAGGATGTAAAAGATTCGTTTACGAAGCTTGGATTGGCAATGGCTGCGGCAATTGCGATTGTATATCTTGTTCTTGTGATCACTTTTGGTCAAGGTTGGGCGCCGTTTGTGATTTTATTCTCGCTGCCATTTGCGATCATTGGCGCTTTAGTGGCATTGTTCATTGCGGGACAAACCATCAGCGTTTCAACAATGATAGGTGCGCTGATGCTGATCGGAATTGTAGTAACGAACGCCATTGTTTTGATTGACCGAGTGATTCATAAAGAACGGGAAGGTCTCAGCACCAGGGAAGCGCTGCTGGAGGCGGGCGCCACTCGTATCCGTCCGATTTTAATGACAGCAATCGCTACGATTGGTGCATTAATTCCTCTCGCGATCGGTATGGAAGGAAGCGGATTGATCTCTAAAGATCTCGGCGTCACCGTCATTGGCGGATTGACAAGTTCGACGTTGCTGACATTGCTCATTGTTCCAATCGTCTATGAGTGGATGAGCAAATTGAGAAGAAAACGTTTTTTCAAACGTAAAAAGTCCGTCACTTCTGAGCAGATCGACCACGCATAAAATCGCTGATTCGAAAGGAGGTCTAGCGCCATTGGGCAGCTAGGCCTCTTTTTTTACCGGAAATTTTCTCTATACTGAATAGCCGCAATGGGATTTAAAAGGATGTTGAAGACTTTTTATGCCAAACTTGAGGATGATCGTATCAGTTTTCAAGAGAATTCGTGAACGATCAGTGATGAATGAGAACTCTTTTTTCTCAAATGAAAAGATACTGAGATTTGATCGATCTTCCATCGCTGTGGATATCATGAACCGCAGAGCTGGAAGATCCTTTTTTTTGATGATGGATAAAGTGTCTCCGGAATGAATTTGAGCGATTCTTCTGACGAAACGGATGCACGGCCATCTGCTGTTTAATTGCTTTATGAACGGTTGAATGTATCCATTGGAAAGTGCATCCATTTTTGAGCACAAGAGAGGAATTTTTTTCAAAAAAGGCGAATAATAATAAAGAATGTGGATTGACTAAGAGGAGGATAGGCAATGACAAATACATCTTATTCTGATGTATGGGATTTGAACTCTATATTTCCGGGCGGAAGTGAATCGCCTGATTTTCATCGATTTTTAGACGACTTAAAAGGGAAAGTGAACATATTTTCTGATATGGTTTCTAACGGTCAACCGTTGAAATCAGTGAATGAAAGCGAGAAAACTGCCTTTCTAAAATACATAGAATCTATCAAAAGTATATTGGTGGATTTGGAGGAAGCGGAGTCTTTTATCAGCTGCTTGGAAGCTGAAAATACATCCGATCCGAAAGCCGGAGCTTTGCGAAACGAACTAACATCCCTTGCTGCCGAGTACCAAACAAGCTTTGTGTTGTTTCAGCAGATTCTCAGCCAAACAAAAGAGGATGTTTGGGCACAGTTGGTTCAAGACGAATCTTTAAAAGAAATCGAATTTGTGCTGAATGAATGGCGCGAAGAAGCCCGTGAAAAGCTTTCAACAAAAGAAGAGGCTTTAATCGAGGCCCTCGCGGTTGACGGCTATCATGGCTGGGGACAGATGTACGATTCAATGGTCGGCGGCATGCAAGTGACAGTGGGGGGAAAGACGCTTTCGATCGGCCAGGCCAATAATCTGTTTTCTGAGCCGGACCGCAGCCTCAGAAAAGAAGCGTTTGAAAAGCTGGAAAAAGCATGGGAAGAAAAAGAAGGATTATTCGCCGATATTTTGAATCATTTGGCCGGATTTCGTTTAAATGTTTATCGAAAAAGAGGATGGGAGTCGTTCCTGAAAGAGCCTTTAGAGGGGAATCGCATGTCGAAAGCAACACTCGATGCGATGTGGAAGGCCATTGCGAAACATAAAGAACCATTTGTCCGCTACTTGCGTCGGAAAGCGGAGCTTCTTGGGGAGGAAAAGATCGCTTGGTATGACCTTGAAGCGCCCATTGCTTCTGCAGCAGAGAAACGATCTTATTCTGAAGGGGCCGCTTTTATCATTCGCCATTTTGCGAAATTCGGACCGAAGCTTTCGGCATTTGCCAAGCACGCATTGGAGTCTTCTTGGATTGAAGCGGAAGATCGACCCGGAAAACGTCCGGGAGGATTTTGCACCACTTTCCCGAAAACGGAAGAATCGCGCATTTTTATGACGTATTCTGGCACTCTTGAAAGTGTAGCGACCCTTGCTCATGAATTGGGGCATGCTTTTCACTCCGATGTCCTACGGCCGATCAATATTTTAAATCGCCAGTATGCCATGAATGTAGCAGAAACGGCTTCTACTCTTGCCGAAATGATTGTCTCTGATGCCGCCTTGCAAGAAGCGGAAACGAAACAAGAAAAAATCGCTTTGCTGGAAGATAAAGTTCAGCGCAGCGTTTCCCTGCTCATGAATATACATGCTCGCTTTCTGTTTGAAACTCGCTTTTATGAAGAACGCCAAAAAGGAGTCGTATCCGCGGAAAGATTAAATGCTTTGATGGAGGAGGCGCAGCAGGAAGCGTTCGGCGGCGCTCTCGGTGTGACCCATCCGCATTTTTGGGCTTCCAAGCTTCATTTTTATTTAACGGATGTACCTTTTTACAATTTTCCGTATACTTTTGGCTATTTATTGGCCTTAAACATTTACGCGAGGGCTTTGGAAGAAGGGGCGGAGTATGAAGAAAAATATATCGCTCTGCTTCGTGATACAGCGGTTATGAAAGTCGAAGATTTAATCAAAAAGCATTTAGGAGAAGATCCGACAAAAGAAGAATTTTGGGAAAAGGGGATCCGCCTCTGCATTCAAGACGTCGAAGATTTCTTGCAGTTAATAGAATAAAAAAGAGGGCCCCGTCCGCTGGAACTACACCTCAAATTGTTCGTTGTGTCCAACAATTGGGGTGCAGTTCACCGCTTTGTATCGGCAACGGGGTCCTTTCTAAACAGTCAGCAGCAGCGATTCACTTTGCCGCTTTCATATCGTTCTTTCAAGGCAAACAGATAATATTCTTTTTCAGACATTATCGGTTTGTCAGGATGCGCCTTTTGGTGATGCTCCAAGTACAATTCGTAGTTAGGAAGTCCAAAAATCGTTTTGATGTTGCATCTTGTTTTTTTGATCCATGTCCTTACTTTTTCCAAAATGTTAACCTCCGATCGAAGTGTTCGAATATTTGGATTGAACAAACGGAGCTTCTCTCAATTCAATCTTTTGCTTTTTGATGATAATGCTGTACCATACCCGGATGGAATCAAGAATCAATAGAATGACGATAGCGATAAAGATTGCTGTAATGACAGCATCTAGCCGGTCGTTAAATACAATCTGCTTCATGACATCCATATTGGGGGCAGGTGCCAGTACTTGACCTGCGTCAATGGCTTTTTGATAAATTTTTGCGTGCGCCAAAAAGCCGATAGCCGGTACAGATGAGAACAGCTTCATGAAGGCAGCAACCAATGTGGTGACGCACAAGAAAACGAAAGGCACGATTGTGACCCAGCTGTATTTGGCTTTGCCCATTTTAATAATTAACGTAGTTCCCACGGCCAGCGCGATCGCAGCAAGCATTTGGTTGGAAATTCCAAACAGCGCCCAAAGCGAGTTGATTCCTCCGAATGGGTCGATCGCTCCTTGATACGTAATGTAAGCCCAACAGAGCGTAATCAGTGCGGATGCAATGATATTGTACAAATAATGATCAGTTCGCCCGAACGGTTTATAAAAGTTGCCGATAAAATCTTGCAGCATGAAACGACCGATTCTCGTTCCTGCGTCAATGGTCGTTAAAATGAAAACCGCTTCAAACAGAATGGCAAAGTGATACCAGAATGCTTTAGCCCCTGAAAGGAAATTCGTAAAAATTTCGGCCATTCCCACGGCCAGCGTCGGCGCTCCTCCGGTACGAGACATAATCGTCGCTTCTCCAATTTCTTTAGCCGCATTCGTAATTTCATCGGGGGTGATTTGGAATCCCCATGAAGAGATGACAGATGCGGCGTGAGCAGCGTCAGTTCCGATCACCGAAGCCGGAGCGTTCATGGCAAAATATAGTCCCGGATGGATAGCGCAGGCGGCGATCAAGGCCATAATGGCGACCCCTGATTCCATCAGCATGGCTCCGTATCCGATGGTCCGTGCATGGGATTCCTTTTCAATCATTTTAGGCGTCGTTCCCGAAGCAACGAGAGCGTGAAATCCGGAAACCGCCCCGCAGGCGATGGTAATAAATAAGAACGGGAACAAATTACCTGCAAAGACCGGACCTGAGCCGTCAATAAAACGGGACACCTTAGGCATTTGCAAATCAGGAAGAACGACAATGATACCGACAGCCAATAGTACGATGACTCCGATTTTCAGGAAAGAACTCAAATAGTCCCGTGGCGCCAACAGCAGCCATACAGGCAAAATGGAAGCGATAAAACCGTAAATCCCAATCATGATGGCAAGTTGAGGCGCTGTAAACGTAAACATTTTGGCTAAAACAGGAGACTCAGCCACAAACTGACCGCCCCAAAGCGCCAACATTAACAGAACGATTCCGAGCAGCGATCCTTCCAGCACTCGTCCCGGACGGATGAAGCGCATGTAGAGACCCATCAAAATGGCGATTGGAATCGTGGAAGCAATAGTGAAAACTCCCCAAGGCGAATTGACAAGCGATTTCACGACAACTAACGCCAGAACAGCGATGAGGATGATCATAATGGCAATAACGCCGATAGAAGCAATTAGCCCGCCAAACGGACCTACCTCTTCTTTGGCAATTTGTCCAAGCGATTTTCCGTCACGACGCATGGACCCCATCAAAATCACGGCATCTTGGACAGCTCCACCGAGCACGACACCGATAATAATCCAAAGCATCCCCGGCAAATATCCCATTTGAGCTGCCAAAATCGGACCTACAAGAGGACCGGCCCCTGCAATGGCTGCAAAATGGTGGCCAAACAGCACCCACTTGTTGGTCGGAACAAAATCTTTTCCATCGTTGTGAATTTCAGCAGGAGTTGCCCGCTGATCGTTCAGCGCAAAGATTTTATTGGCAATAAATTTACTGTAAAAACGATAAGCTACGGCGTAGCAGGATACTGCGGCTACCACTATCCAAGCGGCGGAAACGGTTTCATTATTGGCTAGCGCGAGAATGGCTAGCGCCGATGCGCCTAAAATGGAAACAGCCGTCCAAATGATAATAGAAATAATTCCGTTTTTCATAGAAGTACCTCCCTGTAGAAAGAAAATAATTTAAATATTCAATTTTAAATATATTCTAACTTTTTTGTTTCTTTTCTTCCAGATAAATTTTTCATTTTTTCATGTTTTTTTGATTCTGTTCTATAACAGTTCCATATTATGTAAGATTAGGAAAATAGTTCTTTGGATAGATAGATCAAAAGGCGAGGAAATTCGTTTTCACCATGACCTGTATCGAAATAATTGGAAAAATTTGATTTGATTCCTTCATCAAATGTTGCCATTCACCATGGTTTTAAAAAAACGAGAACAGCCATACAGGCTGTCCTCGTTTGGATAGCAATGCTCGGCACTTTTATGAAAGGACTCTCCGTCCAACAAGATCTCAAAATCCGGTCGTCTTTTCGCCTCGAAGAATTTCATAAATGTTTCTTTTCCAATCAAAAAATTCACTTTCCAAAAAAAGCGATGGCTGACGCGGTCTTGAAAATGGCACGGATATATCTGCCAGTATCCGTGCCGGCCGTTCGGAAAATATCAGAATTCGGTCCGATAAAAAAAGCGCTTCTTCAATATTATGAGTGATAAACAAAACCGTTCTTCGGTATTGCTCCCAAATCGACATCAACCACTTTTGCATTTCCAAGCGCGTAAATTCATCTAAAGCCGAAAAGGGTTCGTCTAAACACATAAGCGATTGCGGACTGATCAAAGCGCGCAAAAAAGAAGCTCTTTGCTGCATTCCACCGGATAGTTGATGGGGGTAGGATTTCTCGTGGCCTTCAAGACCGGCTGCCGCCAGCATGCTTCTAGCTTTTTCTACCTCTCTTTTTCCTGTCAGCTCTTGTCCAAGAAGCACATTATCCAGCAAGTTTCTCCATGGAAGGAGAGAAGGATGTTGAGGCATAAAGCTTACGTGTCCTTTTTGACCGGTGATGTTTTTTCCGTCCAACACAATCTCTCCGCTGTCTGGCACGATAATGCCTCCGATTAAATGAAAGAGAGTGCTTTTCCCGCTTCCCGAGGGCCCTAATATGGATACAAATTCCCCTTTTTGGAGGGAAAAGGAGAGATCCTGGATAACCGGCTTGTCTTCAAAGCTTTTATATACATGTTTCACTTCCAAGTGGGTCATCTTTTATCGTCTCCTTTCGGCTGCCATTTCATCAGCCTCTTTTCCAACAGGACGATGGCAAGAAAGAAGAGGAGGCTCAATGCCATAATAACAAATATCGCGACAAACACTTTTTCCGTTTGAAAAGAGGAGGAAGCAATCGTCATGAAGACGCCGATCCCTTCTTGAGCGCCGATCCATTCCGAAACTACTGCTCCCATTACGCTGTAGGCAGCGGAAATTTTTAATCCGGAAAAAATGGACGGAAGGCTTCCGGGAAGCTCCAGTTTTAAAAATAATTGCGATTTCGTAGCACCGGCCATTTCCATATAATACCTCAGCTCATGCGGCACTTGCCTAAAACCGTCCAGAGCAGCGACGGCCACGGGGAAGAAGCAAAAGAGTGTAATAATAATGATTTTCGGAAGAATTCCAAACCCGAACCAAATTACGAGCAAAGGCGCCAATACAATGATCGGGATATTTTGAGACAAAATCAGAAACGGATATACCGCTTCCTTAAGTTTTGGCAGCAAATGAAGACAAACGGCAGCTAAAAAGCCAAACCCGCAGCCGATCAAATAGCCGGTTAACGATAGTTTTACAGTAGCGATAAAATGCGGAAGAAAATCCGGAAAAACTTTCACTCCAGTTTTGACAATGGCGGAAGGGGCGGGCAGCAGCCAGTTGGGAATATTCACGAGCCGGGCTATCGTTTCCCAGACAGCTAAGAAAAGGAGGAAGATCGCAACAGAGCGACCTCCCTTTGAAAAAATGCGTTTCATCGATATTTCTCCGTCAATTCATCCATGGTAATCCCATCTGGCCGAAATAAAATCTTCACCTGTGAAATGACGCTTGGACATCCTGCTTCCACCATTTTTTCATTCATTTTTTGAATAATGGGAAGTAAATCTTCCAAGTTTCCTTCCATTGTCGTTTCCAGCGGATGGACTTCATATTTCACTCCTGAGTTGGCTATCACTTCTATCGCTTCATCCACATAGGGGATCACGTCTTCTCCATTTTTGGTATGGGGAATGATTTGAATACTGACTAATGAATTGCTCATTTTTCTCCTCCTTTTGCATTCGGCAAGAATTGATTCGTGAAGGCTTTTTGGACGTCAATTCGCTTGTCTAATACGTGATGGTCGTACATCCAATCAGCGTAGTTTTCCCAAACTTCTTTCTTTTGCTCTCCCCAGCGTGGAGCATCATCTTGATATCTTGGGGAAAGCCATTCTTGGCTTTTCATGACGAGCTTTTTATCCAAATCGGGAGCTCCTTTTAACAACAAATTGGCCGCTTCTTTTGGATGGTCGATGGCATACGTATAGCCTTCAGAAACAGCAGCCATAAATTTTTTGGCGATATCGGGCTGGGTTTGAATCAGTTTTTCGTTCGTGATGATGACAGGGGTGTAGTAATCTAGTTTTTTGGAAAAATCCTTCAAATACAACATGTTGAGTTTTTCCCCTTTTAATTCGGCGTCGATTCCTTCCCATCCGTAAAAAATCCAGGCAAAGTCAACATCCCGTTTTACAGCGGTTAAAAAGTCGGTATTACCGATATTGAGAAATTTCACTTTGTTAACATCAGCTTTTTGCAGCTGCATGATCGATTGTATAACCGCTTTTTCAACAGGAGATCCCCAGCTGCCGTATGTTTTTCCTTCAAAGTCTTTCGGTGATTGGATATGCTTTGCTACAGGAGAAGCAAATCCGGATGTATTATGCTGGATCACAGCTGCGATGGATACGAGCGGAATCCCTTGTGCACGCGCTTGTGTTACCTCTTCTTGCGAGCTGATCCCAAATTGAGCTTTTCCGGAAGCTACCAGTTGATTCGGTCCGCTTTCTCCCGGCTGCAAAATCGTGACATCAAGACCGTGCTTTTGGAAAAATCCTTTTTCTTTCGCCACGTAAAGACCGGTGTGGTTGGTGTTGGGCGTCCAGTCAAGTACAACAGACACTTTTTTTACATCTTTCGTGTCTTTGGCTGTTTGATCTTTTCCCCCTTGTTGGCCACAGCCGGCAAGAAGAAAAACAGCCGACAGAGCAAGAAGCCATTTTTTCATTTTTGTTCCTCCTAATCTATTTTTTAAGATGTTGAACCGCAATCAGGCAAAAGTCAATCTTTTCATGGAGGCAAATGGGAACAAAAGAAAAGCGTCCGGGTTGATCCCGAACGCCATATTTTCAAACAAGAAAAAACCGCCTGTTTGAGAATATGTTCCCTACGCTGGCATCAACCAGATCAGGTTCGAAGGGTCAGCATCTAGCGGATGCTTTCTCAGCCGGCACTACCGGCTCCCCTACAAATTCTCATCTTGGACCTATCAGCGCAAGATTCAACTTTCCGCTGATTGTGGTTACGTTATTCCATTTTCTATTTTTTAGTATGACTGAAAAATCTTTTCTTGACAAGGGGTTTAAACAGAAGAGTGCATATGCCGGGTTTTGAGTTTTCTAAGTTTTTGAGATATAGAGCTGCTTATGGTGTCTTGTCCGGACATTTTTTTCTATATAAGGAGTGAAAGGAGGGGAGAACATGGCAGAAGCTAATTTGAAAGCATCGAGTTTGCGGTTGGTGTTCGATTATGGTTTGGATGAAAAAGGAAAGCCGGTTTATAAAGCGAAGACTTTTTCCAACATCCGGTTGGAAGCGACACCGGATCAGTTGAGCCAAGCTGCCAATGCTTTAGGTTCGTTGTCGGATAAGCCGCTTGTGAGAGTCGAACGCAGTGATCAGTCGGACATTTTGTAATGAATGAAGGAGGGGAGAAATATGGCTAAAACGCTTGAACTGCAGTTTAAAACGGAACTTGGGAAAACAGCGTCCATTACGGTGGACAGTCCGAAAGAAACGCTCAGTCCTGCAGAGATGAAAATGGCCATGACCAGCATCATCGCGGCTAACATTTTCCAAACGCCAAACGGTTCATTGGTTGGAATCCAAGGTGCGCGGTTGGTAGAACGTAATACTACTGACTATTCACTTGAGTAATTTCCGGTCCATCCATGATGAATGATCCCGTATGATAGGTTCATGCGGGATCATTCTTTCCGAACATTGACGAAGAATAGGAGGGGGAAAATGGAACAATTACTTTCATTCATCCAAGATGTAGGGTTTCCGATCGTGGTGACATTTTATCTGTTGTATCGTGTGGAGACGAAGCTGGATGACGTTATCCATTCGATTCAAACCCTCCCCGAACGGATGCGGATGAAAGCTTAGCCTTAAACCGATTCCATTCCAATGGCAGAGCCCTGCGCCTTTGAATCTATTGGTAGAGGCCGGGGCTCTTGTCTTTCAACGACATCAAAAGGGACAACAGAACCCTCCTGTTTTGATAGGAAAAGATGTGCCGGCTTCTCTTTCGGTCTACCATAAATAACGAAGATAAATATAGACGCTTGAGATAAGAATCGAAATAAGCATAAGCGGAAATCCGATTTTTAAAAACGAAGTGAAGGTGATTTTGACGCCTAGTTGGGCGGCAAGACCGGCTACGATTAAGTTGGCGCTGGCGCCGATCAACGTACCATTTCCGCCAAGACAGGCACCAAGAGATAAACTCCACCACAGCGGTTCGAGATTCTTAATTCCCAAATCGCCCATCGTTTGGACAAGCGGGATCATGGTGGAAACGAAAGGAATATTATCGACAAACGCCGAAACAATCGCGCTTAGCCATAAAATCAAAAACGATGCGATCGTCACATTCCCGCCGGTTATTTCTATCGCCTTTTTGCCGAGTGCGGAAATAAGTCCTGTTTCGACCAGCCCGCCCACAATGACAAACAGTCCTATAAAGAAGAAAAGGGTTGTCCACTCCACCTTTTTCAAAGCTGATTCCAAATATTCTCCTCCCGTCCATAACAACAGTATGAAAGCTCCTAACAGAGCGATCACGGCTGTTTCAACATGCAGAAGCGGATGGAAAAAAAAGCCGACAATCGTGATAAGCAGGACGGACAAACATTTTTTCAAAAGTACTGCATTGGTTATTTCTTTTTTTTCATCCAAAGCGAGCAGCTTTTCTTTGAGAACTGCCGAGGTGGTGAGCTGTTTTCGAAACAAAAAGGCGAGAATGGCGATCGTAACGAGCAACACAAGGAAACAGACGGGGGCCAAGTTATTCATAAAGGACAGAAAGGTTAATTCCTTAACGGCGCTTCCGATCATCATGTTCGGCGGATCGCCGATTAATGTGGCGGTTCCGCCGATGTTGGAAGCGAACACTTCTCCTAATAAATAAGGAACCGGGTTGATTTTCAAGCGGTTCGTAATGTTGAAAGTCATCGGCACGATTAAAAGCACCGTTGTCACATTGTCCAAGAATGCGGAACCGAAAGCTGTAATTAAGGAAAGGATAATAAGCAATTTGATTGGATCTGCCTTCACTTTTTTGGCCGACCAAATGGCAATGTAATGGAACAAGCCTGTCTCTGAGGCAATCGATACTATGACCATCATGCCAATCAACAATCCGATCGTATTAAAATCAATATGATCAATGGCCTGCTCCTGTGTCAATACGCCAAATACAATCATCAACAATCCACCGATTATAGCAACAATGGTTCGATGAAATTTTTCTAGAATAATAAAAATATAGGTAATGATAAAGATGCTCAATGCAATGATAGCTGCTTGGCTCAACGTATATCCCACCTATTCAACCACTCTTCAAAATTCTTTCCATAATAAAAATACTACTCCTATGCATTTGAAAATACAATTCATTTTGTGCGGAATTTTTCTATTTTTTAAAAAACAGGACTTCATCGTGTCTATGTATACATAAAGAGGTCCT
Organism: Bacillus smithii; assembly: GCF_001050115.1. Classification (NCBI taxonomy): domain Bacteria; kingdom Bacillati; phylum Bacillota; class Bacilli; order Caryophanales; family Bacillaceae; genus Bacillus; species Bacillus smithii. The sequence continues at coordinate 3,093,751 of NZ_CP012024.1, read as the reverse complement.
GACCCAAAGGCAGAACCTTTCTCTATATGACTTATGAAAAATCTTCCGTTTGATGATCCGGTTCGTCCGTTTTTTTCGTGATTAAAATTTTATCTACACGGACATCGTCCATATCGATGACTTCCAGTGTCAAATGTTCAATATCGATTTTATCTTTGACGGCGGGAATTTTTCCTAAATAAAGAATCATAAAGCCGCCGATCGTATGATAGGAGATTTTGGATTCAATATCAGGAAGCTCTTCGATATCAAAATACCGTTTAAAATCTTCTATGCTGACAAGCCCATCAACAAGCCAAGTATGGTCATCCCGTTCTATAATTTTCGGTTCATCGGGGTCGTCTTCCCCGGGAATCTCCCCAATCAGTTCCTCCATAATGTCATGGAGAGTGATCAGCCCTTCAATTCCTCCGTATTCATCAATGACGATCGCCTCGTTGCGGCCTTCTTTTTTCATCGCTTCCAAGGCATGATACACTTTCATTGGTTCTGGGAGGAAAAGAGCGGGCCTTAATATGCTATGTAAATCAATCGGTTCTTGGATCAAGCTTTGAGTGAGCAAATCTTTCGTGTGGATCATTCCGGCAAAGTTATCTAAATCTCCGTTTCCAGCCGGATAAATGGAATGGCCTCCTTCGATGATTTTTCTCAAATTGATTTCTAACGGATCTTCCAAGTCGATCCAAGTCAACTGAGTGCGGGGCGTGAAAATATCATTTAAACGCAAATCGCCTAAATTAAATACTTGCTCCACAATTTCATGTTCTACTTCTTCTACGATTCCACTTGATACACCTTGTTCAATCATGTGCCGAATTTCCTCTTCCGTAACCGAACGGGCCGGCATCAATTGAATGTGAAACATCTTTAGAACGAAACGAGACAGAAAAGTAAAACAGCGCACAATCGGTTTGGTTATTAGTGCTAGCCAATACATTCCGTTGGCAAGAGCAATAGCCGTTTTTTCAGGACGATTCAATGCGACTCTTTTCGGAACCATTTCTCCAAAAATAACGATCAGCAATGCAATCAAAACGATCACGAGAACATAACTGATGAGATCGATATATGGCATAGACGGGAAAACGGCGAAAAGCCAGCGAGAAAGCTCTTTAGCAATAGATATGCTGCTGATGGCGCCAATCGTCATCTCAATCAAGGTCAGACAAATTTGAATCGAAGATAACAGCTGATTTGGTTCTTTTGCTATCCGAAAGGCCCTCTTCGCTTTTTTTGCACCTGATTTCGCTTTTTCTTCCAATTCCGATTTGCGTAAAGCGACAATGGCCGTTTCCATCATGGACAAAATTCCGTTCATGAAAATGAGCAATAAAATGATGATCATGGAAGTCCATATCCTATCCAACGCGTATTCACCTTTCTTCTGTAAGAAATACAAGGTCTACTTTGAACATACACAAACTTTTCCAAAAAGTACAATAGAATGATTATTCAGTGTGGACCATCCAACTTGCTGTAGAACGATTTTTGTCATAAATATTGGCTCTGACAGCAAGGGATCATGTTTGGAGAAAGCATTGGTGAAACATGTATAACCAACGATTTTGTGCTGCTTGGCTCCATCATCTTCTCGTTGATTTCCGTAAAAGTAAGCGATTGATGATAGAAAAAGTCCATAAGTGTTTATTTCATTAGTATGGAATTTTCGACTGCAAACAAAACATTCCACGCCCATTTTCCCGAAAAAAAACGGAATCGTTTTCGTTCGGATGAAAAGTATGGAAATTTTGAAAAATACCACCGGCAATGTCATAATAAAAATGGAGGAATGAAAGGAAAAGGGGATGAAAACATGTTTGAAATTGCCATTATCGGCGGAGGCCCTGCCGGCGGAAGTGCTGCTCTTTTTACCAGCAAAGCCGGAAAAAGGACGTTGGTTATTGATAACGGGAAAAGTGTAACCAAAAGAGCGTGGATTGAAAACCATTACGGTGTTGCGGAAATAACGGGACCGGATTTAGTAGAAATCGGTCGAAAACAATCAGAAAAATTTGGTGCGGAATGGGTGGAAGCGGAAGTAACAGACGTGAAGAAAACAGACAATGGTTTTGAAATTGTGACAGAGAAAGGCCGCTACGAAGCGAAACAATTGATTATTGCTACCGGAATGCTGACGAAGATTGCCGAAACGCTTGGATTAAAGGTGAAAGCAGGAACGGAACCGCGCGTCAAACAGATCATTGAGACGGACGGTCAAGGGCGGACTAGCATGGAAGGTGTCTGGGCAGCCGGAGTTGCGGCAGGGACAAGCGTTCATACAATTATCACTGCAGGCGACGGAGCCAATGTGGCGATTAATGTCTTGAGCGAGATGAACGGCGAGCGCTATGTCGACCACGATGTATTAAAATCGTCGAAATAAAAAAGTTGACTCCACTAGGGGTCAACTTTTTGTCATTCTTCGCATTTTAACAACTGTTCATTCAAATATTTAAGCTGGTCTTCCATTTGTTTTAACATCTTTTCCGCATTGGAGACGCTTTGGCCTGTAGATTCCAGTTTTTCTATATCGCCTTGAATGCGGATATAATCCATCTTGATTTCTTTTATGGCATATTCAATGTCGGCCCGTTTCAATGTCGCCCCTCCCGATCAATCGTTATTCCCATTATATAGAAATTGAGATGAGATTGCTATCTTTATTTTTTTATCAAATAGGCCAAACACGGCAGAGATGGAAGCGGACGACAACAGAAAACAACAGCCTTATAAAATTGGTGAGAGCAGCCGCGAAATCGATTCTTTAAAGCGAATTCTGAGAGGACGTAATTGATAACGATCAATCGTTAATTCTTGGCATTTCGTTAAATCTTGCTTGAAAAATTCCGATAGGTTTTGAGCTGTTTCTTCATGATAAATAAAGGCATTGACTTCGAAATTTAACCGGAAACTTCGGACGTCAATGTTCGCTGTTCCAACGGAGCTGATCTTTTCGTCTACGATAATCGTTTTAGCATGAATAAAGCCATTTTCGTAAATGTAGACTTTTGCTCCAACTTTCAATAGCTCCCCGATATAAGAAAGGGTCGCCCAATAAACAAAAATATGGTCAGGTTTGTTAGGAATCATGATGCGAATGTCTTTGCCGGACAAAGCGGCGATTCTAAGAGCGTCGAGTAAACTGGCATCAGGAATAAAATAAGGAGTCTGAATGTAGATTGATTTTTCGGCATTGGAAATCATTTTGATATAGCCGTTTTTAATGGCTTCCCATTCCGAATCAGGACCGCTTGTCACGATTTGAATGGGGATTTGTCCGGCCGGACGGGATTCCGGAAAATACCGGTCTGAATATTGGATATCGTAGCGTGTCGGCGCCGCTTGATTCCAATCCAGGATGAAGCGTGTTTGAATCGCATGAACTGCTTTTCCGGTAATTCGTAAATGTGTGTCACGCCAGTAGCCAAATTTGGGATTCAATCCTAAGTATTCATCCCCCACGTTAAACCCGCCGACATACCCGATTTTCCCATCGATAATGACCAATTTTCTATGATTGCGGTAATTTAATCGTAAATTAATTAAAGGTATGCGGGACGGGAAAAACACTTCCACTCGGCCTCCGGCGGCTATTAAATGACGGAATGATCTTTTCGACAACCGCCTAGACCCCATTGCATCATAAAGAATTCTAACTTCGACTCCTTCTTTCGCTTTTTTTGTTAAAAGCTGAATCAGCTGTTTTCCGATGTGATCGGCACGGAAAATGTAATATTGAAGATGAATGTGGTCTTTTGCTTTGGCGATGTCTTTTAGTAATGCCTCAAATTTTTCTTGGCCGTCAACAAATATGTCTATATCGTTGTCTTGAGTGAGCACCGCGTCATTGTTGATAAGATGCATGTAAATTAAATCGCGGTTTTTTGCGGCATGTGGATCGCGAAAATCAAATCGGTCTTCTTTTAAAGCAGCGATTTGCTGGTCAATCATTTTTTCTATCCCGATTTTTTTAATATCATCCCAATCAAACAATCGGCGTCTTGTTAAATTTTGTCCAAAGATTAAGTACAGAATAAATCCTACGAGAGGGATAAAAAACAATACTAACAGCCATCCCCACGTAGCGCTTGGTTCCTTCCTTTCCAAGAAAATAATGACGCCAGCAAAAAGGATATTCAGAAGAAACAAGAGAATTAATAAAATTGCCAATATTTCCATATTCATCCCTGCCAACTTCCAGCTATTGAATTGGTTATTCTTCATCCCTGTTTTAAATGGAAATAGCAGCAGCCATCTTGTATAAAGAAGGGGACACTTTATACTTAGCATATTTTATCAGTATATTCCTTTGTTTGCTATAACGATACCTTATTTTTCTTTTTGTTTAGGAAAGGATTCGATGATTTTTCATTAAATGATAAGAATTTATTAAGGAAACTGTACTATCATGGTTTGCAAGAGGACCGCCGCTTTAAATGCAAGGATGGGGGAGGGATGATGGGCTGTTAAGAAGAGGAGATAAAGGTCAATATTTTTTCAAAAAAAAGATGAAACTGTTTGCCGTTTGATTCGTAGAAAAAGTATAAACTTCAAAATGAAGAGGTGTCTGTTGTGGTGAAGGACAGTGAGCGGATCGCAAGAGTAATCAACAAGCTTTCCAGTTTGGGCGTTAAAGTAACGAAAACGAAGTCTCGCTTGGATTTGTTCCGAGCTCTACAAGGATATAAAGATATCAGAGGAATTGTAAAGTTGTAAAGGTGTTTACATAGTTTAGTATGCGCGTATAAAAAAATCCACCTTATGATTGAATGGATGTTGAAGGTCATTCGTTGTCTGAGAATTCAGGGTAAAGACACCGTAAGAATCGTGAAAAAGGCGCCGGGATGAATTCCTGGCGCCTTTTTCGTTAAGAGATGGCTTCATTTTCCGCGAGCGAAATTTGTTTGGTCGGTGCTATTTGCTCTTCAGGTGATTCTTTTTTTAGAACTTCAATATATTTGATATGGTGATCCTCCATATCTAAAATACGAAATTCATAGTTTTCATAAAAAATAACATCCCCTTGGCTGGCATCATAGTTTTTCGTTAAAACCCAGCCGCCAATCGTGTCGACGTCTTCCTCTTCAATTTCCAGTCCAAGCAGATCATTTACTTCGCTGACCAGCACCTTCGCATCCAATATAAAATGATGCTCGTTGATCTTCCGAATCAAGGGAACTTCATCCAAATCAAATTCGTCGCGAATTTCGCCGACAATTTCCTCAAGAATATCTTCTACCGTAACCAAACCCGCCGTTCCTCCGTACTCATCCATTAAAACGGCCATATGGATTTGTTCCTTTTGCATTTTGATTAACAAATCATGAATAGGAATGGTATCGATCACTCTTATAATGGGGCGGACATAGGATTCGAGCGTTTGTTGGATGTTTTCTTGGTTTTGCACGTAATCTGTAAGGATTTCTTTTAAGTTTACTAATCCGATAATGTGGTCTTTATCCCCATCAATAATAGGGTAACGGGTAAATTTTTCTTCTTTGACGGTCTTTATAAAGGATTCTATTGTTTCATCTTTGGAAAGAGAAATGATTTCGGTACGGGGAACCATTATCTCTTTTGCAATTCGATCACCGAATTCAAAAATGTTGTTGACATATTTATATTCGGACTGGTTAATTTCGCCGCTTTTATAGCTTTCAGAAAGAAGAATGCGCAGTTCTTCTTCCGAATGGGCCAGTTCACTTTCCGATGTCGGATTTAAATCAAAGATTCTCGTTACGAGTCGGGATGAACCGTTTAACAACCATATAAATGGGAACATGATCCGATAAAACCAAATGAGCGGCTGCGCCACAAATAGAGTGATAGCTTCTGCTTTTTGAATGGCGAATGACTTTGGCGCTAATTCTCCTACCACTACGTGGATGAAGGTAATCAAGGCAAAAGCAATTCCCACTGACAAAATGTGTTGAACGGAATCGGCTAAATTCATGCTTTCAAATATCGGGTGAAGCATGCGGCCTACAGCAGGTTCGCCTAACCATCCAAGCCCAAGTGCGGTAATCGTAATTCCCAATTGGCAAGCCGACAAATATTCATCCAGGTGCGTAATGAGAGTTTTGGCGGCAACGGCTCGTTTGCTGCCTTCCTCAATCAATTGGTCGATCCGCGAGCTTCTAATCTTTACAATGGCAAATTCAGAAGCTACGAAAAACGCCGTTATTGCAATTAACATAACGACAAGAACCAGACTAAATATGTCCAAATAAATTTCCTTATCTCGCTGAGACGGCGAGTAAGGAGTCACCTCCTAAAGTATTTGAATGGCTTTATTGTTATATTTTTTCTTTATTGTGAATAACAAATAGTTCTTAAGTCGAAAGAAACAGGTGAACGGACGTCAAGAAAAAAAGCATCAATGTCCCATTTTATCACCCCAAATTCGTGTTTAAATTAACAATATTATAAAAAATACTTGAACTCCCGTCAATTGGAGGCTTTATTTCCCTATTTTATGGCGGGGAAAATGGTTTTATTCTAAGTCATCTTAAGATGGTTTTCAAGATTTATACACTTTTATCTAAAAAAGTATTGGAGTCTTTTTGAAAACAGGGGATTATCGCCTATGAACTCATTGGAGAGAGGAGACTGGTGAAATGAGCGACTTTAAGCATCTTCGCCTTTGAAAGGATGGGGAGGCATGGATGCTTAAAGTCTGATGAAAAGTTAAACCCTTGAGGGAGTGGTGCTGACTTTAGAAATTTCTACATACAAAATATGGTGTCCGTCCATTTCTGCAATCTTAAATTGGTACGGAAGATATTCAATAATATCTCCTTCGGCTAAATCATATTTTTGTGTGAGGAGCCATCCTCCGATAGTATCAACATCTTCTTCGTCCAAAGCGGTTCCGAGAAGATCGTTCACGTCTTCGATCAGCACTTTGGCATCTAAGAGGTAATGGTTATCTCCAATTTTGCGGATAAGAGGAACCTCGTCTGTATCAAACTCGTCCCGAATTTCACCTACGATTTCTTCCAGGATATCTTCAACCGTTACAATTCCGGCAGTGCCGCCGTATTCATCCAGAAGGACGGCCATATGCGTCCTTTCCTTTTGCATTTTTACCAAAAGGCTCTGAACAGGGATCGTTTCTATGACGCGGATGATCGGCTTGACATAGTGTATAAGCGGCTTTTTCTTATTGTTTAAATTAGACACACAGTCTGTCAATACTTCCTTCATGTTAATCATGCCGATAATGTTATCTTTGTCTCCGTCCGTAATCGGATATCGGGTATACTTTTCCGCTAAAAGCGTTTCTAAAATATCCTCTAACGTATCGGATTGATCAAAACTGACAATTTCCATCCGCGGCACCATAATTTCTTTTGCCAGGCGGTTGTCGAATTCAAAAATTTTATTGACATATCGGTATTCCGATTGGTTGATTTCACCGCTTTTATAGCTTTCTGACAAAATGATCCTCAATTCTTCTTCAGAGTGAGCGATGTCGGTTTCGGTCGCAGGCTTTAAACCAAATAAATGAGTAACAAGCCGTGCGGATTGATTTAATACCCATATAAAAGGGAACATCACCCGATAAAAACCGATCAATGGCTTTGCAATCGCCAGCGTAATCGCTTCGGCTTTTTGAATGGCTACTGATTTAGGAGCAAGTTCTCCTAAAACCACGCTTAAAAACGTGATAACGGAAAAAGAAATCAAAAACGAAAGTACATGAGCGATGTTGTTTGGCAAATGCATCGCGCGGAACAACGGATGGATGAGAGCCTTTACTGTAGGCTCTCCAAGCCAACCAAGTCCTAAAGAGGTAATGGTAATCCCTAATTGAGTGGCGGATAAATAGGAATCCATATGGGTAATAATTCGTTTTACGGCCACTGCTTTGTTGTTTCCTTCTGATACGAGTTGATCAATTCTAGAGGATCGCACTTTTACGATGGAAAATTCTGCTACTACGAAAAACGCTGCGAAAGCGATGAGCGCAAGAATAGCTATGATTTTGACGGTAATCAAAGCGTGAGGCTAGTTCCTGAGGGCGATCCACCTCTTGAATCTTAGCGTTCCGATTCAACGGAAGCCATTAACAAAGGGAAGATCGGCTCTTTTTGAAAATAGCCTCCCACACCTCCTATAATAATTTTCATGTCTATATCTATTGTCCTATTGTATCATAATTCCGATTTAGATCAGCAGTGAGAGCACCAAATTGGTAAACTTCATCGATTAATGGAAAAATATAGAGTAACGAGAGCTCTATATATAGGTTCTCTTTATCTTTCCCAAATAGCAAACTTTCACACCTGTTTAAATTAACCGATCCAGGAACCAGGAAGCGATCGTAAAATAAATGAGAAGTGAAAAAATATCGTTAATGGTCGTAATCAGCGGACCGGATGCTACTGCCGGGTCAACTTTTAATTTGTACAAGATCAGTGGGATCACCGTTCCGGCCAAAGTTCCGATGATGAGCGTGAGAAGAATGGAGAGGCTGACCACCAATCCGAGAATGGCGCTTCCTTGCCAGAAAAAAGCGATCGCAAACAAAAGAACAGAACAAATCGCACCGATAATGACGCCGACAACGAATTCACGTCCGACTAATTTTAAAGCTGTTTTCATATTAATGTCTTTAGAAGCAAGGCCCCTCACCACCACTGCCAATGATTGTGTTCCTGTATTTCCGGTCATGCCTGCAATCATAGGCATGAAAAAAGCTAAAGCGACTACTTTTTGCAATGTTGCTTGGAATCCTGAAATGATGCTTCCGGAAACGAGGCCGATAAACAGCAGCAAGATCAGCCATGGAAGCCGTCGAAAGGCCGCTACAGGCGCTTTTGTATCAAAATCGATCGCTTTCCCTGAAGCGGAAAGTTTTTCAATGTCTTCATTCGCTTCTTGTATGACAACGTCGATAATGTCGTCGAACGTGACGATTCCTTGCAAAACTCCTTCTTCGTCGACAACCGGTATCGCCAAAAAGTCGTAACGTTCAATGAGCCTGGCAATTTCTTCTTGGTCGGTTAGAACGGATACTGAAATGACACGCTCATACATGATATCCTTGATTTTGGCGTTTATATCAGCGAGAAGAAGATCGCGGTAGGAAACAACGCCCACCAGTTTTCGGTTTTCATCAATTACGTATAAATAGTTGATGGTCTCAGCATATTCTGCAAACGTCTTTAACTTATCTACGGCTTCTCTCACCGTATAATAATTGCGAATCCATACGAAACGGTTCGTCATGAGACGGCCGGCCGTTTCAGAAGGATAATTCATCATGTTTTTAATGATGGTGGACTCTTCTTTTTTCATTCCGGACAAAAACGATTTGATTCTTTCGGGAGACATGTCGTCGAGCAAGGACGCAAGGTCGTCGTTGTCCATATCGTCTAAGACCTTCCGCGATTTTTCTCTCCCGAGCTTTTTCAAAACTTCAAGCTGTTCTTCATGACCCAGCTCTTGAATCATATCGGTTAGGACGGGAATGTTTAGCTGTAAAAGAAAACGCAGTTTATGTTTTTCCGGTAAATTTTTATAGATCGTAGCCATATCGTAGGGATGCAATTCTTCCAAAAGCTTTTGAAAGTCTGTTTTTTTCCCTTCTTTTAAGGCTTTAATGACAAGAAGCGTCATTTGATCTTCTGTCAAATTTTGAATCACCGTCATTCCCTCCTTTAATGGGCTAAGTCCTTATTATAAATCGAAACATAAAAAATGGAGTCGTATGTTTTGGAATTCCCGGCTCTTTCTGTTCTCCGGCGTGATGAAATGCGGAGGAAGAATAGCCTATATTCCAAATCACAATAGAAATAGAATAAATCTAATGACAGAACGAATTTTTATTGCTTCAATCATATTTTATCATACGTCTTTTCACCTAATTTTGCTAAAATAGTAATGAGAATATGTGTATCGGATGGAAAAAGGAGATTGGGAAGATTCGGAGGTCATAAGATTGAGAAATCATGGGATTATGAAGGAGCTTATTTATATTCATTTAAATGCGGTTCATCAATATACGATGTCATATGGAATTGAGTTCCGCGAGTTTGTAAAATGTCTCCCCAAGGAACTGAATAATGTTTTGCTTTTGAAGCATAACTTTGACTACAGCGATTTTAACATGCACACTCTTTTAGATTATGTGGAAAAAGACAATTTGGATCGGCTGCTGAAAGAAGATGTGTATGAATATGGCGACTTTTGCTGGCTTGACTTTGAAGACACGGACGGGCTGAATGAATTGGAGGGGCAGGAAATCGCCGAGCTCCTTTATTTAGGGCACAGCAAACAGCATTTAAGCGATCCTTTTTACAGCAAACTGAATAACCGCTACGTATATTTATCCCATGATGATGGCTGGTTCAATAAAACCTATTATCGATTTTTAACCGATTTTTATTATATGCTCGGACATGTGATTGCTTTGAAAATGAGCCATATAAGAGGAGAAAAGGGGCTGTTTAATCTGAAAAGAGGGAGAGAATTTCCTTCGGTTCCGAGGGATGTGATCGCTTCCTTCAAAGACAAGATGAAAGAAGGCATGGTCATCTCCATATCTAGAGCGAATCAAACTCGACATAAAATTGAAATTCCCGTTTGGGTAATAGGGGATTATATCAATATGGATGAAATGGTGGATGACTATTTGGATAAAACGGGAGAGACTCCGGACGGGCAGCTGGTCTATGATAAAAAAATGCGGGAATGGAGCGCTTTATTTAAATAGAGAAGCCGACAAAACAAACGAAGGAACTCTGTATACCAGGCGAAGGTTAAGCAGCACTTGGCTTGCGATCTTTGTGAACCACCATGGCCAAATGATGTTTTGACCAAGACAGTAGAGCAATAGAATGGTGAAAGCCAATACTGGAAAGAGAAGAGCTCCGAATTCTCCTTAAGACGAAAAAAGATCTGAACTGCTAGTATTTTCTGACGGAAAAATATGCGTTCTCCTAAATGAGTGTAAAAGCCTCTTACGAAGACTGTAAGAGGCTTTTATGGCAAGTCCTTTTTCGGCTTGGAATTCGTATACAAGTTTAAGCAATTTTCTGAGCGAACTTTATTATTTGGCGATGGTTTTGCGGACAGAAACTTTTGCTTGCTTTGGCTTAATCATCATTAACAAGATGGAAATAATCGCAAGGGTACAGGCAATGATAAATGGCGTGTGGGCAGAAATGGATTCTCCTAGATATCCTGACAACACAGGAGCAACAGCTGCCCCGATCCAGCGGATGCAATTGTAAGTACCGGATGTAACCCCACGTTCATAAGGAGATACTTCCACCACGTAGCTTGTAAACAAGGCGTTGTTTAACCCGCATGCTAAACCGGAGACGATGACGATGGTAATCAATGCGATGCTGGAATGCACAAAGAATAAGGCCCCGACTAACATTGCAAAAACAAGTAAACTAAACGGCAAAATTTGTTTTGGAGAATATTTTTCTTCTAATTTGTGAGCTAAACCGGCAGATCCGTATGCAAGGAAAAGCCCCCATCCACAAAACACCAAGCCGATTTGAATGGCTGAAAGTCCAAGAGTAAGCGGCGTATAAGCCAGAACAACGAAAAATCCATAATAATAGAGCATTCCCGAAAGCGAGGCAATCAAAAAAGGCGGGAACGTAAACAAGTTTTTAAGGTCTTTCAATCCGGCCGGTTTACGCGTTTGTTTAGACGACGGTTCAAATACAAAGAACGCCACAAGCAAAAATGCAGTAAAAATCAAAATGCCGGTCGCAATGAAAGGAAACCGCCAGGAAAAATCCCCAAGCAGACCGCCCACTAAAGGACCGCCGGCCATACCTAAACCGATGGCGGCCTCATATAAACCAACCGCTTTTTGGGCATCGTCGGACAGAGCGATTAATAATGTCATAGCGGTAGCGAAAAACATCGAATTGCCAAGTCCCCAGCCGCCTCGGAAAATGGACAATTCCGGGATATTTTGGGAAAGTCCGCATAACAATGAAAAAATCGTTACCACGATAAGACCAGCAACCATAAGCCTTTTATCTCCGGCGCGGCTGGCCAAAATGCCAGCGGGAATCATCATAACGGACATGATGAAAATATAGGCGGTAAACAGCATTTCTACTTGCCAATGAGAAGCCCCGATTTGCTCGGCAATAACCGGCAGGATCGGGTCCACAACTCCTATCCCCATAAACGCTAAAAATGACGCAAATACGGTAATCAATCGCGCTCGTGCAAAATTTCTTTCTTCCATGAAAAATCCTTCCTTTCTGTATTGGTTTAAAACGATGGACCAATCAAAATCAGGCTCGTTTTTAGGTCGACTCACTCGTTCGTTCGCTCGTTTTTCATTGAGAGTGGCCAGACGTTCGCACTTGCTTGTTCCATCGTTTTTTGAAGCGAAACGCATGCGGGAAAAAAGCAAGCCTTCTTTTTTGATGAAAAACAAACAGTTTCTTTTTTCACGTCCTTTCCGGCGCCGGAATGATGTTGCCCAAGTTCGTTTTTTGCCGTTTATTCCTTGTATAAAATAATATATTCAGCCATTATGGTATCAATTTACATTTAACGTTAACGTCAAGGTTAGATTTTGTCAATGATTAAAAAAATCAAAAGGCTTATTTGTTTCCATTATTTTTGCATTCATGGGCTGTTCTTTTTAAGGCTGGCGTTTTTATAATGCGAATATAAGAATAAAAACGATCTCCACTTTCTAATCTATTTTCGGATTGACCCTTGATTTCCGGTTTCTTGTGGAAAAAGCAATGGGGAGCTTTTAAAGAAATTTTTTCCAGACTATGACCATTTCAGGAAAGTGAGGCGGACCATTCCAAATGGAACCTTTCTGCCTTTCTTTAGTAAACAGGAAATCTTGAATAAAGAACGAAAAGCCATGTATTATCCAGATTTTCTTAAAATTTCATAGTGTGATTGCATATAATCATATGAAGAAACGTTTTTCCGGCATGTAAAGAAATGATAAAATAGAAATGTTATTCAATGAACAGGAATAGAATGATTTTTCTTAATGAAAATCAACAATATTGGAGGTTCGTGATGAAAACGAAAGTTTGTTTATTATATGGCGGGAAATCAGCGGAACATGAAGTTTCCCTTCAGACAGCCAAAGCGGTGACGGAAGCGTTGGATTTGGAAAAATTCGACGTGTATCCGGTTCATATAAATAAAGAAGGACAATGGATTAAAGGACCGAAATTGGAAAGACCGGCAGAAAGCGTGGAAGATTTGCAGTTTTCGCCTCAAAACCAAGAGTCCACTCATCCGTTAGCGGCTTTCCTGGAAGGCGGTGAAGAGTTTGATGTGGTCTTCCCGCTTTTGCACGGACCAAATGGTGAAGACGGCACAGTTCAAGGGATGCTTGAACTTTTAAACATTCCTTATGTCGGAAATGGAGTCTTAGCCTCGGCGGCGGGAATGGACAAAGTGATCATGAAACATATATTTGCAGAAGCAGGCCTTGACCAAGTCGATTATGTTTGGTTTACGCGCAGCCATTGGGAAAAAAATCAAGAAGTAACATACGAATTAACGGAAAAAGAAATCGGCTATCCTTGTTTTGTGAAACCGGCCAACCTCGGTTCCAGCGTGGGAATTAACAAATGTTCCAATCGAGATGAATTGGAAAAGGCCTTTAAGGAAGCTTTTCAATATGACCGTAAAATCATTGTGGAACAGGGAGTAAAAGCGAGAGAAATAGAAATGGGAGTGCTCGGGAACGATGATCCGAAATGTTCCGTACCGGGAGAAATCGTTCCTAAAAAGGAATTTTATGATTATAAAGCGAAATATCAAGATAATAGTACGCAATTGATTATACCGGCAGAAATTTCTGAGAAAGTTAAGGCAGAGATGGAGCAAATAGCGATCAAAGCTTTCCAAGCTTTAGATTGTTCCGGACTGGTTCGTGCCGATTTCTTTTTGACAGAAGACGGCCGAGTTCTGATTAATGAGGTCAATACGATGCCGGGATTTACCCCCGTCAGCATGTTTCCGCTTCTTTGGAAACATAGCGGTTTAGATTACCCTCAGCTGATTGAAACATTAATTGATTTGGCCATAAAAAGGCATGAGGAAAAACAAAAGATCAAATACACCGTTTAAAAGATCAAATACACAGTTTCATAGAGTGGACGCGGTTTTTCAAAATGCCGCGTCTGTTTATTCCGAGGAAGAAAAGGTGAAGGGAAATGATTGTCAAAACGATTCAACAAGTTGCTGAAATGATGGGAGCACCATATGAACTTTCCCATAAAGACATTGTGATTCAAGGAGTGAGTATTGATTCCCGAAAAATCGAAAAAGGGAATTTGTTTGTCCCTTTAAAGGGAGACCATACGGATGGGCACCGTTACGTCGAAACAGCGTTTCAAAATGGGGCAGCTGCTTCCCTTTGGCAAAAAGATGTTCCCAATCCACCGGAACATTTCCCGATCATTATGGTGGACGATACATTGGAAGCGCTCCAACGTCTTGCCAAAGCATATCGTGATGAACTGTCGATCAAAGTGGTAGGTGTAACCGGAAGCAACGGAAAAACGACTACAAAGGATATCATCAGCAGCCTTTTGTCGAGTCGATACCGCGTTCAAAAAGCGGAAGGAAACTACAATAATCATATCGGATTGCCTTTGACGCTGCTTTCCTTGAAACAAGATACAGAAGCAGCGATTTTAGAGATGGGAATGAGTTCAAAAGGGGAAATTGATTTTTTGACGCGGATGGCTCGACCGGATATAGCCGTTATTACCAATATTGGAGAAGCTCATCTGTTAGATTTAGGTTCAAGAGAAGCGATCGCAGAAGCAAAATTTGAAATTATTAACGGCTTAGACAAAAATGGTGTGCTTGTTTACCACGGCGATGAACCGCTTTTGGAGCGACTAGTCCAAAATACGCCTCATTTGACGGTGAAAACGTTTGGGGAATCGGCAAAAAATGATTTATACCCGACGAAAATCCGTCAGACCAATGAGGGAAGCCGGTTTTCCATTAATACAGAACCGGAACGAGAATTCTTTCTTTCAGTGCTCGGTAAGCATAATGTGTTTAATGCATTGGCTGCTATTCTCGTTGCTCGTGAATTGGGGATCTCTTACGATGAGATTGAAGACGGCTTAAAAAAGATCGAATTAACTAAAATGAGATTGGAACTTGTAGAGGGAAGCAAAGGAGAAAAAATTATCAATGATGCATATAATGCAAGTCCTACCTCGGTAAGAGCAGCGATTGATTTGGTTTCCGAACTTCAAGGCTACGAACGGAAAATTTTAGTTCTGGGCGATATGCTTGAACTCGGTCCGAAAGAAAAGCAATACCATGAAGAGATTGGAAAAGAAATCAATCCACATGCTATTGACTATGTGTTCACCATTGGTGAATTAGGCCAATATATTGCGAAAGGTGCGAAAACCGTATTGCCGGAACACCGCGTTTTCGCTTTTATGGAAAAAGAGAAACTCGTGGAAAAGCTGAAATCCTTGTTAACGGGAAATGAACTGATTTTAGTGAAGGCATCACGAGGTATGAAATTGGAAGAGGTCGTCCATCTTTTACAAGCGTAATGCTGTTTTTCGATGAAAACGGAACGCTTTTATTTGCTTTACGGAATGTATGAGTAAAATTATTGTGGGCAAAATTTAACCCCCTCATTTGTTGAGGGAACGTTAGAACGCTCAACAAATGAGGGGGCCACCAAGCGAAAGCGCGGTAGTTAATAAGCAAATAACATGAAAAAGAGGGTTACTCCTTGGTAGAATCTTAGTCAACCAAAACTAAATCACAAACAAAGGAGTAACCCCTCATGCAAAAGAATAACACAGTATATCCAAATTTAAAACAGATTGAGCAATTAGTTTGGAGGCAATTACAGGAAACCTTCTCAAAGGTCATGAAAACACTATTAGAGGACATGGACAAGCAGATTGCTGAAGAACGAAATAAAAAGCGTTATCGTCTACTCGATAAGCGTATCACCACTATTATCAGTCTTTTTGGAGAAATAAAGGTGAAACGGAACTACTACCGAGACAGGGAGAAAGGTGAATATGTCTATCTGCTTGATCGCTCTTTGGAATTCGAAGGGACCGGCTCCTTTAGTCCGCTGATAGAAGAAGCGGCTCTAGAGCTTGCCATTACAGGGCCATCCTATCGAAAGGCAGAACACACGCTTGAAACACTTTTAGGATACCGAGTGATTAGTCACGAAGCTATACGTCAACACCTGTTACAGATTGAAAGTATCCCAAAAGAGCGACAGCCTGTAAACTATCCTGTCCTATTCGTGGAAGTGGACGGCCTATATGTGAAACGTCAAGGAAAAGGAAAACGGGGCAAGGAAGAAAAAATTGCAGCGGTTCATCAGGGCTGGGAAATCAACGGAAAACGAGTAAGTTTGAAAGACAAACGCCATTTTATTCACCGTGGGAACCAGCCATTTTGGGAGGCGTTTGAGGATTTTCTCATTGAAAACTTCGAGTATGACCCAACTGTCCATAAGCTAGTAATAAACGGGGATGGTGCCGGATGGATTACAGCCTGTCGAGACCATTTTAAAGGCAGGGCATTCTTTTCAATTGACCGTTTCCACGTGGCAAGGGATATTCGCAGCTTATTCCGTAAGCATCCTCGCTATCGCCAAATGCAAAAGGCACTAGCGTCCTATGACAGTCAGAAACTACTTACGGAATTAAACAGTGCTGTTGGAACACTAGAGACAGAGGATCAGGAAGAACGTCTTGACCAATTGATTCGTCAACTAGAAAAATATCCTGAAGCCCTCGGGGATTACCGGAAGTGGCTCCAAGAACAAGGTATTGACACCAAAGGAATGCGTCCAATGGGAAGTGCCGAGGGAACGATGAGTGTCTTCGCAAAAAGGCTCAAAAATGGACGTAGCTGGGTAGAAAAAGGCGTAAGTGCCATGATTACTGGATTGGTGGCTTTCCTAGACAATCTGGCATTGAAAACATTATTTGGGAAAGTCGAAAGATGGACAGAAACCAAGGAGGAAAAGAATCCACCAAAACATTACGTAGAAAAGGTGACAAGTACAATTGGTGAAGTCACAAGAGACAATCTCCTATACCTAAAAGGTAAGGCAAATATTCCAGTGTACAAGACTTTAAAGGAGTTGGCCGGATTTTAAAAAAGACAAATTTTTTATCAAGAGAGTACCCTAAAATGGTGAATCCGCTTTCATTGTTAGGGAGAAAAAAACTGCCCACAAATACTTGACTCAATCTTACGGAATAAAGTCCTTGCTTTTTTCCACTAAGAAGGATAAAGTTATCAGGATGATGGAATTGAATTTTATTCAATGAAATGGTACGATTACCGTAAATTGTTTATTACGCTTTCATGGGCAGCCCCTGCCCATGAGGCCAGGCATAAAATGTAGTTGCACGTCAGTTGCCCGCAAAAGGCCGATTGTTTCAGCGAAAAAGGCTGCCGCTAGTGGGAGTTTCACTTTGTTATTCATCTTTCATATCAATCCGCCAAAGGAGTCGGCATACCAACCGGAGGTCTCCTTTCATTTCCACCATTAAGAGGGTTAGCGATTGTGTACTTCTAGACTATAATGGAAAGTTCAAGCTCATTGCTTTTCGATATCTTTACTCGTATCCGTGTGTAGGAAACTGAGTTAGCGGATAAAAGTGACGCTAAATATCGCTCTTCAGTGGGAAGAGTATTTTTTTGTTTAAGGTGTTTTATTCATGTTTTTTTGAAAAACTAATTTTAAGACCGTTTCATGTGATTGAAACTTCCATATTTTTTCTTGATTGACTGTTCTCATCCATATCATTTTCATCAAAAGGAAAAATATAAATAAAAGGAATTTATCGTGAAACAATGAAGGCCTTTTTGAAAAGTAAGACGAAAAAAACTGCATATTGTGTAACAAACATTTATTTAGGTTTAAGAAGGAGAAGAGAGAATTGACAAAATTTGTAGAATTAGGTTTGAGTCCAGCTCTATTGAAATCGATTGACCAACTGGGTTTCGAGGAGGCGACTCCGATCCAAGCGGCCACGATTCCAAAAAGCTTAGACGGAAAGGATTTGATCGGACAAGCTCAAACGGGTACAGGGAAAACCGCCGCTTTCGGTATTCCGTTAATGGAAAAAATCGATACGAAAAATCATCATATTCAAGGAATGATCATAGCCCCTACACGGGAATTGGCCATCCAAGTATCAGAGGAATTATATAAGATCGGCTATCATAAACGGGTGCGCATTCTTGCAGTGTACGGCGGCCAAGATATTCAAAGACAAATCCGCGCTTTGAAAAAACAGCCGCATGTGATTGTGGGAACTCCGGGAAGAATTCTTGATCACATCAATAGACAGACATTAAAATTAGACCATCTTCATACGCTCGTTCTTGACGAAGCGGATGAAATGCTCAATATGGGTTTTATTCAAGATATTGAAGCCATCCTTTCCCATATGCCGAGAGAACGGCAAACCCTTCTTTTTTCTGCAACAATGCCGGAACCGATCCGTGCTATTGCCGAAAAATTTATGAAAAATCCGGAATTAGTTCAAGTGAAAGCAAAAGAAATGACGGTTCCGCAAATTGAACAATATTTTATCAAGATTCAAGAAAGAGAAAAATTTGACGTTCTTTCCCGGCTTCTGGACGTACAATCTCCTGAGCTTGCGATTGTATTCGGCAGAACGAAGCGTAGAGTGGATGAATTGACAAGGGCGCTTACTTTGCGCGGGTATTCTGCTGAAGGGATTCACGGGGACCTTAGCCAAATGAAGCGTTTGAACGTCCTGAAAAAGTTTAAAGAAGGAAAAGTCGATGTTCTTGTGGCGACCGACGTCGCGGCACGGGGATTGGATATTTCCGGGGTTACTCATGTTTATAACTATGATATTCCGCAAGATCCGGAAAGCTATGTTCACCGTATTGGCAGGACCGGACGAGCCGGAAAAGAAGGAATTGCCATTACGTTCGTATCCCCTAGGGAAATGGGCTATTTAAGAGAAGTAGAACGAACGACGAAAAAACGGATGACGCCGATGCAGCCGCCGACATGGACGGAAGCGCTCATCGGACAACAAAAAGCAGCCGTGAATGAAATTGAGACATGCTTAAATAATGAAAATTTAGAGGACTATCAAGAATTAGCGAACGAGTTGCTGGCACAGTTCCCGCCAAGTCAAGTGGTGGCCGCTGCCCTTAAACTCCTTACAAAAGAACCTAACCGCACTCCTGTCCATATTACAGAGGAAGGGCCGCTGCCAATGAAAAAAGAGAGCAGACGTTCTTTTAATAAAACACAAGGAAATCAACGCAAAAATCAAAGATCGCGCGTGAGCCGAAGAAAATCCGTTCCAAAAGCATAGGAATTCCTATGCTTTTTTGTTTGCAAATATCTGGAGCGAGAAATGCGAAAACGGCTGGTTGCTTTCCGCCATTGTCGTTCTTAATAGGATGATCATTCAACAAGGAGTTTCTTTCGATACAGGATGCCCATGAAGAATCCGCAAGCAAAACCTGCCAGGTGGGAAACGATATTCACTTCGGTTTGAATAAACGTCATCAATAGAGCGATGAGTACAACCGGAAAAATGATTTTTTGATGATGATCGGCTAGCAAAGGGGGCTTCACCAGCAAGAAAGCGGCAAAGGACCCGAATAACCCGAAAATGGCTCCGCTTGAACCGATATGAGTGTAGGTTAAAGGCATAAATAGAAAGGTGGCAGCATTTGCGAAAATCCCGGATAATAAGTAGAGTAATAAAAACTTGATTTTTTTTAACATAATCTCTAAAGGAGGAGCGAATAAAACCAGTGTGATCGTGTTGAAGAAAAAATGGGAGAATCCTCTATGAATGAAAATGGAGGAAATGAGTCGCCACCATTCTCCATTCGCAATCGCAATATTGGTTCCGGAAAAAGATTGGTAGAAAGCGACAGCAGGGAAAAAAGGAATCCATGTCGCCAAATAAAATAGAGTCTGAATACCGGCTAATGTGGAAACGCAAGGATAATAACGGATAAAATCTGCCATTCGTTCACTGCGCTGAAACATGGACTTCACCTCTGGTTAAGGGAGTGACGAAGTTGGGGCAACAACGAAATGCTTTTCGATCCTGCGTTCTAAAAGCATTTCGATGCAAGATTCTCACATGCTACCTCCATTTATATGCGGCCGGAAATCATTTAGAAGGGACGAACTGTGATGATTATTGGCATTGGTTTAGATATTGTGGAAATGGAAAGGATTGAAACGCTGATTCGTCGTCAACCGAAATTTCCATGTAGAATACTGACTGCAAATGAAATGAATATATTTCAATCTTTATCGCCAAAACGGCAAGCTGAATATTTGGCAGGGCGATTTGCGGCAAAAGAAGCTTTTTCCAAGGCCTACGGAACGGGAATCGGAAAAGAGTTGACGTTTCACGACATCGAAATTCAATATAATGAGAACGGAAAACCGATGATCGTCAAGCCTTTTAAAGAAGGAGTTCATTTAACTATTACGCATAGCCGGGAATTTGCTGCTGCTCAAGTGATCATCGAAAAAATGGGAAAAGATTTTTAAAGTACATATTCCCTATGGTTGTCTCATATATTGGATAACAGCAGGAGAGACAAGATCGAAAAGCCGAGATTGCAGGCAACAGCGCTGGACGAAAGAGGCATAAGTGCCTGTTCATCTTAGGTTATTGAACATCTTCTCTCTCCCTTTCATGTTTAAATGAGACAAAGGGGAAGTGAAAAGAATGAAAAAGAATGTGGCGCTCTTATTCATTGGCTTATTGACAATGATTGTTCTCGCTGCCTGCGGTTCTAAGACAAAAGAGGAGGTTGTTTCCGATCTAAATGAAAAAATCGGCAAATTAAAAGGGTATAAAGCAGAAGCGCAAATGACCTTAAAAGTGGGAGAAGAAAAACAAACGTATAATGTGGAAGTATGGAATAAAGAACATCAATATTACCGGGTAGAACTAAAGGCGGCCAAAAGAGACCAGAGCCAAATGATTTTGCGAAATGATACCGGTGTGTACGTATTAACTCCTGCCCTTAATAAAAGCTTTCGATTCCAAAGTGATTGGCCTAAGAACAGCAGTCAAGCATACTTATATGAGTCGTTAGTGAAAGACATTTTAGAAGATAAAGAGGCGAATTTTAAAGAAACGAAAAACCACTATGTATTTGAAACCAAAACCCGCTATCAAAACAAGCAAATCCTTCCTTACCAAGAAATCGTTTTTAACAAAAAAGACTTAACACCTGTCTCCGTAAAAGTAATGGACACCGACCACAATCCATTAGTCACCGTCAAATTCAAAAATTTGGATCTACATGCCAATTTTGATTCGTCGTCCTTTGATATGAAAAAGAATATGACAGGAGCTCAGCTTGAAGTACCGGTTGCTGCAAACTCGGGTGATCAAGATTTTTCCGTTCAATATCCTCTTGCTGATTTAGAAGGAACAAAGCTGGTGGAAGAAAATGAGTTGTCATCTGATAATGGGAAACGGGTTGTTCTTACCTATGGCGGGAAAAAATCGTTTACGATTGTTCAAGAAAAAGCTCACGCTGTTGAGGCTTCCGAACCAATTGATTTGGATGGTGAAGTGGCGGATCTTGGCTTTGCCATCGGGTCCATAACGGATCACTCGCTCTCTTGGACGTATCAAGGGGTTGACTATACGTTGGCATCGAAGAACCTCACGAAGCAAGAAATGATCAGAATTGCGAGTTCCATGCAAGGAAATCCCGAAAAATAAGAGGGAATACTTTTTTAATTGGTAATTTTACCCTATTTAAACAACGGAAACTCATATGATACAGAAAAGGCTGGCTCAAAAGTCATTTTACTTTTAGGCCAGTTCTTTTTTTGCATTTAAAAATTCGACAATATTTGTCATAATGAAGGGGAGTTTAGTGGAAAGAAGGGTCATGAGTGGATACATCTCAGTTTTACAGGGATACATGGGTTGAAATTAATTTGGATCACATTGCTTATAATGTAAAAGAAGCTTTGCAACTTTTGCCGTCTACAACGGATTTATTTGCTGTGGTAAAAGCCAATGCATACGGTCACGGTGATGTTCAAGTTGCCAACACCGCTATAAAGGCGGGAGCCAAAGGTTTGGCTGTGGCCTTTTTAGATGAAGCTTTGAAATTAAGGAACAGCGGAATCGAAGTGCCGATTTTAGTATTAGGAGCTTCCAGGCCGGAAGACGCCAAGTTGGCAGCAGACCATCGTATTTCGTTGACGGTGTTTCAGGAAGAATGGTTGGAAAGAGCGGAACCATTTTTGAATGGCTCCTCGTTAAGTGTGCATATGAAAGTAGATACGGGAATGGGCCGAATCGGTGTAAGGACCGAAAAAGAGTTGAAAGCATTGGAAAAACGAATTATGCGTTCCCCTGCCTTTCGATTAGAAGGGATTTTTACTCATTTTGCGACAGCCGACGAAGTAGATACAGATTATTTCCGGAAACAATTTGAAAAATTTCAAGTGATGGTGCAACTTCTGGAACAAAAACCAAAATATATTCATTGCGCGAATAGTGCAGCTACTTTAAGGTTTAAAGAAACATCTCATGCTTTTAATCTCGTTCGCTATGGAATTTCGATGTATGGGCTGTCGCCTTCTGCCGACATCCAATCCCTTCTTCCTTTTGAATTAAAACCGGCATTATCTCTGCATACAAAAATTGTTCATGTGAAAAAGGTGAAGAAGGGAGAAAGAATCAGCTACGGGGGTGTATATGAAGCAAAGGAAGATGAATGGATCGCTACTTTGCCAATCGGCTATGCAGACGGCTGGATTCGCAAGCTTCAAGGCCAAGAAGTGCTGGTTGGCGGGAAAAGAGCTCCTATCGTAGGACGAATTTGCATGGATCAATGCATGATCCGCTTAGATGAGGAAGTGCCCGTAGGAACGGAAGTCGTTTTGATCGGTAAGCAAGGCCGGGATGAAATCACGATGGATGAAATTGCGGCAAATCTTGAAACGATTCATTATGAAATTGGTTGTATGATTTCCCATCGAGTTCCCCGTGTCTATATAGAATCCGGAAAGATTGTGGACGTTTCAAACCCACTTTTGTCTTCTCACCGGAAAATGTAAGCAGTGAACTTTTTTCTTTGTCAATATAAATGCATAATTTTCGTGTTTTTATGACGATAATAGGTGAAGAATTCATAATTTATCTTTTCGGGCGGCTCAATTGATGGTATCATGGATTTGGTAGTGTAAAGAGACGGTTATTGCAGTGAACGGTGGAGGTGTAGTTCGTGTCTGAATCCAGCACAACGACAGAAATCTTAATTCGATTGCCGCAGCAATTTTTAAACGAATTAGACGGATTTGCTGAGCAGGAAAATGTGAATCGCAATGAATTTATTTATCGCGCCACAAAAGCGTATCTTCGAGAACGCAAAAAGCGTCAAATAAGGGAAACGATGAGACGAGGCTATATGGAAATGGCAAAAATCAATCTTGCTATTGCCTCCGAGGCTATTCAAGCGGAATATGAGGCAGAGAATACGGTAGAACGATTAGTAAGTGGGGGCTAATCCTTTGATTGTTAAGCGTGGTGATGTGTATTTTGCAGACCTTTCCCCTGTTGTCGGCTCGGAGCAAGGCGGAGTGCGTCCAGTACTAGTCCTTCAAAACGACATAGGGAACCGGTTTAGTCCCACTGTAATTGTTGCTGCTATCACAGCGCAAATCCAAAAAGCCAAACTGCCTACACACGTAGAAATTGACGCAAAGCGATATGGTTTTGAGCGGGATTCCGTTATCTTGCTGGAACAAATACGCACAATTGACAAACAACGCTTAACGGATAAAATTTCCCATTTAGATGAAGAAATGATGGAAAAAGTGGACGAAGCCTTGCAAATCAGTTTAGGTCTAATAGACTTTTAAATGAACGCTCCTTGGTTGTCTAAAGGGGCGTTGTTATTTACTCACATTTAAAAACGTTTGCGGTTGCGTGTAAATGCAAAAAAAGCCGTTTATTTGTCGGAAAGTCTACTTTAATAAATTGGCTCTTATCTTTAGAGAAAAAAGATTTTTTCTTTGGACTGCCTATCTGCTTCAAAAATCTTCACCTTAACCTTCGTGTAGGTGTGTGATTGCCGTCAAGCAAAGCATACTCTGCGGATTTGCAAGGATAGCATTCAACATGAACCCGCCTTTTACTTCCGTTTGTTTTGATCTATTTACCCGATGCACGCATTTCAGTCAGCCTTGTTTGAAAAAGGAAAACCGTTATTCTGAAAATTAGAAATATGACTGAGAATAGTTTATGATTGACTAAAGTGGTTTACATGACAGAAATCAGCAAACTTTCAATAGTACTAAAATGACTCGTTTTATGTTTATAAGCGGATGTAATTATCCGAAAATATAGAAAATTTTAGATAAAATGAAGTGGGGGATTCTCTATTTGTGTTGGAATTTTAGAGTGGGAGAGAAATGGTTTTTCGTTTTTAAACACTTCAAGGAGGAATGATATGAACGTCTTTTATAAGAATTTCATATTATCCATCGTATTATATTTTGTTTTAGTTATTTTTGATTATGTTGAAAATAATACATTCAATTGGACTGAAAACATGATACAATCTTTGTTTTTCGTTGTATTTTTTAGATTGTTTGTGTGGTTATTAGACGGGAAAAAGAATAAAAAAAATAAAACCTGACCTCTTAAAAATTAAGGGATCAAGGTTTTTATTTTTACCCCCGTATGCTGTGTGCCTCATCATTACATTTCATCAAATAGTACGCAAGTTGGGCCGCAATAGATACAGCCTTTTAAACACCCAGTTTTGCAGCTGCCTAACACGGGTTATAGGACTAACTGATAGAAATTCTCCAATTCGGTTTTTGGTTTTTTATTGAGACAGGCGTCTACCTTGGCAACCAGTTATACCATTCATTGTACTTCGATCATTTTAATATCTAAACCTATGAGATATAGCCGAATAAAGAACGGTATGGAAAAAGAGCAGCGATTAAGAAAAGATTGCGTTTTCCATGAGTTAAGAAAATTACGATTCTTATGCGGAGGAAAAGGAGAATTAGGTAGTTGTGGATTGGTTCGACTTGAAATAATTGGATAGTACATGCCTCGAAGTATTTGTTATTCTTTTTACAAATGGCAGATTCATTAGAAATTTTATTGAATGGGGCTTACAGAACGATTCAATAGATGATTTGACATCATCAGATTTTGTGGATATCTTGAACATGTAACAAGAAAGCAGAGGATGGAGTGTCATGGGGCAGCCTTTTGATTATATCGAGATGAAAATACCTGCCAAGCCGGAGTATATAGGAGTAATCCGTTTAACGCTATCTGGGATCGCAAGTCGAATGGGTTTTATGTATGAGGCTATTGAGGACTTGAAAATTGTTGTCAGCGAAGCGATTCTCAATGCAATACCATTTGCGTACCAAGAACAAGGAAAAGGAGAAATGGTCATTGGATTTTCTCTATATCATGATCGATTGGAATTAATGGTGGCCTATAGAGGTCAAAGTTTCCATTCATCTGATTTGAAAAAGGAGATGTGCCATCTTGAACAAAGGGAAGGAGAATTTTTTCGTGAAGGAGGATTAGGATTATATTTGATTGAAACGCTTATGGATGATGTGAAAATCCATCACCAAGAAGGGGTATCCGTCTTTATGACAAAATACCTTAAAAGAGAGCAGGTGGAGAGGGATGCGAAAACCATCTCAACCTAATGAATGTCCTTTTAAACAAAAGGTTATGAAATGGATCGAAGAGTTTCAGCGTCATAAATGCCAAGAATCGCAGGAAAAAATCGTGACGCATTATCATCATTTGGTTGAATCGATTGCACGAAAGTATTCCAAGGGAAAATCTTATCATGAGGACATCGTACAAGTTGGAATGATCGGGCTTTTAGGGGCCATCCGCCGCTATGACCGATCTTTTGGCAAAAGCTTTGAAGCGTTTGCGGTACCAACTATTGTCGGCGAGATCAAACGCTATTTGCGGGATAAGACATGGAGTGTTCATGTTCCCCGCAGAATTAAAGAACTGAGCCCTAAAATTCAATCAACAGTCGAAAAACTGACAAGTGAAATGCAAAGATCACCGCAAATAAAGGAAATCGCTGATTACTTGGATATCTCGGAAGAAGAAGTTTTGGAAGCGATGGAAATGGGGAGAAGCTACCAGACGTTATCCGTAGATCGTACAATTGAAGCTGATTCTGAAGGTGGCACTATGACACTGCTTGATATGGTGGGCAATGAGGAAAAAGGATATGAAAAAGTGGATCAGCGTCTCGACTTGGAAAAGGTTCTTCCTGTACTGAGCGAAAGAGAATGGAAAATTATACAGTATACGTATTTGAAAAATATGAGCCAAAAAGATGTAGGCGAAAAGCTGGGAATTTCCCAAATGCATGTGTCCCGTCTTCAACGTCGCGCCGTTCAAAAATTAAAAAAAGCCATTCGATCCGAAACGATGAATTCGGAAAAATGAAACCGATGCATAATTGGAAACATAGTGTGTCATTTGCTGCTTCCCAATCTCATAAAAAATTTGGCATAGACAGTTTTTCTGAATATAGAGATGGGGAAACCAAAAAAGCATAATTTTTCGTTTGAAACCAATGATAAGAAAGTATTTTTTGAGAGGAATTAGCAGTTTGATTGATTTTTTCTAAAAAAGAATGACGATGGGGATCACGGGCGAGAAGGGTTCTCTCGTCATTTTTTTTGGAAAAAATTGAATCAATGAGCTGCCAGAGTCCCAACCAACCCCCTACTTTCTTCCTCATTCCGTCTCACCTTATCTGCTAAAGAGGAAATTATGATAAAATGGGAGAACACATATATGATCAATCGAATGTCTATTAGAGCGGGTGTATTAGCTCACCTTGATGTTTTTTGAATCATCCGACTAGAGGGCAGCTTAACTATTTAACGGATAAGAAGAAGCTTTTGCTGCTCATCGATAGTGTATCGATTGAAAAGGACTTCCCCGATTCTCCATTTGGAAGACTTTTTTGCTTTTTCTAGAAGTTTAGGAAAAGGAGTGAACTCCGTTTTGAACGGAACGAATATGATTGAACAATCGACTGACAGAGAAATGAATTTACTAAAAAAGATAGCTGAAGAACAATCACTAAAATGGAAACAAGTACAAACGGTTATTTCCATGTTGGAAGAGGGCAATACAGTCCCGTTTATCGCTCGTTACCGAAAAGAAGCAACCGGAGCGCTCGACGAAGTTCAAATTCGTTCGATTATGGAAAGATGGGACTACCTTCAGAACTTGGAGAAACGAAAAGAAGAAGTTTTGCGCAGCATTGAAGGACAAGGCAAGCTGACGGAAGAATTGCAGCAAAAGATTTTAGCTGCTGATAAACTGCAAGAGGTAGAAGACTATTACCGCCCGTATAAACAAAAAAGACGGACAAAAGCGACCATTGCCAAGGAAAAAGGTCTGGAACCTTTCGCTCTTTGGCTGCTAAGTTTCCCGGTGACGGGGTCTGTTGAAGAAGAAGCAACGAACTATTTATCAGACGAAAAAGAACTTTTCTCGATAGAAGAAGTCATCCAGGGTGCCAAAGACATTATCGCGGAAATGATCTCGGATGATGCTTCTATAAGAGACTGGATTCGAAAAGAAACATTTCGAAATGGAACGTTAAAGTGTACGGTGAAAGATGCGGAAAAAGATGAAAAAAAGGTTTATGAAATGTACTACGAATATGAAGAACCGGTCATTAAAGCAGCTTCCCACCGTGTATTGGCCGTGAACCGCGGAGAAAAAGAAGAGATTTTGCGGGTGTCAATTCAAACAGATGCGGAAAACATTTTACGCTTTTTACAGAAAAAGGTCATTCAAAATAAGGAAAGCATATCTGCCCGTTTTGTTCAAGAAGCGCTGGAAGACAGCTACAAACGGCTCATACAACCTTCTATTGAGAGGGAAATTCGCAATCAATTGACAGAAAAAGCGGAAGACAGGGCGATCCATATTTTTTCAGAAAATCTGAAAAGGTTGTTAATGCAACCACCTTTAAGAGGGAAAACCGTTCTTGGAGTGGATCCGGCTTATCGTACGGGATGCAAACTGGCCGTAGTCGATGAAACAGGAAAAGTTCTTCATATCGGAGTGATTTATCCCCATCCTCCGAAAGCAAAGAAAGAAGAAGCGAAACGCCTTTTTATTGATTTCCTGGAACGTTTTCCAATTGAAGTAGTAGCCATTGGCAATGGAACGGCTTCTCGGGAAACAGAACAATTTGTGGCAGACATTTTAAAAAATATGGAAAAAGATATTTTTTACCTCATTGTAAACGAGGCCGGCGCGAGTGTTTACTCTGCTTCTGATTTGGCACGCGAGGAGTTTCCCGATCTTCAAGTGGAGGAAAGAAGCGCCGTATCGATTGCCAGAAGGCTTCAAGATCCTTTGGCGGAACTAGTCAAAATCGACCCGAAATCCATTGGCGTAGGACAATATCAGCACGATGTTTCACAGAAAAAATTGCAGGAATCCCTTAATTTTGTGGTGGAGACGGTTGTGAATTCAGTGGGGGTAAATGTCAACACGGCTTCAGCCTCTTTGCTTCAATATGTTTCTGGACTTTCTAAATCCGTTGCCAACAATATTGTGAAGTATAGAAATGAAAATGGCCGGTTTACTAATCGGATGCAGCTAAAAGATATTCCGAGGTTAGGAGCAAAAACGTTTGAACAGTCTATTGGCTTTTTAAGAATTTTAGATGGGGAAGAGCCATTGGACCGGACTCCTATTCATCCGGAAAGCTATCCGCAAGTCCGCCAATTGCTTGAAAAACTAGGATTTACGACAGCTGATCTTGGCACGTCTGAATTGCGGGAAGCGTTGGAACGGCTTTCCATTAAAGATGCAGCTGAATCGTTAGGCATCGGTGAACTGACTCTGAAAGACATTGTCGATGCTCTTATTCAACCGGAAAGAGATCCTCGTGATGAACTGCCTAAACCGCTTTTAAAGAAAGATATTTTGAAAATGGAAGACCTCAAACCAGGCATGGAGCTCGAGGGAACAGTTCGCAATGTAGTAGATTTTGGAGCTTTTGTGGACATCGGAGTGAAAGAAGATGGACTTGTTCATATTTCCAAAATGAAAAAAGAGTTTGTGAAACATCCTCTCGATGTAGTGTCGGTGGGCGACTTGGTCACTGTCTGGGTCGATCAGGTTGACTTGAATAAAGGAAGAGTTTCATTAACAATGATTTCTCCTAATGAGTAGACATGCACCAGAGTGCATTTTCGCAGTGCGGGATGTCATCGGTCTATACAGACTTGAGTGGTTTTACGTTTTGCTTCAATTCTCTTTCCGTGTAAAAAAACCAGCATTGGTTTAATAACTTGATTTGGCTTCGGTCTTTTTGCAAAAACGCCATTCGTATTTGATTTTTTAGCCAATTAGGCATATCAAACCCTCCCAGTGTTGATAATCAACCGTCTAAACGGGCCGCAGGACTCTAGCTTTGAAGGCGGGTGCTGCGGCTTTCTTGATGCTATAAGCACAGGATTCTTTTGCGGTCGAAGGATGAGCCCGTTTTTTTACCGAGTGGCACGAAATACAGTTTGTATGAAGCGATCAAACGAAGGTGCCGGATGTTGTGACAGAATGGGCCAAGCTTAAAATCAAAAGAAAAATCCGGATATTAATAAGTATGCTGAATAGGTTTGTCAAGTTTCCAGAGGGGTGTTGAGGTTGGATAACAAAGAATTGCAGTCTCTAGTAGAGACAATTTCACGACAATGGTTTGGTAAAGCATTTACTCATAAAGCGATTTTCAACCCGAGGCTAAGAACTACCGGCGGAAGGTATTTGTTGAATTCTCACAATATAGAGGTGAATAAGAAGCATTATGAAGAGTATGGCTTAGAAGAATTAATAGGAATTATAAAGCACGAGCTTTGCCATTACCATTTACATTTAGAGGGGAAGGGCTACCGACATCGTGACAGGGACTTTAAAGAATTAATGCATCGCGTGAAAGCGCCTCGTTTTTGTTCCACCTTGACCACTGTTCAGAAAAAGCGCTCGACAAAACAATATATTTATCAATGTCAATCGTGCAAACAAATTTTCAAGCGTATGAGAAGGGTGGATACTAAGAAATTTGTTTGCGGAAAATGTAAAGGGCGACTCTCTTTAATGGAAAGTCATTTTGTAAGGCATTAAACAGAAGACGACTTTCCATTGACTGTTCAAAAGTTTTTTATATCATTTTTGTTATTTTGAAATAACCTGAGGCGGGAATGGAGACAGTAAGTGACAGGGTGTAATGGAACCAACATAAAATTTGTTGCAAAGTGATGGTGGGATCCTAAATAGAATGCCCATTTGAAGAACATGGTAATAAAAAATTTTTTCATTTTATGCTTGACTTGTTAAATATAGGTCATTATAATATGAAGAGTCGACAAGCTAATAAGTTATTTCAATTGTTCCGCAGTAGCTCAGTGGTAGAGCAATCGGCTGTTAACCGATCGGTCGTAGGTTCGAATCCTACCTGCGGAGCCACTTTATGAAGGAGAAGTACTCAAGTGGCTGAAGAGGACGGTTTGCTAAACCGTTAGGTCACAAATATGTGGCGCGCGGGTTCGAATCCCGCCTTCTCCGCCACCGTGGCCCGTTGGTCAAGTGGTTAAGACACCGCCCTTTCACGGCGGTAACACGGGTTCGAATCCCGTACGGGTCACTTCCATCTATAATCGGCAACAGTTGGACTGGCTGTTGCTATCTACGGTCCCGTAGTGTAGCGGTTATCACGCCTGCCTGTCACGCAGGAGATCGCGGGTTCGATTCCCGTCGGGACCGCCATTGTTTGTTGGGCTATAGCCAAGCGGTAAGGCAACGGACTTTGACTCCGTGATGCGCTGGTTCGAATCCAGCTAGCCCAGCCAACTTCTAAATGAGCCATTAGCTCAGTCGGTAGAGCATCTGACTTTTAATCAGAGGGTCGGAGGTTCGAATCCTCCATGGCTCACATTTTGCGGGTGTGGCGGAATTGGCAGACGCACCAGACTTAGGATCTGGCGCCTTCGGGCGTGGGGGTTCGACTCCCTTCACCCGCACCAAAAAAATTATTGACTTATTCTAAAAAAATAGTATAATAAGAAACGTTCTTTAAAATGCGGTCGTGGCGGAATGGCAGACGCGCTAGGTTGAGGGCCTAGTGGGGGCGACCCCGTGGAGGTTCGAGTCCTCTCGACCGCATCGGCAAATGCGCCCATAGCTCAATTGGATAGAGCGTCTGACTACGGATCAGAAGGTTAGGGGTTCGACTCCTCTTGGGCGCGCCATGTACAATTAAAAAATGTCGCATCGGGAAGTAGCTCAGCTTGGTAGAGCACATGGTTTGGGACCATGGGGTCGCAGGTTCGAATCCTGTCTTCCCGATTTGGAGATGCGGGTGTAGTTTAGTGGTAAAACCACAGCCTTCCAAGCTGTTGTCGTGGGTTCGATTCCCATCACCCGCTCCAATACAATAGATGGATCCTTGAAAACTGAACAAAACGAAGCGTAAACCAATGTTTTTTGGAGAGTTTGATCCTGGCTCAGGACGAACGCTGGCGGCGTGCCTAATACATGCAAGTCGAGCGGACTTTCAAGAAGCTTGCTTTTTGAAAGTTAGCGGCGGACGGGTGAGTAACACGTGGGCAACCTGCCTGCAAGACGGGGATAACTCCGGGAAACCGGGGCTAATACCGGATAATATCTTCCTTCGCATGAAGGAAGGTTGAAAGGCGGCGCAAGCTGCCGCTTGCAGATGGGCCCGCGGCGCATTAGCTAGTTGGTGAGGTAACGGCTCACCAAGGCGACGATGCGTAGCCGACCTGAGAGGGTGATCGGCCACACTGGGACTGAGACACGGCCCAGACTCCTACGGGAGGCAGCAGTAGGGAATCTTCCGCAATGGACGAAAGTCTGACGGAGCAACGCCGCGTGAGCGAAGAAGGTCTTCGGATCGTAAAGCTCTGTTGTCAGGGAAGAACAAGTACCGTTCGAACAGGGCGGTACCTTGACGGTACCTGACCAGAAAGCCACGGCTAACTACGTGCCAGCAGCCGCGGTAATACGTAGGTGGCAAGCGTTGTCCGGAATTATTGGGCGTAAAGCGCGCGCAGGCGGTCTCTTAAGTCTGATGTGAAAGCCCACGGCTCAACCGTGGAGGGTCATTGGAAACTGGGAGACTTGAGTGCAGAAGAGGAGAGCGGAATTCCACGTGTAGCGGTGAAATGCGTAGAGATGTGGAGGAACACCAGTGGCGAAGGCGGCTCTCTGGTCTGTAACTGACGCTGAGGCGCGAAAGCGTGGGGAGCGAACAGGAT
Organism: Bacillus smithii; assembly: GCF_001050115.1. Classification (NCBI taxonomy): domain Bacteria; kingdom Bacillati; phylum Bacillota; class Bacilli; order Caryophanales; family Bacillaceae; genus Bacillus; species Bacillus smithii. Next base: position 3,061,392 of record NZ_CP012024.1, on the reverse strand, counting down.
TAGATACCCTGGTAGTCCACGCCGTAAACGATGAGTGCTAAGTGTTAGAGGGCTTCCACCCTTTAGTGCTGCAGCTAACGCATTAAGCACTCCGCCTGGGGAGTACGGCCGCAAGGCTGAAACTCAAAGGAATTGACGGGGGCCCGCACAAGCGGTGGAGCATGTGGTTTAATTCGAAGCAACGCGAAGAACCTTACCAGGTCTTGACATCCTTCGCTACCTCTAGAGATAGAGGGTTCCCCTTCGGGGGACGGAGTGACAGGTGGTGCATGGTTGTCGTCAGCTCGTGTCGTGAGATGTTGGGTTAAGTCCCGCAACGAGCGCAACCCTTGACCTTAGTTGCCAGCATTCAGTTGGGCACTCTAAGGTGACTGCCGGTGACAAACCGGAGGAAGGTGGGGATGACGTCAAATCATCATGCCCCTTATGACCTGGGCTACACACGTGCTACAATGGATGGTACAAAGGGTCGCGAAACCGCGAGGTGGAGCTAATCCCAAAAAACCATTCTCAGTTCGGATTGCAGGCTGCAACTCGCCTGCATGAAGCCGGAATCGCTAGTAATCGCGGATCAGCATGCCGCGGTGAATACGTTCCCGGGCCTTGTACACACCGCCCGTCACACCACGAGAGTTTGCAACACCCGAAGTCGGTGAGGTAACCCTTACGGGAGCCAGCCGCCGAAGGTGGGGCAGATGATTGGGGTGAAGTCGTAACAAGGTAGCCGTATCGGAAGGTGCGGCTGGATCACCTCCTTTCTAAGGATATTCTTAAGTACGCTTTCGTTTTGTTCAGTTTTGAAGGATTTCATCCTTCCAAGTTGTTCCTTGAAAACTAGATAGAAAAAAGAAGCAGCATAAACCGAGTATCGCCATCTAGGATAAAACCAACATGGTTAAGTTAGAAAGGGCGCACGGTGGATGCCTTGGCACTAGGAGCCGATGAAGGACGGGACTAACTCCGAAAAGCTCCGGGGAGCTGTACGTAAGCGTTGATCCGGAGATTTCCGAATGGGGAAACCCGCTGCCCGTAATGGGGCAGCATCCTTGCCTGAATCCATAGGGTAAGGAAGGCAACCCGGGGAACTGAAACATCTAAGTACCCGGAGGAAGAGAAAGCAACAGCGATTCCCTGAGTAGCGGCGAGCGAAACGGGAACAGCCCAAACCAGAAGGCTTGCCTTCTGGGGTTGTAGGACACCAATGGTGGAGTCACAAAGGAACGAGGTAGACGAAGAGGTCTGGAAAGGCCCGTCAGAGAAGGTAACAACCCTGTAGTCGAAACTTCGTTCCCTCCCTGGTGGATCCTGAGTACGGCGGGACACGAGGAATCCCGTCGGAAGCTGGGAGGACCATCTCCCAAGGCTAAATACTCCCTAGTGACCGATAGTGAA